>NZ_LN812102.1:1805528-2122970 GCF_000942395.1 Risungbinella massiliensis
CCCGCCGTACTCAGGGTCCGTCTCGGAGGGAAGCAAGTTTTCCATACAGGGCTGTTACCTGCTATGGCGGGTCTTTCCAGAACCACTTCTGGTACCTGCTTCCTTGATAACTCCTAGTGAGACGCCCTACAACCCCAAACATCGAAGATGTTTGGTTTGGGCTAATCCCGTTTCGCTCGCCGCTACTCAGGGAATCGCGTTTGCTTTCTCTTCCTCGGGGTACTTAGATGTTTCAGTTCCCCCGGTCTGCCTCTTACCACCCTATGGATTCAGGTGGCAGTACTTGCTCTTCAAGCAAGTGGGTTGCCCCATTCGGAAATCTCCGGATCAAAGCTCACTTACAGCTCCCCGAAGCATATCGGTGTTCGTCCCGTCCTTCATCGGCTCCTGGCGCCAAGGCATCCACCGTGTGCCCTTAGTAGCTTTACCTCGGTCATTACTTTTCGGTGATTGCAACAAAACGTAAAAGACTTCCACGATATTTGATGTCGTAGGAAAACTTTATTACGTTTTCTTACTTGGCTTTCTGTATCTAATTTTCAAGGTGCGTTTCATTTTTGTGTGCCGCTCGTGGCGACAAGAAATAATATACCACGCTGAAAGCAGAAGGTCAATACTTTTTTTATTTTTTTACGTATCAAAAACACCTCATCCAATGCAAACGAATTAAAGTCGACAAGGTGTTCATCACGCACTTATTTGAATTAAAGAATGATCTCACTCCTCAGTGGAGTCTAAACCATATGTAACGCTTTCTTCAAAACGCCTTGGCTTTTCTTTAATAATTCTCGTACTTTATCTGGTTTTAGTCCCGTTAGGATCTGAAGAATAGCTGGCTTGGCATGATATTGATGATCTTCCAAGGCTGCTTCAGCTTGCTCTACAGAACATCCAGTTGCTTCTTGGACTATGTTCCTTGCACGTTGTACTAACTTTTCATTTGTTGGCTTCACATCTACCATTAGATTTTGATATACCTTACCTAAACGTATCATAGTACCTGTACTAATCATATTTAAAACTAACTTTTGAGCTGTCCCTGCTTTCATCCTCGTAGATCCTGTTACTACTTCTGCACCTGGCACGACAGCAATAGTATCATGGGCTACATGCGCAAGTTCAGAATCGTCTGTGCATACAATAGCTGCTGTCTTGGCTCCCAATTGATTAGCATACTCTAATCCACCTATTACATATGGTGTCCTACCACTAGCAGCTAATCCGATCACTATGTCATTTGGAGTGAGTTGAATAGAGACTAAATCACTTTTCCCCAAATCCGGATCATCTTCTGCACCTTCTTTGGCTTGAATAAATGCTTCTGGTCCGCCAGCCATTAACGCTACAACCAAATTAGGGTCGGTACCATATGTGGGTGGGCATTCTGATGCATCCAACACACCCAATCGTCCACTGGTACCGGCCCCCATGTAAATTAACCGTCCATTATTCTGAATACAACTTACAGTCTGGTCTATTACTTTGGCGATCGTACCTAACTCTCGTTCTACTGCTTTTGGTACTTCATAATCTGCCTTATTTATCTTTTGTACAATCTCCAAAGTACTAAGTTCATCAATATCCATAGTTTCCCTATTACGTTGCTCTGTAGATAATTTGTTTAGTTGCAAAATCATAATGTGCTCCTTTCAGTATGTGGAAATTTTTGGGTTTGTACGAAATGTTTTAGTGTACAAACCCAAAAATGTGTCAGCGTTATATTAGCTTAATCAAACTGAGATGCCATTTCTTCTTTATATCCAAATAAGTACGTTAAAATGAACCCTCCAATATAAGCAATCAGTACACCTGCTAAGTATAACAAGTATTTATTCTCCAGAACGGTGAGGGCAAGGGGAATTCCAGAGATCCCACCTACAGCACTTACTTTGATCGAAACCCAAGCAACAAAAGCCCCACCAAGACCTCCGCCTAAACAAGCAGTTATAAAAGGCCGACCAAGTGGTATTGTAACCGCATACATCAATGGTTCTCCAATACCCATAAATCCAGGTACTAAAGCACCGGGTATAATCGATTTTAATCGTTTGTTTTTGGTCTTTATCCAGATCGCAATAGCTGCTCCTACTTCACCAGCACCCGCCATTGCAAGAATTGGAAGGAGTGGATTTCCTCCTAATGAATTAAGCAGTTCTGTATGAATAGGTATCAGCCCATGATGGAGACCTGTTAATACCAGTGGTAAAAATAATGCAGATAAAATATATCCAGCGACCGGCCCACCTATATCCATCGCATATTCAAAGGAGCTGGTGATCCCCTCTGCCAATAATCCACCTACTGGTTGCACTACATAAAACGTTGCTAGTCCTACCATGATTAGCGTTAACATAGGTGTGATAATAACATCTAGAACAACTGGAACTATTTTACGTAAGTTACGCTCTACTAATGCTACTAAATAAGCTGCAATTAATACAGCAATTATTCCACCACGACCTGCAGTCAAACTTTCTCCAAAAATCGTTAGTTTTAAATCTTTAATAGCAGGGTTAAATACTACCAAACCAATAATACCACCAAGCACTGGAGTTCCGCCAAATTCTTTGGTTGTATTCATTCCAATAAAAATAGCGAGATATCCAAATAGGCATTGACTGATAAAAGCCAAGATCTGCATGATCGCAATTTGCTTATCTACACCCATTGCTTCTGCGAATTTTACGATTCCATTTAACAATCCTGCTCCAATAATTCCTGGAAGTAGCGGAATAAAGATTTGACCAATTTTGCGTAGGAACATTTTAAAAGGAGTTTTATTTTTGGTTTTGTACTTATTTTTCGTCTCGTTAGCAAGTTGATCCAAATCTTTCTCGCTATTTACATTCGGGACCTTCTCCCCTTTTTGAATACCAAGTATTTCGCAAATTCGCTCTGTTATGACGCTCACTTTGCCTGGCCCTAATACTACTTGAATAGTGTCATCTTGGATTATACCCATTACACCAGGAGTCTTTTTTAGCTCTGCTATTTGTACTTTGCTCTCATCTAACACTTCTACTCGTAATCTGGTCATACAATGGTTGACAGTAACAATATTTTTTCGATTACCTAATAACTCAATGATCTGTTTTGCCAACTTCTGATCGGCCATTGGAATCCCCCTTATGTTTTGAAAACTTCTAAATCGAGAGACTTCTCTTCAAACAACTAGATACAACAAATGACCAGACACACATTTCCCAATAAAGGTTCGTTTCATAGAGTAGGAATTTTGTCTATTATCCACTGAATGTTAATTTGACCTTATCGGGCTTATCAGCAGTAACTCTCCATTAAGCTTTGCTCAACTTGGAGGTTTGAATTTACTGCCCGTTGAAACAAAATAAAATAGTTTCATTAAAATATAACTTCAATCATGTTCAACTTTTGATCACATTTCTATTTTAATATACAAAAAAACCCTTTGCTATATAGCAAAGGGTAAAAAGTCATATTCTCTGAAAACGAAAGGTGAGAGTAACATAGCCGAGTAAAACATTCGAATTTGTATCATGAAAGATACTCCATAGAAAGGAGGTGATCCATCCCCACCTTCCGGTAGGGATACCTTGTTACGACTTCACCCCAATCATCTGCCCCACCTTCGGCGGCTGAGTCCGTAAGGTTCTCTCACCGACTTCGGGTGTGACAAACTCTCGTGGTGTGACGGGCGGTGTGTACAAGGCCCGGGAACGGATTCACCGCGGCATGCTGATCCGCGATTACTAGCGATTCCAGCTTCACGTAGGCGAGTTGCAGCCTACGATCCGAACTGAGACCAGCTTTATGAGATTAGCTCCCCCTCGCGGGTTCGCAACCCTTTGTACTGGCCATTGTAGCACGTGTGTAGCCCAAGACATAAGGGGCATGATGATTTGACGTCATCCCCACCTTCCTCCGGCTTTCACCGGCTGTCTCGTTAGAGTGCCCAACTAAATGCTGGCAACTAACGATAAGGGTTGCGCTCGTTGCGGGACTGAACCCAACATCTCACGACACGAGCTGACGACAACCATGCACCACCTGTCACCATTGCCCCGAAGGGAAGGGGTATCTCTACCCCGGTCAATGGGATGTCAAGCCTTGGTAAGGTTCTTCGCGTTGCTTCGAATTAAACCACATGCTCCACCGCTTGTGCGGGCCCCCGTCAATTCCTTTGAGTTTCAGCCTTGCGGCCGTACTCCCCAGGCGGAGTGCTTAATGCGTTAGCTGCGGCACTGAGGGCGGGAAAGCCCCCAACACCTAGCACTCATCGTTTACGGCGTGGACTACCAGGGTATCTAATCCTGTTTGCTCCCCACGCTTTCGCGCCTCAGCGTCAGTTACAGCCCAGAAAGTCGCCTTCGCCACTGGTGTTCCTCCCGATCTCTACGCATTCCACCGCTACACCGGGAATTCCACTTTCCTCTGCTGCACTCAAGCGCTCCAGTTTTGGAGGCGAACAATGGTTGAGCCATTGCCTTTAACCCCCAACTTAAAGCGCCGCCTGCGCGCGCTTTACGCCCAATAATTCCGGACAACGCTTGCCCCCTACGTATTACCGCGGCTGCTGGCACGTAGTTAGCCGGGGCTTTCTCCTTAGGTACCGTCAGAACTTCTTCCCTAAGAACAGAGTTTTACAACCCGAAGGCCGTCATCACTCACGCGGCGTTGCTCCGTCAGGCTTTCGCCCATTGCGGAAAATTCCCTACTGCTGCCTCCCGTAGGAGTCTGGGCCGTGTCTCAGTCCCAGTGTGGCCGGTCACCCTCTCAGGTCGGCTATGCATCGTCGCCTTGGTAGGCCATTACCCCACCAACAAGCTAATGCACCGCGGGCCCATCCTCAAGCGAAAAACTTTTACATTGCTCTCATGCGAGAGCAATGATTATCTGGTATTAGCACCGGTTTCCCGGAGTTATCCCAGGCTTGAGGGCAGGTTGCCCACGTGTTACTCACCCGTTCGCCGCTAGGTTCCCGAAGGAACCCCGCTCGACTTGCATGTATTAGGCACGCCGCCAGCGTTCGTCCTGAGCCAGGATCAAACTCTCCGATAAAGTTGAGTTTGAAAGCTCAATAGTAAATCATCTGGCTAAATGTGATACATCTCACTCTTTCGTTTTCAAAGAACATCATTGCTTTTTTGTTTGTGCCGCCTTGTCGCAGCGACAAGAAATAATATATCATGGTTGGATAATAGAGTCAACACTTTTTTATAAAAAAGAACAGAAGACACTTTTTCATGTCTTCTGTTCTTTTTTCGTGTCTTAAAGTTAATTTTCGATGTTTACTTTCTCTTTTATTTTTGGCTTTACAGGCTCGATCCCAAGTTCTAATAGACGTTCTTGGAGAGCAGATATAATCTCCTCTGGATTCTGAGCATAGCGGCTTGCATAAAGGCGATAGAAATTCCACCCAATTCTCTCTAAAACTCGCTGTTGTTTTAGATCATCCCGCCATGCAGCTAGTCCATTCCAAGTGCTATCCCCTTCGATCTGAATCGCTAGTACATTGTCTTTTCCTTGTACTAGTAAATCAATCATTCCTGCTTCCCAACCTACTTTTACTTTGGATGCAACCTTATAATCTTTTTCCGTTAATATCTGATATATTTCTCTTTCTAGGTTGCTCTCTAACTTTTCCAGACCTATTGTTTGTTGCTCCTCTTGCTCCAAACACTGCTCTAAGAGAATCCGTCTGACACAACCTTTTGGGAAATCATCTATCAGTAAGGAATGGAACAAAATCACTTGATCACGAGCACGACTGATTGCAACGTTATAGTAGCGAAGGTGTTCTTCGCTAGTTAATGCTTTCGTAGGTTTCTCCGATTGAACCATCGACAGAAGAATGACATCACGTTCATCTCCTTGGAATCGATAGGAGTCTCCAACGACTAGTCGACGTTCTAAAATCTCTTTTTCCGAAAAATGTTGTTTAATCAAACTGTCCAAGTAATTTACTTGTTCTCCATTCTCAAGCGAAATGATCCCAATTGTCTTTTGATCATATAGAGGATCCTGTAGCATTTTGCGAATATGTTCGATAATTGCTTCTGCCTCTTGCTTATTACCTCTTGGGTCTGTATGTTTCAAGTTCGGGACATAGACACTCTGCATTGCTCTACCCGGCAATCGATTCTTTTCTAATGGACGGAGTGCGATGATCTCCTCTCCATACATCAGTTGATTATTAAAGGAAAAAATCGGTGGTACCGAACGGAAATGCTCTTTTAGAATCGCTTTTTCCTGGAAAATACGACTAGCTGTATCATACAAACTAACACTAGTATCCAACTGTGTCGCTTGTGGAATGTCATATAAATATCGCGTCATAAGATCACGATTAAAGTGTTCTAATAGATCTGTATCAGGTGAGATCTGATTCTCGTCTCCCACCACCATAAACTTGCGAGATCGAAGTAATAGGCTTAAAGAGAATAGACTGCTTTGACTACTCTCATCTACAATGATGAGATCAAAAGGTTGGTCATCGAGATAGAAGTTCTCCATCACTTTTTGGACTGGCATAATCCAAATCGGAACTGCATTTTTGCAGTTTTTTAGTTCCTTCTTTGCTTCCTGACGATACTGTTCCATATGTTTGCCAGAACCTGCATTGATCTTTCTCATCAATTGTAACCACGTAATGAGACTCCGTTTTTCTACTTCGGTCGTCTTTTCCAATAACTCTACCCACGCAGAGTAAGAAATTAATTTTCGTACAAGCTTCTCTTCTTTGTTTTGTAACTCATGATAACGTTTTTCCAAATGGCGAAGCTCACCAGAATGAGGAACTTTCTCTACATAGTAAGTTAACTGACTATACATCCAAGCCTGCTCAATATCCATTGGAATTGTTACAACTTCTCCTCTGGAGGATTGCTCTAAAACGGTCGCAAGCCAAGATGGTGCTGACTCTTTTAGAAGGTCAAGATACTCTTGGAATTTGCGGTATGCAGGCTCTGCTTTCTCCAATTCTGCCAACTCTTTGTATAACTGACTCCATTTATCAACATCCCCTAACTGACAAGCTTCTAACAGCTCTCCCCAGATCGGGTGCGTTTGTGGCATAATTTGACCAGTTAACAATTTTTGATGCAATTGATGAAAAGCCTGTTGAAGTCGTTCCCGTTGAGTAGCCAATTCCAATGCTTTTAGTCCTTGATGCAGTTGTTGATGCCACTCCACATTAAACCAATCAACGACCGGAATACCTAAGCTTTGAACTACAGGTAGGAGAGGTTGGATAATCTGTTCTTGCCAACTTAATAGGTATTCAACTTGTTGAAGCAACTCATCTAATACCATGGTAAGTTGAGGGTGATCCATCTCCAAACTTGGTCCATTCAAAGACTGCATCAGACGATTCCACTTCAATACTACTCGATGACGGAGTTCCAAACGATCCAATTGTTGAGCCAGGACTTCAAACTCTTCTATTGTTTCTGGAGGTTTGTTATTTACTAAACAGTCACGGAATAAATACGCCGTTTTCCGAGCTATTACTTGACGGAAAAATCTCCCTACTCTTTTTTCCCGACGCATTCTCTCTAGCACCATTTGTACATCTTGTTTCATCTGAGAAATAGCAGGCTGTGTAGGAAGAGTGAATTCATATTCAAGTAGATTGTGTTCAATAACTTGAAGAAGTTCACTTTTCTCTCGGAAATCTACTAACAATGTTCTCCAGCGTTCTTGTAATGTCTCATCTTTTAGAATAGCCAATTGCCATTCATATTGAGTTAGTACATGGAGCTCTTGAATCGCTTGTTCTACAGAATGAAGAGCAGAAGGTAGAAGATGAGCAATGTTTTGATTCGTGTTCCAATCGTTAATCGTTCGCTCACTTTGGGAATATTGTTCTTCTACTTGATGTAGCTCTTGCACAATGGAACGGAATGCATTTGGTGTCGGAATTTCCGATGGACTAGGTCGTTTTAAAAGCAAATTACTAAAGTCAGATTGTGAAAAACGTTGTAGGAGTTTGCTAAATTCCTTCTGCTCCTCGTGAGTTAGAGGAAACCCTTCTTGAGTCATAATACGATCAGGAAACCAATTGTGATCAGGGTGATCCTGAAGCCATTTGGTAGCAGATACTGCTGTAAAAGCTTGTCCAGAGAATAGCATTTCCTCATGCTCTAACAATGCACATGCTTCGAGTAAAGATTCTATTTCTTCTAATTCCGCTTTTACCTGAATTCGTTCGACCTGAGTCTGTGCAGCTTGGTTTTTTAGCTGATCAATTCGTTTTACTTCCAATCCTTCCGAGATAAAACGGATTGCATGCTCCAGTTCTTTGACCGCTTTTTGATCTCCTCCGATCATTCGAACACAAAGCGGGCGTAGTTCCTCAGGAATCATCTCTGTTAACACTTCCAACGAACGTTCTTTCTCACTTGTGATTAGAACACGTTTTCCATGTGCCAAAAGATGAGCTGCAACATTTACAATCGTGTGGCTTTTTCCTGTCCCAGGAGCTCCTTGTACTACTACTCCATCGCTCTTGGCTAATCGCTCTAGCACTTGTCTCTGTGCTGAGTTGGATGGCATTGGATACAATACATCTTCAGCCCAAGAGCTCCAATCTTCTGGAGGTAGGGATTCCTCTAAAATTTCCTCTTCATCTGTCGAGACCAATCGAGCAATATGAGAAGGAATCTCTAAACCGTTCTCTAATGCTTTCCCAGTCTGCTCAATCTCCTCAACCCAAATTTGTCTTGTCGCTTTTCGAATAAATAGTGCTGGTGTATAGGAAATTCGAGGACTTTCCCACATCTCTATGTATGGTTCTTCTGTCGAATAATATTGACCATCTGGACTGATTAAATGGATCACTTTTTGCAAAAATGGAGCAATCTCTTTCTCCTGTCTAGCATTCAAGCTTAAATCCATTTCCTCAATCGTCTCATGAAGCTTTTTTGCATTGGAGAAATGAACTTGGCTTAACATATCTGTTTCGACAGTAGTACCGATCGCCTTTGGAGTAAGACGAAAAACTCCAGTATCTGAATCAAAGTCGATCTCGAGTGGAGTTACCAGCAAATGTCGCTGAATCTCCCAATCTTCCACTTTCCAAGTGAGTAAACCGTGCCCCCAAGCGATCTCTTTTTCTTCTTCTTCCTCCACCAACTGATGATAGAAGGAAAAAAGCTCATCATAAACTCGTTTGGTTCTCCAGTGAACCTTCGCATCATCTGCCCAAGGACTCCAAACTGTACCGATCCATTCATCTAACATTTCCTTCAAAATGGGCTCATCAGCAAAATGACGGTCTCCCACCTGTTTGAGTGGCTCGGGAATTTTTTCCGGGTCAGACCATTCTGGTATCCACTCTTCTAGTTCTTCTGGCAGTGCAGGGGGAACAGGAATAAATGGACGTTGTACTGTCATCCAAGCCCCATCTAATTCTTGGTTATATCCAAGAGACACTCCTCGGATATGATGTAAATCTGTTTGCCACCAAACCCCTTCAAATTTCTTGAGGTCCCGTACAATATCCACACCGCTACCTTTTACTTCACGCAGATACTCAAAAACTCGGCTTAAACGATTGCGTATTTGGCTCATGATTTCACCCACTACGATAGAGTTCTAAAAATAAGAAAGTATCTAGAAACGTATACACATTTTATCTATGTAAAATTATAGTATGAAAAAAACGCCTTGGCAGATAATAGTTTTGTTTTTTCTTGTAAAATTTTCAACAATATAAAGAAACTATGAAAAAAGACCCCCTACCTTAATGGCAAGTGGTCTTTTTTCTCGTTTGGTGGAGGCGAGCGGAGTCGAACCGCTGTCCGAAGACCCCACCCCATCAGGCTCTCCGAGCGCAGTCACTGTTTGAAATCTCGTCCATCGAATTGTCCAGTGACAAACCCCTCAACAGACCAGCCACTAGATTTCGCAAGAGGGATCGTGACATCTCCCTCCGCTAGCCTGCTTAGTTATGAGACTCTAACACTTCACACAGGCGATGAAGAGAAGAGTCCTAGCTGACAATTAGGCAGCTAGTGCAAGATTTTGTTGTTTGCCAGTTACATTGGCGTTTGCGTATTTAACGAGATACGCAACCCCTCGGCTCGCTCCTCACAGGACAAAAATCCCCGTCGAATCCCATAAACGCCCCCATGAAAAAAGCGTCTGGACTTATGATTTTACCATTAAAACAAATGTTTGACAAGTCTATCTTAGCGGTTTTGTTCTTTGATACGACGTTCGATCATTCGGTCGGCATCTCGTTTGGCTGCAGATTGTCGTTTATCGTATAGCTTTTTCCCTTTAGCGAGAGCTAAACTCATTTTGGCAAATCCATTTTTTAAATGTAAATCGAGGGGAATTAGTGTAAGACCTTGTTGCTTGGTTAGACCGATTAATTTACTAATTTCTTTTTTATGAAGCAGTAGCTTTCTAGTTCTGGTCGAATCTACGTTATGCCGATTTCCTTGCTCAAAAGGACTAATATGCATTCCTACAATAAATGCTTCTCCTCGATCAATTCGCGCATAGGAATCTTGAAGATTTACTCTTCCCTGACGGATTGATTTGATCTCAGTACCAGTCAAGACCAAACCAGCTTCATACGTATCTTCTATATGGTACTCGTGAGTTGCTTTTTTATTGCGTGCGATCACTTTGCCTTTTTGGGCACTCATCCTTATCTCACCACCTTTACAAGGAATAATCACTTTATTATATCATGCTAAGTGAAATTACAAGTTACTTATCCTATTACTCTATTCTTTAAAAAAGGAAAAATATAGCGATTCTAATATATATAATAAATAATAGAGAGGGAGGGACTGGTATGACTCTAAAAGTTATAAAACTAGTTGAAGATCAGCATTATCGAGACGCAATTCGGGTAGGCGAGTATGCATTCCGCTACAAAGTGTCCGAAGAAAAAATCGCAGATCATCGAAATGCAAAAAAGATTTCATCATCTGTATGGGATATTCGAGGATAAAAGCCTCGTCTCCAAACTTCAACAGGTTGGAGCGATTGCGGGTGAGGAATGTTTATTAGAACAATGGAAAAAAATGATTCCTCGTTCACAATCGTTTACCTACGATTTCTTTTAAAATCGATCCATTGTAAAGTAACAAATAAAGCTGTTTGACAAGGTTTGTGCTGCCACCTTACAACGTCAAACAGCTTTTTATTTGGATTACTGCCTTTAATCAAGTTACTTCCGTTTTCGTCTACGCTTTGGAGGCGCTGAACTACCCTTTCCAGACTTGGAAGCCCCTTTTCCTGCCTTGCTTTGCAGATGTACGCCACCTTTCGATTTTCCTTTCTTTCCACCTTTAGGTGAACGAGGCTTCTCTTTACTTCGACGTGTTTTCTCTTCTGCCTTTTTGCTTCTTCTTTTCTTTCGGAGATGATCATATTCCTCAAACTGCTGCGTTGGGGTATGCTCAAGCAATTCAAAATCAATCTTGCGTTCTTCAAGGTTGACGTTACTCACTTTGATTTTTACTTGATCTCCAATACGGAAAATCCGTTTGGTACGCTCCCCGATCAAACTATAAGTAGATTCATCGTAATGATAGTAATCATCGTTCAGGTAACTAACATGAATTAAACCTTCAATCGTGTTAGAAAGCTCCACAAAGATCCCGAAGTTAGTTACGCTACTAATAATTCCCGTAAATTCTTCTCCAATTCGTTCACTCATGTACTCTGCATATTTCAGATCATTGGTTTCCCGCTCGGCATCAATCGCTAAACGCTCTCGAACGGAAGAATGTTGTGCGGCTTCTGGCAAATATGCCTGTAACTGTTCGATTCTTTCTACTGACAGCGTACCTTTTTCTAACACTTCTCGAATGACCCGATGAATAAGTAAGTCAGGATAACGACGAATTGGCGAGGTAAAATGGGAATAAAACTCAGCAGCTAAACCAAAATGCCCCAGACTTTCTGCAGCATAGCGAGCTTGCTTCATCGAGCGAAGCAGGACGGTGCTAATCACTTGTTCCTCTGGACGGCCTGATACTTGATCCAACAAGGTTTGAAGTGCTCTTGGTCGAACCTTATCGGCTTTTCCTTTCACAGAGTGTCCAAAGGTAGTAATGAACTGAAAGAAACTCTGAAGTCGCTCAGCGTCTGGATTCTCATGAATTCGATAAACGAAAGGTACTTCTAGTCGATAGAAATGTTCTGCAACTGTTTCGTTCGCTGCTAACATAAACTCTTCAATTAGTTGTTCGGAGACTGTTCGCGGACGTTTTACAATATCAGTTGGCTTCCCTGTCTCATCCACCAAAATCTTGGATTCGGAGAAGTTAAAGTCAATTGCTCCACGACGGAAACGCTTCTTTCTTAGGGTTTCAGCTAACTTTGCCATCGCCCGAAAGTGTTCTACCAGAGGTTCGTAGCGCTTGATTAATTCAGGATCTTCCTCGACCAAAATTTTGGTCACATCTCCATAGGTCATCCGTTCATTGGTTCGAATTACACTGGCGTATATCTCATGATCCACCACTTCACCAGTAGCATCTATCTCCATATCACAAGTCATCGTGAGTCGATCCACTTTGGGATTCAGGCTACAAATTCCATTGGATAGACGTTTAGGCAACATAGGAATAACCCGATCTACTAAGTAGACACTACAGCCACGTTCATATGCTTCTCGATCTAGCGCACTCCCTTCTCTCACGTAATAGCTAACATCTGCGATATGTACCCCTAATCGTACATTCCCATTGTCTAGCTTTTCGATCGAGACTGCGTCATCCAAATCTTTCGCATCTGCTCCATCAATCGTAACCATCACTCGATCCCGAAGATCGCGTCGTTCTCGAATTTCTTCTTCTGAAATCTTATCTGGCACTTCATCTGCTTCTGAAACCACTTCAGCAGGAAAAGCTTCTGGTAAACCATGCTTGCGAATGATCGAAAGAATATCCACTCCTGGCTCATCCGAAAACCCTAGGATTTCGGTTATTTGTCCTTCTGCGCTATTGCGTGCAGTTGGGAAGTGGAGAAACTTAACCACAACCTTTTGACCTACCTGTGCATTTTGCTGATGTTCTGGAGCTACAAAGATATCAAATTTCAGTTTTGGATCATCCGGAACCACAAAAGCAAAATGATCGGAATGGCGTTGAAAGGTTCCGACAATGCTATCCCGTTTCCGTTTCACCACACGTACTACTTCACCTTCTGGTCGTCGATCTGAATTCTTTGCTTTATAAACCCTTGCCAATACGGTATCTCCGTCCATCGCACCATGAATATCCTCAGAATGGACATAGAGATCTTGTACCCCTGGTTGATCAGGAAGGACAAAAGCAAATCCTTTGGAATGAGCTTGTAAAATCCCACGAATCATTTGAAGTCTTTCTGGCATAGCAAAACGTTTTGCTTTGGTCTGTAGAATCTTTCCCTCTGCTTCCAGCTCTGCAATCATCTGATGAAAAGCTTCTGTATCTTCTTCCGGTACAGACAACGCTTCCTGCAATTCCTGTAGTGTCAATGGCTTATACGCCTTTTCTAACATAAATTGACGTAGTTCTAGTTCTGTAGTCAAATGCTTCTCTCCTTACATGTCTTTTGCTTTAAAGTCTCTCAATAAAAGCCTCTACCTCGGCAAATACTTTTTTTCTTTCTTTATCCAATGTAATTATATGAGAGGATTTTTCATACCAGCTGAGTTCCTTAACAGACGACGATATCTTCTCCAAAATATAAGGTGCACTTTTAGGATCTACAGTTTGGTCATTTCGAGCCTGAATAATTAAGGTAGGAACAGTAACTTTTGGTAATCTCCTTTTGACTTGTCGAATCAGACGATTCAGATTTCCAATGCTACGAAGCGGAGTTCGATCATAAGAAGCTAAGTTAGCTTCCATAAACGGATCTCGCTCCTTTTTTTCACGTGGTAAATAAGGAGGAAAGAAAAATTGAAAGAAATCAACATAAGGTGCCCGGCGATCCCTTACCCAAATCGGTGCACATAGAGAAACAACACCTTTTACTTCTTCTTCCGTAGCAAGATAGAGCGATAATGCTCCTCCCATAGATAGACCTACTACTACGATCTCTTTTATTCCTTCTTGCTTCATTTTGTGATAAGTGTCTAGTACACTTTTCCACCAATCACGCCAAGTGGTATTTCGCATTTCTTCTGGAGTGGTTCCGTGTCCTGCTAATAGCGGTGCATATACAGTATATCCTTTGGAATGTAGATACTCACCCATTGGACGCATTTCAGAAGGAGAGCCTGTAAAACCGTGTAAAAGTAGAATGCCCGTTTTTTCCCCTCGATAAATAAAAGGTTCCGGAGATCGCGGTTGTATTTGCAACACAATACCTCCTTCGCTCTTGTTCAAAATGAAACTCCCATCAGTGGTTGTTTACTTCTAACACGGATGCTCATCAAAACAGCTGAAACTCCATGTGAGTTTCCCTATCTTCTTTTCCTTTCTCGTATCGAAATCAGCTTTTAATCGGAGTGCGATAAACTTTATTTTCCCCAGTTTTCGGATAACTCATCTATCCAACAACAAAAAAAACCTACTATCGTATCTTCTATCGAATAGTAGGCATGTTTTTGAGCTTTTGTTATTTGATAAAATAACCAACAACTAGTGCTGCGATCATAAACAAAGTAGCCAGAACGGTTGTTAGTTTCCCCAATAATGCATCCATTCCACGTGCTTTTGCTTTCCCCATCACGTGCTCTGCTCCTCCACCGATCGTACCAGATAGACCAGCACTCTTACTGGATTGGAGCAATACAACGAGGATCAATCCCACACTGACAATAGATAGCACAATTTTTGCAGCTAATTCCATCTAGCAAGACCCCCTAAGCCTTTTTCACTCATGTAAATGTATCACAGATACAGTCAAGTCAGCAAATATTTGCCGAAGATAAATCATAAAAAGACACTATAATAGCAATATATTTAAAATTATTTGACCTATTATAGTATGGAAGAAGAAAATAAAACACCTCTCAAATCCTAATTTTTGGGAGGTGTATGCTTTATCAACAACAAACAGAGAATTGATTCTAAACCAGAGTAAAAAAGCCAGTTCCTATTTAGGACCCTGTTAGAAGAATAAGAACTATGATTACTAATATTTTACGATCAGAGTCGGGCGATGATTTTCATTTTCTCCTCCATGCAAATAGAGGACATTTGGCAAATAACCTGCTGTTGTAGTACCCCGAATCCGAAACTGTGTTTTGCCTGTTGTATTGACCATTTGAAAAGCATACGGGGGTAGTTCTACATCTACATAGTGACCATCTACCAATGGAACAGAAAAAGTAGCGATACTGGGTGATGTGGCGTCTACAGAATAATCAGTCTGCTGCAAACCAGAAGTACCAAACACACCCTTTTTGATATCTAATGATAAGTTATGGATCGAACCAGATAGGGATTCACGATAGATCCGTAATTTGACGGATTTAATGGAATGATGATCGGGCAGATCGCTTGTATCAAAGGAGAGAATCGTACGATAAGTGTCCGTATTATACATTCCTTTATCTCCAACCATACTCCGATTACTACTAATTCCATCAATCATGTATCTCCCTACATACCCATCTTCACTTCCTATTGAGTACTTAATAAATTGGGTCGGAATCGAGGAATCAATAATATATTCCTTTGTTTGTACAGCCTCTTTATTCCCTTTGGTCTCCACACTAAAGTATTTTAAAGTAGTTGTAGTACTGATATTGATCGGTTCAGTATACACAGTAGAGCTCGTCGTAGGCGTCGAACCATCAGTGGTGTAATAAGTAGTTCCTGGGATGTTGGTCGTTAGCTTTACCGCAATGGGACCAGCATAGGTTCCGCTTGCATGAGAGGCTGTCGTAGTAATCGTGGATTGATCACTAAAAAATTCCCACATTAATTGACTCGCTTTTGGTCCCCTCCCATCTGTATGACTACCATCTACATTCCCACCTGACCATGTATGGCCCATCGTCTGAATAGAATACTTCTCCATAATAGTGTTACCAGCATTATTTTTGTAGAGATGACGTGTATACGAGTATCCTCCTGGAACTTGACTACTGATGGTTTGGGATGGAGTGTCATGGATACTCTGGTTATCCAATCCGTCATCCGCTAGATCGTTAGTCTGTGCCCATTGGGTAAGGACTTGATCACCATTTTTAGGTATAACCGTGGTATCCCCTGTTCCATGAAATACAATCGTGCGTACCACCCGTTTATGGCTTCCCATTTGATTGTAGGCCGCAATTCCTTGTTTGTCCGGATCAGGGCCACCTGTTGAGTACATAGCGTTGTATGCTCCTACTACAGTCGTAGCTGCTTGGTATTCTAAACCAGCATGAACTGCAATCGCAGAAAACACATCTGGGTAAGTTGCACCCATAATCACACTCATAGCTGCACCTGCAGATAATCCCCCCACATAGATTCGCTTCTGATCAATTGAGTAGTTACTTTTCACACTATTTACTACTCCAACGATCGAAGAAGGCTCCCCTTTGCCGCGAGTTTGATGATTTGGATCAAACCAATTCCAGCAAAAATTAGGATTGGCTGTGGAAGGTTGTTCGGGATACACGACGATAAAATTATATTGCTCTGCGTACGTATTCATTTCTGTTCCAACAGCAAAGTCATCCGGATTTTGGGTACATCCATGAAGCATCACTACGAGAGGCATCGGGTTCCCAGTATAACCCGAAGGAATATAGATCTTATAAACTCGCCCGTCTGGCGCTGTATCGCGCATGTATTGTCCTGATGCATGAATTTCTGGAGTAGAGATGGTCATAGAAGTAACTAATCCTAATAGCAACATAATAACTAACATCACTCGGAAAAAATGATTTTTCTTCCTTACCAACTTGAATCACTCCTATCCTAATTAATTTAATATTCACATAAATTAGAATATAATTATTTACATTCATTGTAAACAGAGAAAAAGAAGTATCTACTTTTTTTGAGAAAAACCATTTGCTTCTCTACTTTTCAGGTAGGTCGGGACGCTCAAACACCAAATTCACATTCAAAATCCTAACAAAAGTCAAATGTTTGCCCTTTTTGAGATGCGACTATGAACGGTAGGGAGCCGGAGCAGATCCCTCAGGACAGGCAGGACAAACAGAAGCGGGAGAACCGGCGGCGCGCCTATGTCTAACTTTGCTTTATGCAACAAGCTGTCAATATTTTTAACTGCAACCAAAAACCAACCTGATAGTTTAAATCAGGTTGGTTTTATTTTTACCAAAAGAAATTTGCTTAATTAAAAAAATCAGCTTCAATTCTATATTTCATATCTTGTATAAACACATTTGGGTCGAACTTAGAGAATCGAAACATTAAGCGATTTAACCAACTAATAAAAGAATATGAATATGTATATTGAAGCGATGTTGTCTGCTCATCTACTTTTTTCAAAAGATACTCTGTTTTGATGTTGGCGATCTTCTCCATCGTGTAAGACTCTACTATTTTTTTCTGATCTGGTGTTTCTAAAAAGTCCAGAATAGTAAAATCAAATTCTTTGTGAACATACTCATCCACAGGTGCCGATTCACGTTTTAAAAAAGACGAACTTACTATTTTCAAATCAAAAGTACGGCGGTAGATACTTCCTACAATCTTATCTGTTATCGAAATCGGGTCATTTGATAACAATTTGGTTGGTGAGCTAATTTTCATTTTGTCCAACGGTCCATAAAAATATAAAAACAGTTGATCAATTGGTACATTGATTATAATTTCAGCTGTATCTTGTAGTTTTGCCATATGATATATCACCCCTTGTTGTTTAAGTAAACTATTATCGAAATGATAATCAGTTCTAAACAGGTTGTCTTTATTTTTCTAGAAGATAAGGGAAAACTATCTCCATAGAAAGATTGATTATACAGATTGGAGAACCTGTTATGATTACTGCTGAAACCTTATGGGTCTTCTTGTTATTATGTGTTATTTATTACGTCGGAATAAAATATATAAACATATCTCAATCATGGAATAGGAAATTATATATCTCATTTTCCCTTTGGTTTGGTTTAATCTTTCTTTTGACATTATGGTTCTTAAGTGATGAAGAAATCACCCAATATTCTTTTCAAGGGATTCTCTTCTCTTTTCTTGTACCTATTATTTCATTATTTGTTAGCTTTATTGTGATTGGATTACCTATCTCATTATTATCTGATCGTATTGCAAAAGATCCATTTCGGATCATCAAATCACTACTAATCCACGTTTCTCCAGTTATTTTATTATCATTTATTAATTGGAGATATTCCGAATTTCTCCTTCTAGCTTTAATCTATTGGGTTATAGATGAACTACTTAGAAGAACGCCTGAAACGAATAAGATAAGAAACATGAAACCGCATTAGATTGCTCACTCCAATCATCTTAAATCGATTTTTAATCTTAATACACAAAAAAGGACGGATTATCTCCGCCCTTCTTTTTTTTAACATTAGTCAGCCAAGTTGTAGAAAGCATCTTCTTTCAAATATTGAGCAGTGTGAGCCAATTGGTCTTCAATCCGGATCAATTGGTTGTATTTTGCTACACGGTCGGTACGGCTAGGAGCACCTGTTTTGATTTGTCCAGCACCAGTTGCAACCGCGATGTCAGCAATAGTGGTGTCTTCAGATTCACCAGAACGGTGAGAGATTACTGCGGTGTATCCAGCACGTTTTGCCATTTCGATCGCATCAAAGGTTTCAGTCAAAGTTCCAATTTGGTTTACTTTGATCAAAATGGAATTTCCAATTCCTTGCTGGATTCCTCTACCCAATCGTTCGGTATTGGTCACAAAGAGGTCATCCCCTACTAGTTGAACTTTGGTACCTAGACGTTCAGTTAGTTGTTTCCAGCCATCCCAGTCATCTTCTGCTAATCCATCTTCAATGGAGACGATTGGATATTTTGAGCTAAGTTCCTCGTAGTAGCTAATCATTTCCTCTGAAGTACGAGTGACACCTTCGCCTTCAAAATGGTATTTTCCATCTTTGAACATTTCCGTAGCAGCAACATCGAGTGCCAGCATTACATCGCTACCTGGTTGGTAACCAGCACGTTCAATTGCTTGAACAATGGTTTCTAGTGCTTCGTCACTAGAAGACAGGTTAGGTGCGAAACCACCTTCGTCTCCTACACTGGTGTTGTGTCCTTTTTCTTTTAGTACTGCTTTTAAGTTGTGGAAAATTTCCGCACCCATGCGAACAGCTTCACGGAAGTTCTCTGCACCAACTGGCATGACCATGAATTCTTGGATGTCCACGTTGTTATCTGCGTGTGCTCCACCATTTAGGATGTTCATCATTGGTACTGGAAGAACTTTTGCATTAAATCCACCTAAGTAAGTGTAAAGAGGTACGCCCAGAGCATTTGCTGCAGCACGTGCTACTGCCATCGATACACCTAAAATCGCATTAGCACCTAATTTTGCTTTGTTGTCCGTTCCATCTAGTTGGATCAACGCTTCGTCAATACCTACTTGATCTGTAGCGTCTAATCCTTCAATTGCCTCTGCAATTACTTCATTTACGTTTTGTACTGCTTTTAATACCCCTTTGCCAAGATAGCGAGCTTTATCTCCATCACGAAGTTCGATTGCTTCATGTGCGCCAGTCGAGGCACCAGACGGAACGATTGCTAGCCCTTTTGCACCAGACTCCAATGTTACTTCTACTTCTACTGTTGGGTTACCACGGGAGTCAAGTACTTCCCGTCCGATGATGGATTCGATCATTGTCATAAGAAAAATCCTCCTTATATAGTTAGCATTTGCTAATCGGTGCTCCATGCTACTCACTCATCTCATCTGAAAATTGGATTCATTACATACCAGATTTTCTCCGTTATGAGTATATTGAAGCAGCTTATTATTTCTCGGTGATCAAGGTTGTTCCAGTCATTTCAGCGGGTTTGTCTACCCCTAACAGATCCAGCATCGTAGGAGTGAGATCTGCTAAGATTCCATCATTACGAAGCTCTACTCCTTTTTTGGTCACAATGCAAGGGACAGGAAAGGTAGTATGCGCGGTATAAGGATTACCATTTAAATCCGTAACCATGTCTGCATTTCCATGATCAGCAGTGATAATGGCAACTCCTTCTTTTTCCAAGACAAGGTCTACAATTTTGCCCAGACATTCATCGACCGTTTCAATCGCTTTGACCGTTGGTTCCAGTTTTCCAGAGTGCCCTACCATGTCCGGATTGGCAAAGTTTAGGATAATCGTATCAAATTTATCTGCCTCAATCTCTTTTAACAAGGCCTCGGTTACTTGATAGGCACTCATTTCTGGTTTCTCATCATAAGTAGCCACATCTTTTGGAGAACTAATCAAAATCCGCTCTTCGCCAGGAAACTCTTCCTCACGCCCTCCATTAAAGAAGAAGGTAACATGAGGGTATTTTTCCGTCTCCGCAATCCGAAGTTGTTTCAGATTGTTTTGAGCGATTACTTCTCCATAGGTATTATCTAAGTTTGTTGGCTTGTATGCAACATACCCATCGACCGCTTCACTAAAATGCGTGAGACATACATAGTATAAGTTGTCCAACTTTTTGGGGCCTCGATCAAAACCTCGGAAATCACTGTTGGTAAATGCTAAGGAGATCTGAATCGCACGGTCTGGACGGAAGTTATAAAAAATGATGGAATCGTTACTATTAATCGTACCCACAGGCTGGTCATTCTCATCTACAATGACTGTTGGCATAACAAATTCATCAAAAATCGACTTCTCATAAGACTCTTTTACCGCTGTAACGGCTTCTTTGTAGTGAGGTCCGTGTCCATACACCATTGCATTATATGATTTCTCTGTACGTTCCCAACGCTTGTCACGATCCATTGCATAATAACGCCCTTGGATCGTTGCGATCTGACCAACACCAATTTCATCCATCTTAGCCTCTAGTTCTTCGATGTAACGGATCGCACTATCAGGTGAGACATCCCGACCATCTAAGAATCCATGAATGTAAACTTTTTGTAGCCGTTCTTTCGCTGCCAATTCCAACAATGCAAAGAGATGTTTGATATGGCTATGTACACCACCATCCGACAACAAACCATACAGGTGTAAGCTACTATCATGCTTTTTTACATGTTCAATCGCATGGAGGAATGTTTCATTATCGAAAAAAGATCCTTCCGAAATTGCTTTTGTAACTCGGGTTAGATCTTGATATACAACCCGGCCAGCACCTATATTGAGATGTCCTACTTCTGAGTTCCCCATCTGTCCTTCAGGAAGTCCTACTGCATTCCCACTTGCTTGGAGAGTAGTATGAGGAAACTGTGTCCAGTATCGGTCAAAGTTTGGTTTCTTTGCATGCGCAACTGCATTTCCTCTTGTTTCATCTCGCAAAGCAAACCCATCGAGAATAATGAGAATCGTCGGTTTGGGACGACTCATATTATTTGCCTCCTTGAACAGCATTTTGAACAAGTTGTGCATAGGATTCCGCTTTTAAACTTGCTCCCCCTACCAATGCTCCATCAATATTTGGCTGAGCAAGGAAAGTAGCAATATTTTCTGGTTTTACACTACCACCATACTGAATCCGCACAGCATCTGCTGTTGTTTGGTCATATATTTCTGCTAATACTTGACGAATATAGCCGATCACTTCTTCTGCGTCCTCTGCAGTTGCTGCTTTTCCTGAACCAATAGCCCAAACTGGCTCATAAGCGATGATTGCTTTTTTAGCATCATCCGCACTTACATCTGCAAGTCCTTTTACTACTTGCTCTTTTACAACCTCATTGGTACGATTTGCTTCTTTTTCTGCTAAGGATTCCCCAACACAGAGAATGGGTACCAACTGATGCGCGATTACAGCACGTACTTTTTGATTGACAACTTCATCTGTTTCGGCAAAATATTGTCTCCGCTCAGAGTGACCTAAAATCACATATTTTGCTCCAACTGTTTGCAGCATAGGAAGACTGATTTCTCCAGTATAAGCACCTTCTGTTTCAAAGTGACAGTTTTGCGCTCCTACTCCTACTTTGTTGCTTACATGCTCTCCCATCCAAGGAAGACTAAGAAATGGAGCACATACTACTGCTTCCACTTGGGAGGGAAACTCCATGTTTCCTAGCTCTTGAAAGAATGCTTTGGTTTCCTCCAGTGTCTTGAACATTTTCCAGTTTCCTGCGATGACCGGTGTTCTCATAAAACGATCTCCTGTTCTACTCTTTATCTTGCAATACCACTACACCTGGTAGCTCTTTGCCCTCCAAAAATTCGAGAGATGCTCCACCACCAGTAGAAATATGATCCACTTCGCTAGCCAACCCTGCTTTTTCGATTGCAGCTGCAGAATCCCCACCACCTACAATACTGTAGGCTTCACTTTCGGCTAAAGCCCTAGCAACAGCATTGGTACCTTTTGCATAGCGATCCATTTCAAATACACCCATCGGCCCATTCCAAATCACCAATGCTGATGACTTAATCACATCTGCAAAGATCTCTGCGGTTTTCGGACCAATATCAACAGCTTCTAAATCAGATGGAATTTGGTCAATCGAGACTGTCTCCACAATAGATGCATTCTCAGAGAATTCATTGATCACTACACAATCGACTGGCATATAGAATTTAACACCTTTTTCTCTCGCTTGCTCCACAAATCCCTTTGCCAATTCTTCTTTATCTGGCTCAAACAGGGATTTTCCGATCTCATGACCTTGGGATTTTATGAATGTATAGGCAAGACCGCCACCTACAATCAGATTGTCCACTTTGCCAAGCAAGTTCTCGATAACCCCGATCTTATCTTTTACTTTTGCACCACCAATAATAGCCGTAAATGGGCGTTTCGGATTGGACAATGCTTGACCTAAGGCATCCAATTCTTTTTGCATCAAAAGACCAGCTACTGCTGGGATATGATCCGCAATACCCGCAGTTGACGCATGAGCTCGATGAGCAGCACCGAATGCATCATTGACAAAAAGATCTGCTAGACCAGCAAATGATTTGGCTAAGTCAGCATCATTTTTCTCTTCCCCAGGATAGAAGCGAACATTTTCGAGTAGCAGAACTTCTCCTTCTTGCAACGAAGAAACTGCTTTTTCAACTTTGGTTCCTACCGCTTCATTTAGTTTTTGAACCGATTGACCCAATAGTTCCGAAAGTCTCTCTGCTACTGGTGTAAGACGCATTTCTTCTACCACTTGGCCCTTTGGACGACCTAAATGGCTAGCTAGTATCACTTTAGCACCTTGACCGACTAAATATTGAATAGTAGGTAGCGCAGCGCGGATCCTTGTATCGTCTGTGATACGGCTTCCTTCCATCGGAACATTAAAATCGACACGACAAAAGACTCTTTTACCCTTCACTTCTACATCACGAACAGACTTTTTATTCATGGTGTTCCTCCTTATGTAAGAAGAAGAGGAGAAATTTCTCCTTTATAAATCGAGAATTCTTCTCCTCTTAACAATTATCATACGGATACATTCTACCTATTAAAGTCCAGCTTTCGCAATATATTCAGCTAGATCTACTACACGGTTTGAGTAACCCCACTCGTTGTCATACCAAGAAACTACTTTAACCATATTCCCTTCCAATACCATCGTGGAAATTGCATCTACTGAGGAGGAATGTGGATCTCCATTGTAGTCAATCGATACAAGTGGCTCTTCAGAGTAGTTCAAAATCCCTTTTAATTTTCCTTCTGCTGCTTCTTTTAGTACTGCATTTACTTCTTCTGCTGTTACTTCTTTATCTAACTCCGCCACTAGGTCGACAACCGATACGTTCTTAACAGGAACACGCATAGCAAAACCGTTTAGTTTACCAGCTAGTTCTGGAAGGACGAGAGACACTGCTTTTGCAGCACCGGTTGTGGTTGGGATAATAGATTCACCTGCTGCACGAGCACGACGCAAGTCTTTATGTGGTAAATCCAAAATTTGTTGGTCGTTGGTGTAAGCATGAACAGTTGTCATCAGACCACGACGAATTCCAAACTCATCATTCAATATTTTTGCTACAGGAGCAAGACAGTTGGTAGTACAAGAAGCATTAGAAATGACGGTGTGAGCAGAAGGATCATATTTCTCTTCGTTTACACCCATTACAATCGTAATATCTTCATTCGTTGCAGGTGCGGAAATGATTACTTTCTTTGCACCACCAGTTAAATGTTTTGCAGCTTGCTCTCTTTTGGTGAAGATCCCAGTTGATTCCACTACGATCTCTACGCCATAGTCTGCCCATTTGAGTTGAGCTGGATCACGTTCTGCCAAAACTGCAACTTCGCGGCCATCTACAGAGAAACCTTTTTCCGTTACTTGTACATCTGCAAAGAGCTTACCATGTACAGAGTCATATTTGAGGAGGTGAGCAATCGTTTTTGAGTCAGTCAAATCATTTACTGCTACGATCTCCAATTCAGGGTGATTCATCATTGCTCGGAATACGTTACGTCCAATACGTCCAAAACCGTTAATCCCGATTTTTGTTTTCGCCATTTTGAAACTCCTCCTAGAATTATTCAGTGGTATTATTGCCTTTCAGTTAGTGCATTATGAACGGGAATGTACCTTTTGAGACTAGGGAGATGGTACCATTCCCTTTTCTTTTGATCAGATATTTAAGATCTTTTTAGCCGCAGCTTCATCCGTGATGAGAATATCCTGCGGGAAAAGAGCGCCAATTGCTTGAATTGCCTCTGCTTTGCTCGCACCACCAGCTACTGCTATTTTGTGCGGAATGCTTGGTAGGTCCTTGATATCTAGCCCAATCGTCTGTACCCGGTGTACGATCTTGCCATGTTTATCAAAGTAGTACCCAAAACTTTCTCCTACCGCATGTGCTTCATCTAGAATTTTTAGTACCTCTCTAGTTGACTCACGCCGAACCGCCATCTTTTTAGCTTCCCCTATGCCATAGACAACAATGTCAGCTTGTTGCAGCATCGCAAGGGTGTCTCGAATTTTTGGTTCATCTGCGAGTGCAAGGTAGGCTGATTCGCTTAGTTGCTCCGGAACATGGAACAATCGATAACTGCCACCTGCTCTCTCTGCTAAGAGTGTTACAACAAAGTTTGCTTCTTTTCTGGCGCTTTCCCCTACTCCACCTCTAGCTGGGAGAAAAAGAGCTCGTTTTAGACGTGCAGAGGGAGTCATCGTCTCGGCAATTGCCCGCATGGTAGAACCACCAGTTACCGCAATTACCTTTTTTTCAGAACCAACCAACTCCATGAGGAGATGTCCAGCCGCACGACCTAGAGCTGTTTTCACCGCTTCTGAACGATCTGAATCACCAGGCAATACGATGACTCGGTTAATATGTAGTAGCTTCGTTAGTTGGGCTTCTAGATCGCTTAAACCTAACAACTCACTCATCGATTGTTCCAACAGCTTAAGAAGTTCTACTCCTTCTTCAGTCAAACGCATGCCAATTGTCGCAATCTCTACTAATCCTTGAGAGCGAAGAAAATCCACTTCGGCTCGTAAGACCCGCTCCGTAGTTTGCAACACCTGTGTCAAGGCTCTACGCCCAACCGGCTGTAAAATGTGGATCTGACGTAATATCTCATACCTTTTTTTCATTACTTCGAGTAAGTCTGGCAACAATTTTCGCTGCACATTCAATAAGTCTATCATCGCTTCCCTCCGGGACTTATTATGTCCCTAGTATACAAAATAAGTCCCTCTATGTCTAAAAAAAATCGACAAGACAATTTTAACGCACCTCCTACTTCTTTGCCAAGGGGTACAATTGTTTTCTTGTCGAAGAACTGGCGATCCCAAGTTCCAGTCGGTATTTTGCTACGGTTCGTCGAGACAATACAATCCCCATTTTGCCCAGCATTTCTGCTATATGTTGATCACTAAACGGTTGAACTGGATTCTCTATCTCTACCAGCTTCTGAATTTCCCGTTTGATTAGAAAAGGTGTCGTCACATCTCCACGTCTTCCTGTAAAAAAGAAGCGGAATGGTACGATCCCTCGAGGGGTCTCCATGTATTTTCCTTGCACAGCTCTACTTACTGTTGATTCATGATAACCCAATTCCTCTGCGACAGCACGCATAGTGAGAGGAGTCAAACCTTCTTCTCCCAGTTCCATATAGAACTGTTGATGATGAACAATCACTTTCGCAATTTGCAACAGTGTCCACTTACTCTGATATAGTGCCCGCTCTAACCAGTTTAGATGGTCTGTAGAAGGAAGTCCTTCTTTCATGGTGAAATCATCCCATGATGTCGGAAGCACTGATTTACTTCGCTCCGATAAGCAAACTTGATAGTCCGACTGATCATAATCTAAATAAACTACCACATCTGGAGCAATATAATCTGACACATCCGTCAATGCGTATCTACCACATGGAAAAGGGTCACATTCTAAAATCTCCTGATACGCTTCTTCGAGCTCCTCTTGAGAAACTTTTAATTCTTCCTGTAGCCAATACCAATCTTTTTCTGCCACTTTTTCTAAATATTTTTCTACTAAGGTAATAGAAAGAGAGGAACTAGACCGTCTCCGTAACTGAAGACAGAGCATCTCAGATGTAGATCTAGCTCCTACTCCAGCAGGTTCTAATGATTGCAATAGCTTCAAGATCTCCCCATAACAGCTAGGATATCTCAATTGAAAGCGCTTACAAAATTCTGCTTCTGAAAGATGTAGTCTACCTCTCTCATCCAGGTTGTAGATAAAGTACTGAAGATACGACTTTCGAAGATCATCCAAGCGTAGATCCCATACTTGCTCCTCTAAATCCTCTACCAGGGTAACGGTTGTCCCTTTTGGGTCCGCTATTTCCCTTAATAAATAAGATTGTACCTTACCATGATTCTGACTTAATAAGCTTGGTTGCTGGTCTTGCAAATAATATTCTAATCCTTCTTGAGAGTATGTTAACAACTCAATACTCTGTCTCAGTTGTGGAGTCATGACCAATTGGCATTGTAACTCTTGGTTTAGAGCAAAATCCCAGCGAACTGCCAAAGGAACACCCCCAATATACTTTGCTTCTAGTATAACATAATGGAAAGAATCTATTGAATGAGAACTTGCGTTTTGCTTATCTGTATGTTACGATATAAAAGTCTCATTTTGCGCCTATAGCTCAGGGGATAGAGCACTGGTCTCCGGAACCAGGTGCCCAAGTTCGATTCTTGGTAGGCGCGCCAAAGGAAAAACGCCTTCTAATCTGCTATTATGCAGTCTAGGAGGCGTTTTTGTTATATATATATGAAATCTACTAAAAAACAACTTTATATTTGGATAAGTGTGCTAAGTTTCCCGATTTTATACTCCATTCATCAATGCATACTTCATAACTTTACTCCTTTTAAAAGGGAATAAAAAAACCAGGCTCCTTAGAGCCTAGTTACATCATTGTTAATCCTATTACTGTCTTGGGAAGAGAACTTCTCCATCTGTTGTTTCAATACGGAACAGAGTAGAGAATTGGTTTACTGCGTTATCGTTTACTGTCAAGATCGAGTTAGCTGGTACGTTGTTTGCTCCACCTGGTGTTAAGCTAACCGTAATTTTGTAGATCTTCGATTGTTTTACGATCGATTTTACATCCATACGGTAACCCATGTATTTAGCATCACGAACGATCAATAAGAAGCCTTGATCAGTATCTTGGTTTACTTGGGATTGTGCACTAGTTGGGAGTAAGTTGTGTTGTAGATAGTAGATACCAGTCTTATCGATACCGCTGATACGATTGAAGTAGCTACCATCGGAAACAGATCCCAACACTTTGTAGTTTAGATAGCCTTCTCCATCATGGAAACGCTCATTAGGAGTTCCATTATATTTTAGATCATCGGTGCTATCGGATAGGCCGTTATCAGTGTTATTGTTGTTATTGTTATTATTATTCCCATTGTCTGTTAAATCGGTTTGGTTGTTATTGGTGTTATTATTATTGTTATTGTTGCTTTGCTCCTGATCCTTAACTGCAGAACCCAATAATTCGCCAATAGCATTACAACCTGTTAATGCAACCATGGCTAGGAGTAGAAATGCTATGGATAAATGCTTGAAATTAAAACGTTTCAATGTTACTCCCCCGTTTTCAAATAAGTTTGCTAAACGCAAAACATAATGTCTATATAAATTTACCTGATTCCCAGCAAATTGCCAAGACGAAAAATGGATTAAATTTTGGGTTTTTATTGTTAGTTCTAGATATTTTCTTATTTTGTCAACGAAATGTTTTCAAATTAGACTTTGTACTGGAATTCAGTTGGAAAACGGCAATGAAAATAAGCAAATCATTTTCCGATTCCTCCCTGTCACTACTATTGATTCTAAAAGAGGAAAACCGGTAAGAATGGGGTAATAAAAAGTTATCTGACCTTTGGCTCTCTTTTATTTGACCTACTTTGACCTTTACGGTATGATAAATTTATCAACATCATTTGAACAGGAGGATTTCAAATGAATTTAGTTCCTTATGTTGTCGAACAAACTTCACGCGGTGAACGATCCTATGACATTTATTCTCGGTTACTAAAGGATCGCATTATTTTATTAGGTGGTCCAGTAACAGACGAACTAGCCAATGCTATCGTGGCTCAGTTACTCTTTTTATCAGCAGATGATCCAGAAAAGGATATTCAGCTCTTCATCAACTCTCCAGGTGGTTCGATCTCTGCTGGAATGGCAATTTATGATACCATGCAATTAGTAAAGCCAGATGTCCAAACTCATTGTATCGGATTGGCTGCATCCATGGGGGCTTTCCTACTTGCTGCTGGGACAAAAGGTAAGCGTTTCGCGCTTCCAAATAGTGAAGTAATGATTCATCAACCACTGGGTGGTGCTCAAGGACAAGCAACCGATATTGAGATCCGTGCAAAACGGATTTTGAGGATGCGTGAAAACTTGAACAAACTTTTAGCTGAATTCACAGGACAACCACTGAAAAAAATAGAGCAAGACACCGATCGAGATAACTTTATGTCTGCTGAAGATGCATTGAAATATGGATTGATTGACAAAGTTATTACTAGAAAAGACGAAGAAAGCAAATAACAGGAAAAGTCCCTGCATAAATTCGATTGCAGGGACTTTTCCTTTACGAATGGCGAAAAGAGTCATACAATAGTTTGTGAAATATCACACAAATGAGGAGCAGTATCATGAACAAATCTCAAAAACAGGAGAAAGGCTTGTTCTGGCTCTGTATTATAATCGCTGTTATCATGGGACTTTCTTTTTTAGGTAAATTCTTCTGAGACTACGATAGTCTAAAAAAAGACGCTCTCCGCACTTGGAGAGCATCTTTTTTTAGACGTACAATACCTCTTCTTCATAATCGGTCGTTTTATTTCGATAGTCTGTTAACACGATCGAGCACATCATAATTAATTCACTTAGGGAGAGAAGGCTTTCCATCCCCCAAATGTAACTCACCAAAACTCCCATCATACTAATTCCTGCCCCCAATAACATAACCGGCCACTGCACCTTTTTCCATAAGATTAGTCCCGTTGCAAAAATAGAGAGCATTGCTAAAAGGCTAACCCATGGAAAAACTTCTTCTGCTGGTTGGTATCGAAACAGACCGTTCACTTCCACTGGAACAACCATAACCCATTGGTAGTGTACCAAAATCCCAATCAACGTCACGATCGCAGTATAAGCATGAAAGCTGATTCGAATTCGATACTGTTCGATCCAATCAACGTGAATTTTCCGCAATTGATCCAAACTTACAAAGATCAAGGTTGGGAATAAGATAACATACAGCAAGAGTCGGATTTGGCTTAGTACTTCTAAGGCAGAACCAGGTCCTAATATATTTCCTAAGGAAAGAACAGTACTATCAAAGAAAAGTGCCAATATGATAAATAGGGTCCAAGCAGAACCCCATAAAGAGGATTCGCGAAAGAGACGAAAGGCAATCAGGGCTAGGATGAAATAGATAACAGTAATGGTGGGATAAATTAATAAATCCATTTTTCCCCTCCGACTAAATATTCGACAGAATTTGTAAGTTCCTATTCTATCATAGTCCTAAACACCTGTATTTACACCTCATAAATGTTACAAAAACAAAAAAACAGAACCAAATAAGCTGGTTCTGTTCCCCTTCCTTACTCATGTCGATCTACAATGGCTACTAAAGCCTCGATCGCTTGTTCTGCATCTTTCCCTTTGGCTCGTAGTATGATCTCAGTACCTTTTCCTACTGCCATCGCCATTACTCCCATGATGCTTTTGGCATTTGCCTCTTTGGAGCCCTTTACAATATGGATTTCCGACACATATTTACCTGCCTCTTGAACAAATTCAGCAGCAGGTCGTGCATGTAAACCGGTTTCTAACTGCACAATCACTTTTTTCTCTACGATCATGCTCATTACACTTCCCCCTTATGTGCTTAGCTGTTTCGCGATCTGTTCTAATTTACGAATTCGGTGGTTGATGGCCGATTTACTCAATTTCCCACTTGGAATTAGTTCCCCAAGCTCCGAGAGATTGGCTTCCGGATATTTTAAACGTATCTCGGCTACTTCTTTTAACTTATCTGGTAGATCCTGTAGTCCTACCTCATCCTGAATTCGTTTGATATTCTCAATTTGGCGCATTGCCGCTTGAATAGATTTGTTCAAGTTCGCAGTTTCACAATTAACGAGACGATTAACGGAGTTTCTCATATCCTTGAGGATGCGAACGTTTTCAAAGTGCAAGAGGGAGGGATGGGCGCCAATCACATTTAAAAACTCCCCGATCTTATCCCCTTCTTTAATATACACGACATATCCTTTTTTTCTTTCTATGATTTTGGCATGTAGGTGAAATTGATTCATTAATTCACTCAATGCCAAACTATGGTCCTCATAAGTAGTAACAATTTCCAAATGATACGAAACACTATCAGGATTATTTACAGAGCCACCAGCTAAAAAAGCTCCTCGCAAATAGGATCGCTTACAACAAGTCTTTTCAATCACATCTTGATAAATCCCATTGTAGCGTTCCCAACTATTCTCCTTTAAGATCCCTAGATCATGTAGAATTCGTTCTGCATGAGATGTAACACGAACAAGATAGACATTATTTTTTTTCAGCCGTGCTTTCTTCCTTACCAATACTTCTGGTTGCACTTGGTAAATACTCTTCAATAACGAGAAAATATGCCTAGCAGTGGCAGGATTCTCCGTCAATAATTCTAAGATCATATGGCGATTTACAATCTGCATTGTGCCATTCATCCGAACCAAAGCGGATAGCTCTGCTTTCTTACAACAAGGCTTTTTTTCTATTTGAGTTAGCTCTTTTTTTGTTTCCGAAGTAAATGACATAGGTGATCCCCTCTAGTGACTCCTATTACTTTCTCATCTGTTCTTGGATAATCCGTAATATGTGCCTACTAATCCTATTCGCATCATGTCGAACGTGATTTTTGTATAGTAACAGATTATCTGAGATAGTTTGTACACCCAAACGTTGGATATTTTCCACATCTGGAATCACCATGCTTTGATTGTGGCTCTCATATTTTTGCTGCATGATAACAGGTGGTACTTCATTATTTATAATCGCATAGTCCAATATCTCTCCAGCATGGTCATGAATAACTTGTACATGATCAAAGGCTGTGTAATGATCAGTTTCCCCTACTTGTGTCATTACATTGCAAACATATATCTTGCAGGCAGCAACCTCACGAATCGCTGCTTGAATCTCTTCTACCAAGAGATTGGGGATAATACTGGTATAGAGGCTTCCTGGTCCGATAATAACCCCATCTGCTTCCCGAATTGCTTCAATCGCTTCTTCTACTGGTGTGACATGAGGTGGATCAAGAAAGACTCTCTTAATTTTTTTCCCTACCTCTGGAATTACTGATTCGCCTCGAACGATGCTTCCATCTTCCATCTCAGCACAAAGCACCACATTTTCCCGACATGCGGGCAAAACACGCCCTCGAACTGCTAGAACACGACTCATCTCTTGGATTGCGAGAGTAAAATCACCTGTGATCTCTTTCATCGCAGCAATCATTAAGTTCCCTAATGTATGACCAGCTAATCCTTCTCCACTCTCAAAACGGTATTGCAATACACTCTGCAATAAGGGCTCTGTATCTGCTAAGGCGACCAATACGTTTCGTATATCCCCTGGGGCTGGAATCTGTAAGTCATTGCGCAATCTACCAGAACTCCCACCATCATCGGCAACGGTTACGATTGCTGTAATGTCTAAATCAAATTTTTTTAAGCCTCTTAGCAAGACGGAAAGACCTGTTCCTCCGCCGATACAAACCACTTTGGGAGGCGAAGGAAGCATTTCTTCCACTATCATAACCTACCCGCCCTTCTTATCCATATCTCGATGGATGATTCGGCTCCGATGATTTTCTTCAAGTTGTCGATTCATATGTTCCGCTATGGCAACAGATCGATGCTGTCCACCGGTACACCCAATCCCAATCACTAGATGTGATTTTCCTTCTTTGTGGTAATGCGGGATTAAAAACTGTAGCATATCCCCTAACTTCTGAACAAAATCTTTTGTTTCACTTTGTTCCATCACATAGTCCCGTACTTCTTCATCAAGACCTGTTTTTGGTCTCATTGATTCAATGTAGTAGGGGTTAGGGATAAATCGTACGTCAAAAACCAAATCAGCATCGATTGGCATACCATGCTTAAACCCAAAAGAGACAATACTCACATCGAGTTTGGAGGATTCGAATTGAGAATAGGCTCGAATGATCTCCTCCTTGAGCTGACTTGGTTTGAGATCGGTTGTATCAATTATATAATCTGCTTGCCCACGAACTTCTTCTAACAGCTCACGCTCTTTGCGAATTCCTTCTAGCAAAGTGCCACTCTCCGCTAAAGGATGGCGCCTACGCGTCTGTTTGTAGCGTCTCACCAACGTTTCATTACGCGCCTCTAAGAAGAGAATCTGGTATTGAATTTGTTTTTCTTGTTTGAGGGACTCTAGCGAATCAACAAGAGAGGAGAAGAACTGACGTCCTCTCATATCAATCACTACTGCGACTTTACGTAACTTCCGGTTAGATTCATCTAGTAGTTCAGCAAATTTCGTGAGGAGAACCGGAGGAAGATTATCAATACAGAAAAAGTCTAGATCTTCAAAACACTGCATCGCTACTGTTTTCCCGGCACCTGACATTCCCGTAATCACTACGATGTTTAATGGTTGAAAGTCGCTCATAAATTGATCCCTTCTTTTTTGCTTCACTTTACGCATTATACAAAAAGTCCTGCGGCTCCAATCATTCCAGCATCATTTCCCAACTTGGCAGCCACGATTTCGACTCCTTGAGCGGCATGTGGGTCTGTTTTTTGTTTCCACGAATTGCGGAGAGGTTCTAGTAATTGTTCACCTGCAAGTGCTACTCCTCCACCGATCACAAATCGAGCTGGATTTAATACAACCGAAAGAATGGAAAGAACTTCTGCCAATGCTTCCACTACTTGTTCCAATACTTCTTTGGCAGCTGGATCATTTTGGGCTGCTAGTTCGAATACTGTTTTAGGACTAATCTCGATTGCTTTCGATAGCTTCGTATATTCTCCATATTCCACCATCGCTTCTTTTGCTAAACGAATAATTCCTGTAGCAGAGGAGATCGTCTCTAAACAGCCTCGTTTTCCACAATTACAATCCACGCCATTTGGGTCTACTACAATATGGCCGATTTCACCTGCTGAGTCGCTGAAACCATGCACCAAGTTACCATTGACGATTACTCCGCCACCTACACCTGTACCAAGTGTGATGCAAACAAGATCCTGTACTCCTTTTCCAGCACCGCTCCAAGCCTCTCCAAGGGCTGCGGCATTAGCATCATTTTCAATTTTAACAGGTTTACCCCAAGCTTGCTCTAAACGCGCCTTGATTGGAACATCCTTCCAAAAGAGATTCGTTAAATTTTTTACGATCCCTTTCTTGATATCTAGAAATCCTGGAAGTCCAAATCCGATACCTTGGATTTCAATCCAATCTATTCCAGCTTCCTTCGCAAGATCTTGAGCAACATGAATGATCTGCTGAATCGACTCTTCCGCATTTCCTTTTCCTCTGGTTGGATGCTGAACCTGGAACAAAACTTCTCCGAATTCATTTATAATCCCTAATTTGATATTGGTTCCCCCAAGATCAATTCCAATCCATTTGCTCATGATAACTAGGTCTCCTCACCTTATCGCTAAGAAATTCTTGATTAGATCAAGGTTCTCATATATTTTTCATTTTAAAATGGGTTCGGTATACTTTCTGTTATAACAAAAATAGTACACAAAAAAAAGACGCGGATCTCCCGCGCCACTACAGAGTATGCATCATCATAAGGGGTATTGCTAGTTTAGGATACAGTATTTCGATCAAGAAATAATCTTGTTTCTCTAAAGGTTCGGTTAAGCTTGTTGTTCCAAGAAGTCCACTACTTGTTCCTTGGTTTTGGCATCTCGACTTGGTAAGCGATCTACCTCTTTGCCATCTTGAAATACAATAAATGTTGGGATTCCCTTCACATTGTATTTTTCTGCTACTTCTCTTGCATCATCTACATCTAACTCAGCAAAGTCAAACTTACCTTGGAATTGCCCTTCAATCTCAGGGAGATCCGGTGCGATTCGTTTACAATCTATGCACCAGCTTGCACTGAACTCCACCACTTTTTTGCCGGATTCTATAAAGTTCTGGAAATCTTGTTGAGTTAACTTATTCATCTAGCGTACCTCCTTGGATAGTTAAGCATGTCAGGTAAGGTTGTAGTAGCTTCGCTTTGCGAGCAACCGTAGAACTAGCTACTTTGTACTTTTCTGCTACTTTCGACTGTGAAAGTGCGAGACCATGAGACTTGATTACTACATATTCCAATGCAGCAGCCCAAGCCTCCACCTTGCGTATGGTATCGAGATTAGTAGTAGATTGTTCCTTCAACCATACTTCCCAGAGGATTTTGGCATCACGCCTTACTTCTTCTTCGTACTCTTCCATTTGCTCTTGGCAGAGTCTCAAAACTTGCTTCCATTTTGGAATACCTTCTGGTTGTTTATCCGGTTGATCCAATCGAATCCATTGATCTTCGTACCAAAGCATATAGGGTGGCTCCGCATTTTTGCGACGCAACAAGAAAAGTGCAATCTGCTTCAGTTCATCTTCTTCTTCCCGCTTTTGCAAAAACGAACGAAGCATTGGTTCACTGTCTAAACTCGGATTCCACCCTAACACATTAAGCACTTGAACCTTGGCTTGATGATTGCCATGTTGAAGTGCCCATTCACAAGATTCTTGAAGAAGAGCTGTCGGATCCATTTCCTCAAATCCCTCTTCTTCCTCACGATTCATCCGTAATATCTCTTCTTCATATGGCAGATGAAAACGATAACGAATTGGCTGGAAGTTTTGAAAGTCTTCTCTTTTCCATACCTTTAATTGATCTAAATAAAACCGAGGTATATCCGATTCAGGATCGATGGCTTGAGCTTGCTTCCAGAATCGCTGTGCCAACTCGATTCTGCCAATGTTGACAGAAGCTGTTGCAGCATAATGATATAGCGTTGCTTCTGGATGCTCTTCTACTTTGAGAATCCGTGTAAACAACTCATATGCCATATAATGTTGACCTAAAATCCCCATGGTAATCCCGAGCTTATATGCATGTTCCACTTGAAATGGAACCAACTTTTTTAGCATGTCCAAGATTTGATTCCTTTGTTCAGGCTTACCAATCTCTTGGGTTAGAATCGCTAAATTACAAAGCCCATGAAGATTACTCGGATCCGCTTCTAGCACCTCATTCACCTTGGCCATCGCCAACTCTAGCTTACCCAAATAGTAGTAAGAAAGAGCGAGGTTATTGCGAGCCGGGAGAAACTCTGGATGTTCTTGCGTCAGTTTTTCCAAAATCTCTGTCGCTTGCAAAAAACGCCCTTCACCAAGATGCCAGCGAGCTTCATCATGTTTTTGCAAAAAGTCTGGTAGAGCATGAGAAACTGGTTCTTTTGTTGGTCTCCCCAATTCAAAAGAAAGCATGTACAAAAGTTCTTCTGCTTCTTCTGCAAATTCTCCGTCTGGCTCACGGCTCAAATATTCTACCAAATACTCTTCGGATTGCTCGTATTCTTCAAGATGAGTAGCATTGTTAGCCAGATAAAACCAACATTCTCCTAGATTTGCATCTATTTCTGTTAAAACATGTAGCAGTAGCTGGCTCGACTCTTCAAATTGACTCAACTCAGCCAAAAGTCCAGCTAAATTAATGTAGTGAACAGGGTTGTCAGGTTCTTTTTCAAGTGCTAAACGAAAATACTTCTGTGCTTTGGTGTAGTCGCGACGATTCAGATACTTCACCGCACGATCATAATAAAAACCTGCATCTAAAGTAAAAGCTATCACTTTTTCCTTTTGATCGGATTGGCTATAAGTACTTTTCTTCATAATCCCCTCCACCCAGCAAAAAAGGGCGTTCAGCTGGTGGTCTGGTGCTTTTGCAAGTATACCATAGTTTGGGATTGTTACATACCAGCGCGAAATAGGGTGCTTATAGATCCTCCTGTAATATTAATTTTGATCGCTTCCGCTAAAAGGGATGCTACGGAAAGAACTCGAAAACGTTCTGAGATAGGATCCATTGGTAACGTATCCGCTACTACAACCTCTTGAATCGCTGGGTGAATAAGTCGCTCGACTGCATTAGCGGAGAACACTGGATGAGTTGCACAGATATACGCAGGATTCGCTCCTTTTGCTTGAAGATGTTCTACAACACTTACTATCGTTCCACCCGTATCAATCATATCTTCAATGATAATCGGAGTTCTTCCCTCTACTTCCCCAATGATATGGGTAACACGAGCAGCATTGTGAGCTGGTCTCTTCTTCATCATGATCGCAAAGGGAGCATCGAGATAGGTTGCTAGCTTTTCCGCAGCTTTAGCACGTCCAGCATCTGGAGAAACAACAACGGGATTTGTAATTCCCTTTTGCAGAAGATATTCCGTGATAGAGTCGATCATCGTTAGGTGATCTACTGGAATGTTGAAGAATCCTTGAATCGCTGGAGCGTGCAGATCAAATGTGATAACCCGGTCAATCCCTACATTCGCTAATAAATCAGCAATCATTTTCCCCGTAATCGGTTCCCGTGGGGCATCTTTCTTTTCTTGGCGTGCGTATGCAAAATACGGTATTACAGCAGTAATACTGCGAGCGGAAGCACGTTTTGCCGCATCAGCCATGATCAGAAGCTCCATGATGTTCTCATTAATCGGATGAGAAAAAGTTTGTACCAAGAAAATATCGCAATTACGTACCGATTCTTCATAATGCACATAGATCTCACCTGATTTGAATCGATTAATCTGAACCTTACCCAGTTCTATATGTAAAGCGCTTGCAATTTGTTCTGCCAAAATAGGATGTGAAGTACCCGAGAAAACTTTGATCTGTTCCATAAGATCCTCCCACAAGATTCCAGAGTCGTTCTATCAACGTCTCTACTAATTTATATATTCAGTCAAATGTTATTATAAAAGAGTATAGATCAAATGGAACATAAAAAAGTTACAATTTGTTCATATTTTTAAAAAGTTTTTATTAAGAAGATAGAGTAAAACGGTATTATTAGGACATTCCTACGGATCGGAATGAATGCATTTAGTAGAAAGAGTGATGTGCAATGACAGTGAAACAAAACAAACTAGATCAATTCTTTCTCAAAATGGGGGTACAGAAAGAGAAACCGACGATCTGGAAACTAATGATTCTATTCTCCCTGCTCTATACTATTTTTTATGGGATCGACGTCTTTTGGCAAGATAGTCATCAAATCTATGATCCTGTTAATACCTCGCCAGGTAACGAGTTTTTAAATACCGAAACAGGCCAACCTTATCGTACCAAAGCCAATATATTAGCAACTTCCGTAAGTCTCTTGATGATCCCGGCTTTTGCTTTTATAGGAGCTTTTTTCTCTTGGGTATTAGTTCAGTTCTTTCAAGCTACAACTACGTTCCGAAAAATGTACCATCTACATATCGTTTGTAGCGCCATTTTGATTATCAGTGCGCTAGCAGAGTTGATCTACCATTTTTTCGACCCTACAGCAGAATCAATACCGTTTCAATTAGGTTATTACATCTCATCTAATGGAACTTGGCTCGGAGGTGCTCTGCAAGCAATTGATCTGTTCGAGATCCTGTACTTTATCCTCTTAGCATTTGGTCTAAAACTGATTACACAGCTAAATTGGGGACGAGCCAGTTGTATCAGTATCTTTATTTTCGCAGTCGTCTATTTCTTTCATTTTGCCCGATTTGCACTAGGGAATCTTTACTAACATTCTTGATATCATAGTCCATGCAAATAAGCCCCTTCTAACAACCTACACTTAGAAGGGGCTTATTGATAATCTAGGATTCCTTTTTCGCTTTTGATTCTTGAACACTTTTACTCTGTTGATCCAAAATTCCCCACAACACTTTTCGTTCCTGATCAATCTTCGTTTTGTCCAGTTTTAGCTGATCTACAATTTCTCTCCAACTATTTTCCTTTGTTTTGAGCGTTAGTACTTCATCTAACGATTTACCACTCACTTTGGACAATATTGCAGCATGAAACAATCCAAACGGACGCACTGGATGCTTTTCCCATAACGTAGCAATTTCTTGATCTTCTTTCCCAAGATACTGTGATATCGTTTTTAATACAATGTCCGGGTTCTTGGTCAAAAGATCTTCCTTTTTCATGTGTGGAAATAGCTGATGCAATTCCCTTCGTACATCCTCCATTGCGATATGATACTTTTGCGCTACTGCTTTCCAATTGCCAAGAGTCGCCTTTTCTTGAATAACTTCCTCAAATGGTCGCTTTCCTTTTTTGGCTATGATTGCACCCATAACCAAATCTTTGGCTGAGAGCTGCTTTTCCTGAGCGATCTGGATTATATGCTCTTTTGGCTGATCTAGATAATTGGCTATCTTTTCAGTTGTTTGTTCCAATCGCTGTTTTTTCTTGGCTTCTTTATCCATCGGTTGTTGCTCTTCTGTCGGTGGAACATCTGGGTCAGCAGCAAAGGAGGACTGGTAAGTTCCGATAACCGATCCCAGTAACATTACCGTCATGAACAAGGAAATGATCATCTTCTTGAAAAACATGTACATCACCTCTTAGCAAGATTTGCTATTAGTCTTGCCCAAAATGATGACAAACTTGAAAGAAATGATAGAATTTGTTTATTTAAGTATATAACTCCATTAGGAGGGATCATCACTCTGGAAAAAGAACCACTATTAAAACCTTTAAAAGTAGATCAACAGAAGTTACAACAGAGTATTGAGTTTATTGAGCGATTCCGCACCCAAAAGTCTTGGTCAGACTACGAAAAATATGCAAGATGTTTGTTATATTTAGGCAAAAAAGACCAAGCAATTCCTTATTTTCTAAAAGCAGCAGAAGATATGGAACGTTTAATTATGATTTTTACTGAAAAAAAAAATCTAGAACAAATGTATCGTTGCAAACATATACAGGCAAATTACTTCCGATTAGCAGAAGATAATGAAAAAAGCCGACAACTCCTACAAGAACTGTTGCCAGCTTATATATCCCTCTACGAACAAATCTATGAAAAAAACGATGAGCAGGGAATCACTGTTGTAAGTCGACTAACCGACTGCCTTTTTTTTATCGAGGATTATGAGAAATCCATCTACTATGGAAAAAAAGTGAGACACTGGTTCCCAATCTCCCTTGGCTATGCCGAAGGTATTCTTTTAAACGACGAAAATAGAATCGTATATACATTAAATTATGTCATGAAGGACATCGAAAGCCAAAAATCACAACCATATGATACAGGTTCAGAGACGAGTTTATGGGATTGGGTTGATATCGGCAGGAGACTTTTAGGACTCCCCTCTAAATTGGATATGCTCCATCTCGAAGAAAATATATAAAAGAGAGTCTAGAAAAACCTAGACTCTCTTCTTTTACCTATCGGAGTTTACACTGAAAAAGGACATCGATTGCAAATAACGTAATTCACTTCTCGAAGCTGATGTCTTATTCTTATTTTTTTCGATCTGGATGATAATAAGAAAGAAAGTTCTGGAAAAGTTGTTGTACTAATGAATGATTGGCACTCCAATCAGCTAAAAAACCCATGGTTCTAGCTCTAGAGAGAATCAGTGAGATGTTAGGATATGCCTGCAAAACCCCTAAGGAATCCTCTCGGTTGCCTAAGATTCCTACTTCTAGATCAGACAATATAACTTGTTCTTCTCTACATCCTTGCAATAAAGGATGTGGTTGATCTAGTTGGATCCAATAAGACTGCTCTAGATCAAGTCTATTCTCTTCTACCACTTTACCTGAGATCAGATTAAGTCCTTGGTAATAGCTTCCTGCCTCGTAGCTACGTAGCAGAACCTTTGCTCCTGTGCCTACCGCAAACAGAGGAAGACCGATTCGACTCCAATTTTGCAATCGTTTCGTAAAATCCAATTGTTGGAGTTGTTCCATCATCTGTATATAGGAAAGGCCACCTGGCAGAACTAATACATGTGTCTGTTGAATCTCTTCTCCACTAGCTATCATTTGATAAGGTATTTCTTGCTGCTCTAGCTGCTTTACGATAGGTTCTGTGTTACTGCCTGGCATGGTGATGATCGAGATCATCTTTTGTCACTCCTTAAGATCCACTCAGCCATCTGTACCAACGCTTTTCGGCGATAAGAACAAGCGAGTTTTTGTTCGTGATCTAGTTCTTCCAATACCGTTTCTTTTCCCTCTGGGATAAAGATAGGATCGTACGGATAAGGATGATCTAGAAAGTCTGATAACAAATCCGGATCAAAATGTCCAATTGTACCCACTGTTCTCCCAATAAAGGTATTTTGTTGTCCCTGAAAAGAGACGGCAATCGCACCTTCAAACCAGGCTTTTCTCGATTCATTCACCAAAAGTTTTTGAATCCCTTTGTAGCCGAGTAGCTGAAAAACTCTCTTGGATAATACACCTGGAAACATTGGATAAGCTTCAAAAAAGATCCCTGCATCATCCACCATCACATTTTCTTCTAACTCTATTACTTGCTTTAATTTTTCGTTCGCAATTTCATCCACTGAACCATGATCCGGCTCCCACATGGGATATTTTCCTAATTTCAAATCTATTCCCCATGCCCCTAGTATTTCTTTTGCTTCTAACCATTTTGCTCGATTACTCGTAACAAATGTAAGTTCCATATTATGAATGCCTTCTTTCAAGAATTCCCTACTATAGATGTTTGTGCTATATTCTCATAGATTGGATAGAACTAGTATCGGATACTTTTTATAGAGAGGAATGGAGATATGCCTTACTCTTCCCTAAAAAAATGGATCTTTCGACTAGATCCTGAAAAAGCTCACCATCTTACCATTCAATCCTTAAAATGGATGCAATCTCAAAAAATCATGCGTGATCTTTTCACTAAGCAAACAAAAACTCTAGACGAAAGACTACGAGTACAACTTTTTGGTATCGACTTCGCCAATCCAGTAGGACTCGCAGCTGGTTTTGACAAACATGCCAATGTTTATTCAGGGCTTGCCTCTCTAGGATTTGGTTTTATTGAGGTTGGTACCATAACACCACGCCCACAAGCAGGGAATCCCCAACCACGATTGTTCCGTTCCCCAGCAGATGATGCCGTCATTAATCGTATGGGTTTCAATAACGATGGGGTTGCGGCGGCAAAGAAATCATTTCATAGCCTACCAAGACCCGATGTACCAATCGGAATCAATCTAGGAAAAAATAAAGATACACCGAATGAAGAAGCAAGTAAAGACTACTTGATTGGTTTACGTGAACTCTATTTAGAGGGAGATTATTTTGTTATCAATATTAGCTCTCCCAATACACAAGGATTGCGAGATCTCCAAGAAGAATCTGCACTAAAAGAGCTTTTGGACTCTATTGTATCGCAGAGAGAGAGCCTCGTAAAAGAGACTGGTCGTAAACGTCCTTTGTTCGTCAAACTAGCACCAGATCTCTCAGATGATCAATTAGGAGCAGCGGTCGAGACGATCCTAGCTGCTGGAATAGATGGGATTGTAGCAACCAACACCACGCTTGGACGAGATGGACTCACCGATCCTAATGTAGCTGCAGAAGCAGGTGGTCTCAGTGGAAAGCCAGTTCGAGATAAATCGACAGAAATAATCCGCAAGATTTACCAGATCACTCGAGGTCGTATACCCATTATCGGAGTGGGCGGAATCTTTACTGGAAAAGATGCATGGGACAAAATTCGTGCTGGTGCGGACCTCGTACAAGTATATACTGGTATGATCTATCGTGGACCGTACATTGCGAAATATGTAAATGAAGAGTTGACCAAACTGCTTGACCAACATCAAATCTCATCTATTCGGGAGTTAGTAGGATCAGATGTAACATAACTGGTTATGATTACAAAACAAGACCGTGCATCTTATTGAGCACGGTCTTGTTGTTTTATATATTGAGTGATCGACCTTTCTTTCCAGCCATTCTATCTTGCATCCGAGCAAGGATCATATAGATGATCGGAACAATGAATAGTGTCAATAACGTAGACGAAGCAAGTCCGCCGATTACCACTACTGCTAATCCTTGTGAGATTAACGTTCCTTCTCCACCAAATCCTAATCCAAGTGGAAGGAGCGCACAAATCGTCGCTAATGCCGTCATTAGGATCGGGCGAAGACGAGTACCTGCTGCTTCTAGTAATGCTTCGCGAACGGAGAAACCACGTTCACGTTGTTGTAGTACCCGGTCGATTAAAACAATCGCGTTCGTAACCACAATTCCAATTAACATCAATGCACCAATCATGGAGGATACACTAATCGTTTGACCTGATATCCACAACCCTACTAGACCACCAATTACCGCAAACGGGAGCGAAAAGAGGATCGTAAATGGTGCAGTTGCTTCCCCAAAGGAAATAATCATAACAAGGTAGACTGCGGCAACCGCTACTACCATCGCAACTCCTAATTGACTAAAGCTCTTGTTGATCTCTTGCGAAGTGCCTCCGATCGTGACAGAGACTCCTTCTGGTAATTTTATTGAATCGATTACTTTCTTTACCTCCGTGGATACAGCACTTGTATCTTTTTCGGTAATATCTCCTGAAATATCCACATACAACTGGGAATCTTCTTTTTGAATGGTGACTGGTCCTTTTTCAATTTTCACTTCGGTTAAATCACCTAATTGTACTGTTTCGCCAAGCGGGGTGCTAATTTCTAGTTTCTTTAGCTCTTCTACTGATTTAGCATTCTCTTTTTGAAGTCCTAGTCGTACTTCCTGCGTTTGTACACCTTGCTCTATTTCAAAAACCTTATCTGCTTCTAGTAGATTACGCACAGTACTAGCTACTTGAGCAGCAGATAGCCCATACTTAGCCGCTAGATCGTCTTTCACAGTAACAGTGACGAGGTCTTTTTGTGCACTGAGATTATTCGCTACATTGGTAATCCCTTTGACTGTTTGTAGTTTGGTAGTCAGCTCGTCTGCTGTCTGCTTCATCACCTCTAATGAAGGACCATGAACGATAATCTGAGTTTGACTTGAAGAAACTCCTAGCCCACTCACTTCTTCTACATTTACTTCGCCCTCTTTTTGGAAAGAAGCTAGTTTTTGTCGAAGCGTCGCTAAGAATGAATCGATCTCTGTTGTATCTTTAATGTTGAGGAAAATAGAGGCTTTATTGGTACTTCCAACAGATCCATCAAAGCCAATTTGGTCCCGAGAGCCTCCAATTGTACTAGAGATCGTCTCAATTTCTGGATACTTTTTCAATTCATTTTCTATTCGAGTAGCTAACTCATTGGTTTTGACCAAGTCACTTCCCGATGGAAGTTTAATATTTACCGTTGCTGCTTTTTCCTTCTCTGATGGGATGAAACTTACTCCCACTAGCGGAATGAGGAAGAGGCTTGCTACTAAGAGTACGGAAGAGACAATTAACACGATCGCTTTATGATCCAGTGACCAAGTCAAGGCTTTGCGATACCACCCTGCAGTTCGACTACGGGTATGATCTGCTTTGAGCTTCTTCCCCTTTAAAAGGAATAACTTTGCCAATACTGGGACGATGGTGACTGCAACAAGTAAAGAGCTAATCAACGCTGTCGTTACAGTAATGGCAAACGGCATAAATACTTCTCCGACTACTCCATCCACCATTCCAAGTGGCAAGAATACGGCCACCGTAGTCAATGTAGAGGAGGTGATCGCAGCACCTACTTCTTTGGTTGCTAATTGAATAATCGAGACATCGCGTTGGGGAGTTTTCATCAAGTGGCGATATATATTTTCGATGACTACGATACTATCATCAACAACACGTCCAATCGCAACTGCTAGACCACCCAAAGTCATCATATTTAAAGAAATATCCGCTTGTTTTAAGACAATCAAGGTAATAAAGAGTGAAACAGGAATGGAAACGATCGAGATCAATGTCATCCGCAAGTTCCGTAGGAAAATCAAGATGATAATCGCTGCGAACAAAGCACCTAATAATCCTTCTTTTACCATCGTTTCGATAGATGCTTTTACTGAAATCGATTGATCTAGTAACGTTTCGATTTTTAGATCCGGATTACGCTTTTGCAGATCCTTTACTTTTGCTTGTACCAATTCAGCCATTTGTACAATATTCGCATCTGGATCTTTGATTATCTCCATCTTGACGGATGGTTCCCCATTGGTACGAGTGATGATCGACTGATCTTCTGCAGATTCCTCAACATCTGCCACATCGATCAGTTTGACTGTCTCGATCTCTGCATCTTTCACCTTTGGTTTAGAGGAACTCATACTTTTACTACTTCCTGATGGCATCTTGGAAGAAGAATTAGCAGATGGCTTTGGTAACTTCTTCTGTAGTGCAGCAAGTTGGCTATTTAAATTTTTGATGGTTTCCGATTTTTGTTGAATGGATGCCTGAAGTCCCTTCACCTTTTGAGTTAGGTTAGCAAAATCAGGATCTCCTTCTTCCAAACCTTGAAGCTTTGCCATTGCGTCATTTAATGCAATCTGATCTGCTAAAAGACCAGCTTGGGTTACTTGAGCTAGTTGTAAAATTTGAACTTGAGCTTGTAAGAGACCAACACCTTGTCCTACTGTACCAAGCCCCTGGCCAAGTGTTCCCATCGCTTTACTCAGACTACCAATGGCATTACCCATCCCCTCAAATCCATCGCCAATCTGAGTAAAGGCATCTTCTAGTCCAGCCGTTTGACTTGGATATATGACTAACTCATAATTACGTAGATCTTCGATATTCCGTATTTTTTGCTCTACTCGTACTGGCAGGTTAGTTTGACTTTGATTCAAGCTCCCTACTGGATATGATATATTGGCAGTTTGCAAAGCTTGTTGAACTTGTTGATATGTTAAGTTTTTCTTTTTTAACTTATCAGGATTAAGTCGGACAAAGATCGGCTTCGTTCCTTCCCCTTTCACTTGAACTTGACCTACTCCGTCGACTGATTCTAGTTCCCCTTTCATCTGATCTTGGATTTGTCTCTCTAACTCCGCTACATTTTTCTTGGAACTAGTTACGACATACTGAAGGGCAGGAAGAGTATTAAAACCATAAGCATTAATCGTTGGTTTCAGTACTTGCTCTGGAAGATTCAGACCTTCGAGGGCTTCTTTCATCTCTTGTTGTGCTTTTTCAAGATCTACATCAAAATCATATTGCACCACCACAACAGAAGTATTTTCGGCTGAGATGGAGTTGGTCTTTTGTACATTCTTTAGCCCTTTAAGTGCTTTTTCTACCGGCTGAGTGACCTTTTGGTCAATATCTTGCGGTGATGCACCTGGGTACGGTGTGATTGCTACTAATACCGGAAAATCAATATCTGGCATCGCTTCCATCTTCAATTGAGTAGAGGAATAGATTCCTCCCCCTACTACCAACAAAACAAGAATTAGGATAGCAGCTATGTTTCGTAGTGAGAATCGAGTCAACCAGCTCAAATGTGTCCTTGCCTCCTTAAATAGATCTCCCAAAGAACTTTACTTCATTATTTTACTTAATGAAGTATTCAATCTACCTTCTAGGAAATTATCTATGTTCCAGCTTATTGTACTCAAGAGTCAAAAAGACCGTCAATTTCCAAAAAGTGACCATTTTGTGTTGGGAAACCAAACAAGATTTTTCAAAATGCCATTTACTCCTAGATATCGTTACTGCATCTTAAGAAAATGTTAAGTTCCCTATCAGAAAAGCTTTTGATTTTCTCCTTACAATAGGATTACATTCCCTAAGGAGAAAAGAAGACCTATCCGCTTTTTCTTGCCTACCCATTTTTGATTTCTTTTCCTATGATTGGTAGTAACCAGATGAGAACACATTCATGATGTTAAAAAAGTTGGGTCTTCTTAACATTCCTAGCACAAATCTGTGTTTGTCGACAATCGAAAGGAGACAGGCAACAATATGCTAGACCTTTTGCAACAGTGGGTAGGTGAGTATGGTTACTTTGCACTCTTTTTTCTATTATGGCTAGGAATTGTGGGGCTTCCGATTCCAGATGAAGGGATTGTACTAAGTGGTGGAGCCATTGCTGGTTTAGGGATTCTCCATCCCATTCCCTCTTTCATTTTCACTTATTTAGGTGTAGTCTCTGGTCTCTCCATTGGTTATGTATTAGGGAGATTTCTTCAACGGTATTCCGAGCGAATCCAAAAGGGAAAAGAAGGCTATTTGACAAAAGCGCAAACTCTCGTAGACCGCTATGGAACTTGGGGTTTGTCAATCAGTTATCTTTTTCCTGTCGTGCGACATCTTGTTCCTTATCTAGTCGGGGCGGGCAATATGCCATTTCGCACCTATGCCGCCTTTTCTTATACGGCCGGTTTCATTTGGACTTTGCTCTTCTTTGGGCTTGGTTATTTTTTGGGAGAGCAGAGCGAACGCTGGACTCAGTGGATCGCTTCTTATGGTACCGAAATTGGACTTGGCGTAGTGGCAATCGTGCTGACTTTCCTAGCAATGAAGTATCGCTTTAGAAGGTCAGTGAAAGGAGAACGGGAACTTGACAAATAACACCACTATATTATTGGTTGATGACGAGGTCGAGATTCGACAGTTAGTCGCAATCTATCTACAAAATGAAGGGTATCGGCTCTTAGAAGCATCCAATGGGGTAGAAGCGTTGGAATGGGTGCAAAAAGAGGAGATTGATCTAGTGGTATTAGATTTGATGATGCCTCTCAAAGATGGGATTACCACCTGTCAAGAAATCCGGCAAACCCATACCATGCCAATCATTATGCTAACTGCTAAAACAGAAGAAATCCACAAAATCCAAGGACTGTCAATTGGAGCAGATGATTATATTACGAAGCCCTTTCATCCTTTAGAGCTAGTAGCTAGGATAAAATCCCAGCTTCGCCGTTATCAAACATATGGCACCAAACCAGGGAATCTCTCCGAGTTGGTACTCGGCGAATTAACTGTTTATCTCGATCAACATGAAGTGTATAGAGGGCAACAGAAAATCGATCTGTCTCCTAAAGAGTTTGCCATTTTGACTTTATTAGCAGAAAACCCCGGAAAAGTTTATAGCTTAGAAAAAATCTATGAAAAAGTTTGGAAAGAGGACTTTATACCTTCTTATAACACTGTAATGGTTCACATACGAAAACTGCGCGAAAAAATCGAACCTGATCCTAAAAAACCAATCTATATCCAAACAGTATGGGGTGTTGGATATAAGCTAGGAATCACCCCCCCTAAAAGGAGCTGAACATATGATTCGCTGGTTTGAATATATGGAGCGGATTATTCGTAGTAGTCTCCAGATTCAACTATTCTTTCTTTTTATACTAGGTCTCTACTTTATTAACTCTGCTCACCACCCTGGTAGTAGCTTCATCATTCTCATAATCTTTTTAGGGGTACTCTTTTCTCTTGTCCAGGCCAAAACAAGACAACTTCGCGAAATGACCAAGGCAGCGAAACAGATCGCCAAAGGGGACCTTACTTTTCGTGTTCAGGCAAATAGTCTAGATGAAGTAGGACAGTTAGCCGAGCAAATCAATATCATGGCGGCTCAATTACAACAAAAGATCGAGGCAGAGCGACAGAACGAGCAGATGAAGAATGATCTCATCACCAACATCTCGCACGATCTGCGGACCCCTCTCACCTCGATCATCGGCTATTTACATCTATTACAAGAACAAGCAACAGAGCTATCGGAAGAAAACAAAAAACATCTTGCAGTCGTTTACCAAAAATCTAAACATCTCCAAGAGTTAATCGAAAATCTGTTTGAATTTACCAAATACACACATCATGATGTTGTACTGCAACATGAATTGATGGAGATGAATCATTTTATAGCACAATTAGTAGATGAATCTTATCCAATACTTGTAGAGGAAAACTGCCAACTAATAGAACACTACCACCCTACACCTTGCTATATGATGGCAGATCCATCCATGATTGTTCGTTTATTGGAAAACCTCATACAAAACGCTGTTCGCTATAGTGATTCCCCCAAAAAAGTTACCATTCGAGTTTGGCAAGAAACAGAGCACGTCTTGATCTCATTTCGAAACCCAGCAAAAAAAGTAACGCCAGAACAAGCCACACAGTTATTTGAACGATTCTATCGTTTGGACACTTCTCGCTCCAGTAAAGGGTCGGGAATTGGGCTCGCCATTGTAAAAAGTATTACCGACCTCCACCAAGGTAAAATATCCGCAAAGGTAGAAAGTGGAGACATCCTTTTCACCATCTCTTTCCCTTCTGTTACATCTGGGACGTCTCCCTCTGTTGGATGACCTGAATAGGATTACCAGCTACAAATGCTCCAGCTGGTACATCCTTGGTTACCACAGAGCCCGCACCTATCACGGCACGATCTCCAATCCGAATACCCGGTAGGATCGTTGTATTGGCTCCGATCATTACCTCGTCTCCTATCACAACCTCCCCTACTCGATATTCATCTATTAGATATTCATGCGTCAAAATCGTCGTGTTGTAGCCAATAATACTGTTCTTTCCTACTCGAATCTTCTCGGGAAATAACAAATCTACCATTACATAAAAAGCAAATGCAGTCTTCTCTCCGATTTCCATTCCCAAAAATTGACGATAAAGAGCATTTTTCCAAGAGAAGACAGGAACATATCGCGCAATCCAAGCAACCAATACATTTCGAAGTACTTTCCAAAAGGATACTGTTTGGTAAAGTTGCCATAGAGAATTACTACCATTTACTTGATAGCGTTCTGTCCGTCTCATTGGCCTGCTTCCCCTAAAACCACGTTCCGTAACTCCAACATATCTTCTATCCAATAACTTGGAGATTCCTTACGCAGTTCCTCTGGATGCAAACTCCATCCCACTGCCACTTGATCCACTCCAGCCAATTTTCCAGCAATCATATCATATTTGGTATCTCCTACCATCAGGGCTTCTGAAGCATGAATATCCAGCTCCTTCAATGCCAACTGCAACATATCTGGCTTTGGTTTGGCAGGAATCCCCTCTCCTGCACAAACGATACTACTCATCCATTGATCCAATCCATAAAGTTTTAGCCCCATCTCTACTACTTTCCGTCGCTTATTACTCACAACAGCAAGTATAACCCCTTCTTGATAGAGATCATGGAGCACTTCTCGTACCCGTGGAAAGTCTCTTACTAATTCGTCGTGTTTTTCAACATTATAAGTTTGATAGGTTCGCACCATCTCTTCGGCTTGTTTGGTATCAAAGATTTGCATCTGTTCTAACAAAGGTTTACCCATGATCGCGAGTACATCTTCACGTGAATACTTTCTAGGAGTATGTTGATCCAAAGTATGTAAAAATGACGAGACAATCAGTTCATTTGTATCAATCAAAGTTCCATCTAAATCAAATAAAACCGCTTGGTAACGTTTCACGATCGAACCCTCCAAATTAATCTATACTAAATAGAGTTTATGCCATCATTTCTGCAAGTTTAAAACATGCCCTTTTGATATACGACTAGGAACGATGAAACATTGCAATCAGCCATCGCTCCCTAGATCAAGATTTTTTCCGTTATCATTTTGGATTAGATTTTAAAAAAGCTGAGCGATAATGTTCTATCCTACTCAGCTTCCTTGCTTTTATTTTCGTTTCTTTTTCTCTTTCTTCTTCCCGCTTTTCTTTGGTTGATCCTTCACAGATCCTTGCTTGTTGATCGGATATTGTACAGTAGGAAAATCTTGATAAGACTCCGTGGCAAGCCCTTTTCCTCGACGAATCAAGATCAACAAAATTCCCAATAAAACCAATAAAAGGCTCATCAACTGGGCAATTCGTACATTTCCATAAGACATTGAACCCGGCTCAAATAAGAGGCTCATTGGCGACCAGATAACATCCATGAGGGAGACGAGCCAGTTTGACCCATCAAACGCAAGGCTATCGGTTCTGAGTCCTTCAATATAGAAACGTCCCAATGAATACCAGATGAGGTAGGTGAACAAAATTTCTCCCCGTCTTGGGTTCCAATATCTCATCCCAACCAATATCAAAAACCCTGCCAAATTCCAAAGAGATTCATATAAAAAGGTAGGATGGTACGTTACACCCGCAATATTCATATTATCTAAAATCCAGTTCGGAATATGTAGACCCTCTAAAGTCGCCCTCGATACAGGTCCACCATGTGCTTCTTGATTAATAAAGTTACCCCATCTTCCAATCGCTTGCCCCAGCAAGACACTTGGAATAATTAGATCAGCAAGCGCAAGGAACGGTAGTTTGTGTTTCCGGATAAAAAAGTAGGCTGCTATGAATGCACCAATTAAACCTCCATGAATTGCAAGACCCCCAAGCCACACAGCTGGGATCTCTGCTGGATGCATCGAGTAATAGTCCCATTGAAATATAACAAAATAGATTCGTGCTCCTACGATGGCAGCAGGTAAAATCCACAATACCAAATCTAGTACAAGATCCGGATTAAGTCCCCGACGTTTTGCTTCACGGGTTGCTAAATAGACTCCAAGTAAGGCAGCTGTTCCCATAATAATTCCATACCAGTGAATATGAAGAGGTCCTATTGAAAAAGCGACTTTATCGATCATCTTTGCTACTCCTTTACTACCAGCTAAATCTCTGACTGTTTGAACCTATTGTAGCTTACTTTCTACTAGATGAAAAACAGAACAAAACAGTTTCCTACTTTTCCGATAGCCAAAAAGAATGGCAAGTCTACTAGTAATTAATGAAAAATTCTGATATAATTCATCAAAAATTACGTTTTTATCACTACATCAGGAAGGACAGTGAGGATATTCTCATGGTTGAACTCCAAACCCAAACAAAAACGACTCTTTATGAGTGCATGGAATGTGGACAAAAAAATACAGTGACTGTTCAAGATCGTTATGGATTCTGTAAGACGCAAGGCTGTTTAAACCGTGACCTTATCCAATATGTTTTTTATCCTAGTTGGATCAAACCAAAGATTTGTCGGGCCGGGCGAAATGTAATGATGTTACGATAAAACCACCTCTATGATTTTAACGAGGTGGTTTTCTTATCGTGCCTTTTATTCTAGATCCTCCGATTCGATGGTATCTCCCAACTTTTTAACAAACTGCTCAGCTGCGTTATGACCTAGTTGCTTCATTCTCATATTCATCGCCGCTACTTCAATGATAATCGCTAGGTTTCGTCCTGGACGAACAGGTACCGTAATCTGTGGCAATTCCTGTTCTAATATACGAATTTTCTCTTCGTCCAAGCCTAACCGATCGTACTGACGGTCTGGTTGCCAGTTTTCCAAGCGAATTACAAAAGAAATACGCTTCTGGTTTCGAACTGCTCCTGCTCCAAATAACGTCATCACATTAATAATCCCCAAACCCCGAATCTCCAACAAATAGCGGATTAAATCTGGGGAAGTGCCTGATAAGTGATTGCCTTCTGTAAGTGTGATTTCTACTGCATCATCTGCAACCAATCGATGCCCTCTTTTCACCAATTCAAGTGCAGTTTCACTTTTTCCAATTCCGCTATCTCCCATCAGGACTACACCCATCCCATAAACATCTACTAAAACACCATGAATAGTGGTCGTAGGAGCGAAACAGTCTTCTAAGAAATTGGTCAACTTACTGGTAAACGATGTTGTTTTCATATCCGTACGCAATACGGGTATTCCATTTTTCTTGGCTGCTGCAATTAGCTCATCTGGTACAGGTAAGTCTCGGGTGATACAAATACAAGGTATATCTGGATGACAAAATTTCTCGAGACGGTCAGTCCGTTCTTCGTCTGGTAGGTTCTTAATAAACATCAGCTCCGACCTGCCTAGCAGTTGAAGGCGTTCAGTCGGATGGTATGTAAAAAAACCGGCAAGCTCTAACCCAGGTCGATATAAGTCGCTAACGTGAATGATATGGGAGAGATATTCTTCGCCACAAATCAACTCGAGTTTAAATTTTTTCTGGATATCATGTACTGTTACTTTTCTTGCCACGAAAAAACCTCCTTGTACGAGGACATATAAAGGAGGGGAATCAAACCCTCCCCTCATCCTCCATCAGTATTTTATTCTACTTATTTTTAAGAAAAGAATTTAAAACCACGGTGACAATTGATACAATGAGCGAGGCGTATAGAGCTGGTAGAAAGCCATCAACTTCTACTGCATCAATAAAGTAGCTTGTTAGCATGAACAATAGTGCATTGATTACAAATGTAAAGAGGCCTAGCGTTAAAAGTCTAATAGGTAAGGCGAAAAACTTGACAATAGGTTTGATTACGATGTTAATTACTCCGAAAACGACTGCAAACAGGATAGCGCCTGTAAAGTTTTCTACTTGGATTCCTGGAATATAATGAGAGATGATAAGTACAGTTATCGCGGTAACTAAGATCCGGATTATTGGGCGTAAAATAAACAAGTAATCCACTCCTTATTTTGATTGATGTACAAAAAAAGATTCATACTATCTGTATTATATCTTTTTCCTAAATGAATCACGTAATAACGTGCATTCTTTTACAAAAGAGCGACACGCTAAAGACTAAAGGTGAGGTGACCACGTTGAAATTAGGCATGATCGGACTTGGAAAAATGGGCTATAATTTGGCACTCAATCTTTTAGACCACCAGCATCAAGTGGTTACATATGATGTACATCCAGAACCTGTCCAAGATTTAGAGAAAAAAGGTGCAACCCCAGCTTACACTATTCAGGAAGTAGTTAGCCAACTTGAAGCTCCTCGCACCATTTGGATGATGGTGCCTGCTGGAAAAATTGTGGATAATGTAATCCTCGACATCGTTCCACATTTAGAAAAAGGTGATCTACTCATTGATGGCGGAAATTCTCATTATAAAGATACCCTTCGCCGTCAGACGGAACTAGCCGAACACGGAATATCCTATATGGATGTTGGAACTTCTGGTGGTACTGAAGGAGCACGTCATGGTGGCTGCTTTATGATTGGTGCAGATAAAGAATCATTTGCGCGTGTAGAAGAAATGATCCGCGATCTTTCTGTAGAAAATGGTTATCTATATGCTGGACCAACTGGCAGTGGGCATTTCCTCAAAATGGTTCACAATGGAATCGAATATGGTATGATGCAAGCGATTGGAGAGGGCTTTGAAGTATTAGACAAGAGTCCTTTTGACTATGATTTTGAACAGGTCGCTCGAGTCTGGGCAAACGGCTCCGTAATCCGTAGCTGGCTGATGGATTTAACTCAAAATGCGTTCTCGAAAGATCCGAAGTTAGAAGGAATTCGTGGGATCATGAATGCTTCGGGAGAAGGACAATGGACAGTCGAAGCAGCCCTAGATTTAAAAGCCACTGCTCCTATTATCGCAATGTCTCTCTTTATGCGCTATGCTTCCCAAGAAACCGATACTTTCCATGGAAAAGTAGTTGCAGCACTGCGTAATGAGTTCGGAGGACACGAAGTAATCAAATCGTAAAAGCGCACACAAAAGAAGCTCTTATTGGACAACAGAATCCAAGAGAGCTTCTGTTTTTATTTTTAGCAAAAATTAGTAATTAACATACACATAAGGGTCTTTCATTGGTTCAATCTGCTTAAAGTTGTTTAGTTTGATGATTGGATATGGTATTCCATCTACTACTTCAGTTTCGACACTTCCATCTATCTCAATCCACTGATCATTTCGGAATGTACCTGCTTGATCTGTCTGAATTAAAAAACCCGTCACAACTCCATCTGCCGTACAACACGAAACCATAAAACGCCCAAGAACAAATTCATCCGGCTTGAGAGACTCATCCCGATAAACAAAACCGTGCATTTTCACCTTTTTTCCTTTTAGGCGATCGGGATACATATTAATCGTATTGATAATCTCTACATAATCTTTTTCTGTAAACGTGATAACGGGCTCTTTCGCTAATTTCTCCGCAATCGGAAGATATGGATCCCCCTGATCTTTTGCAATTTCGACAGGTTGTTGCATGGAAGCGATATTCATTCCTTTTTTCTGTACGGAACTAGCATCTAACGTTTTGGGAGCTACAAATAACAGCAGTAGCATCGGGATAATTGCCATTACATATCCCCAAGCTCCAATACGATGCATATCTTGTTTTTTCAGATTCCAAAGTTGTACGACACCCAATACGACTAATAAAACAATACCTACTGCTACCAGCCAGTTTAGCCTTGGACTGATATAAAGGGAAATCTCACCAGTCATCAGTAGCTCGAGCATGAAAAACGCTAATCCAAAACAGATAAAGGTACGAAGCCAAGATTTCATGATATACCCCCCATTACCTTTTTAATAAATAAGTAGCATAATTACAATAGTCAAAAGCGTGGTAGCCGCAAACAGAAAATTGACTATGCTCGCTCGGAAGTTACCTGTCATCATGAGGAAGTTTTTCAGATCCATCATCGGACCATAGACAAGAAACGCAAATAAAGAGGAGTTAGGCAAAACTGTTCGTAACGATGCTGCAATAAAGGCATCGGAAGAGGAACAGATCGATAACAAAAATGCTAACGCAATAACAAAAAGAATAGAGACAAACTCGTTATTGTTCACTTCCTTTAATGCTGCGACGCCAATAAACACTTGGAAGAAGGCAGCGATCATTGCTCCCAGTACAAAGTACTTTGCCGTGTTAAAAAACTCAAAGATAGTATGGAAAAGGGTATGATTCACTTTCTCTGATATTCTTTCATCATGTGAATGAGAGTGATTACAACAATCACCATGTGAAGCATCCGAATGGTGGCTACAGCAAACTTCATTCGAGCTAGTAGATAAATTTTGTTCTGCTGTCGTTTTTCCTTCCATTTGCTTAATTGCTTCGTGTTCTGTTTGCAAAATCCAGCTTAGCTTTCTGCGATGAAAAAATAGATGAAAAAGACATCCAATAATCACTGCAATCAAAGCAGCTAATCCTACCCTTTGTAGAGCAATACTCCACTGGTTCCCAAATGCGACATAGGTGGAGAAAATAGTAATGGGATTCACTACCGGTGCAGATAACAAAAAAGTAATTGCAACAGAAGGTGGCATTCCTTTCTGCATTAACCGTTTGCAAATCGGAACAATCCCACATTCACAGATTGGAAGAAAAAGCCCCAAACCTACTGACATCGGAATAGACAGGACTGGATTACGAGGGATCACTCGATAAATGAAATCCTCACTCACAAATACATGAATCAAACTTGAGACGAGTACCCCTAGCAAAATAAAAGGAAGACCCTCAATAAAGATACTCATAAAAATAGTTGTCATTGTCCGAACTTGGTCACTACTACTAATGGATAAATCACGGGTCCATTCAATCAGTGCCCCGATCGAGGAAAGACCAGTTGTGAGACCATAAATCAACAGGCCCATTACAAGCAAAAGCGCAATCTCAAAATAGTTGTTTCGTACAAAGCGAATCACAGACAGCACCCCTTTCTAGACGCTATAAACGCAGTATTCCTATTTGAACTCTCCTATAAAGAGGATTTTCCAATGAGTATGAAAAGTTCGTTTGCTCTATTCTATCAATATAGACCGGATAAAATACCAATTATTTGTAGATTGGTAGAGAAGAGATGGTTCTTAATTTTCACTGGTAGAATCATGATTCTGTTCGTTCCCTTTCAACCAGATCTTTTTAGTCACAGGTTAAAAAAGAGAATTTCTCTTACGTTTGTATGTAACATAATCTCTTGTTACACTAATCATAATGATTCCTATTTTAATCTTAGGTTCATTCCTATCAAATAATCTTGTATACAAATACATCTTAACACGGAATACAAAGTACTCTCTCATCTAATATGCGTGTTCAAAAAAACATAACAAAAACCCACTTCTCTATAAGAAAAAGTGGGTTTTAGATAAATTAGTTTTCTCCAACCTAAGTTGTTATTTAGTTACCATTAGCTTTTTAAATCCAACAAAGCTATTTCTAGTTTCTAGCTCTTGAAATGAAACATACAAACTTACATGGTGCATTACTTTTTCAGAACATAACCTCACCTATACAAGCAATTCCTCTTTGGTTACAGACGCTTCCATCCGTTTGCGATCTCGTTCAATTAATGGCCTTAGGTATTGCCCTGTATAAGAGCCTTCTACTTCCATTATCTCTTCTGGGGTACCAGTAGCCACAATCAAACCGCCACCTTTACCACCTTCAGGACCTAAATCAATCATATAATCGGCAGTTTTCATCACGTCCAGATTATGTTCAATGACGATTACGGAATCCCCGTTTTCGACCAAGCGATGTAGGACTTTTAACAGACGAGCGATATCATCGATGTGAAGTCCAGTTGTAGGCTCATCTAGGATATACAAAGTACGTCCTGTACTACGTTTGTGTAATTCAGATGCTAATTTTACTCGTTGTGCTTCCCCACCGGATAATGTGGTAGCTGGTTGACCTAGTTTCATATAGCTCAACCCGACATCATAGAGTGTTTGTATCTTACGTTTGATTTTGGGAATATTGGAGAAAAACTCTAGCCCTTCTTCAATCGTCATGTCTAGAACATCCGCTACATTTTTCCCTTTATAGCGAATCTCCAATGTTTCCCGATTGTAGCGTTTTCCTTTACATTGTTCGCAAGGGACATAGACATCTGGCAAGAAGTGCATCTCGATCTTGATGATCCCATCACCACGACACGCTTCACAACGACCGCCCTTTACGTTAAAACTAAAGCGACCTTTTTGATAACCTCTTACTTTCGCTTCCTGTGTTTTGGCAAAGACATCTCGTATATCATCAAAAACACCAGTATAAGTCGCTGGATTACTTCTTGGTGTCCGGCCAATGGGGGACTGATCAATATTGATTACCTTATCAAGATGATCCAAACCTTTAATCTCTTTATGTTTCCCTGGCAATACTTTGGAGCGATGTAATTGACGTGACAGAGATTTGAGTAGAATCTCATTGACTAGTGTACTTTTCCCTGATCCTGAAACACCGGAAACGACCGTAAAGATACCAAGGGGAATGCGCACCGATACATTTCGGAGATTATTCTCACTTGCTTTGATAATCTCCAACCATTTGCCATTCGGTTCTTTTCTCTCCGTTGGTAGAGGGATAAATTTCTTGCCAGATAGATACTGTCCAGTCAATGAATTCGGATTCTCCATCACTTCCTGAGGAGTCCCCGCTGCAATCACTTGTCCTCCATGTGCACCTGCACCAGGACCGATGTCTAAGATGTAATCCGCTGCCATCATAGTATCTTCATCATGCTCTACTACAATCAAGGTATTTCCTAGATCTCTCATCTTCTCTAACGTTTGAATTAATCTTGTATTATCTCGCTGATGGAGACCAATACTTGGCTCATCCAAAATATAGAGCACTCCCATAAGGCTTGAACCGATCTGTGTAGCCAGACGAATACGTTGTGCCTCTCCTCCAGACAATGTGCCAGCTGCTCGATTTAACGTGAGATAGTCTAGTCCCACATTGACCAAAAACCCAAGTCTTGCGCGAATCTCTTTGAGGACTTGTCTTGCGATCTGCTCCTCTTTTTCCGTTAAGCGAATCTGCTCACAAAACTCAAGTGCTTCCGAAATCGACATCTTGGTTACTTGATCGATATTTTTCTCCCCGATAAGCACATGGAGCATCTCTTTTTTGAGCCTAGCACCTTTACATGCAGGACAAGGCTTGATACTCATATAGGTCTCCATTTGCTCTCGAATCATCTCAGAAGCAGTCTCTTTATATCGACGTTCTAGATTGTGGACTACCCCTTCAAATTGTGTGTTGGTATTCCGAGAAAATCCCATATCATTGGTATAGTGAAACGGAAACTTTTCCTTCGATCCATAGAGAATCAAATCTTGCTGTTTTTTGGATAAAGTCTCAAATGGTGCATCATAATCAATCTCAAAATGCTTGCACACAGCCTGAAGAAGCTGTGGATAATAAGTACTTGTAGAAGAAGACCAAGGTTCGATGGCCCCCTTTGCTAAGGAAAGCGTTTCATCTGGAACCATCAGTCCTGGATCAATCTCCATTCGATGACCAATTCCATCACAAGTAGTACAAGCACCAAATGGACTATTAAACGAGAACATACGGGGAGAGAGCTCCGCGATCGAGTAACCACAAATGGGACAGGCAAGATTTTGACTAAAAAAGAGCTCTTCTTCTCCAATTACATCTACGAGAAGTTCCCCACCAGATAGTTTTAAAGCAGTCTCCATCGAATCAGCTAGACGTGTCTCGATTCCTTCTTTTACAACTATTCGATCGACTACCACTTCGATAGTGTGCTTTTTGTTTTTCTCTAGTTGGATTTCATCGTTCAATTCTTGCATCTCGCCATCAATTCGAACTCGCACAAAACCTTGTCTACCAATCTCTTGGAGAAGCTTGACATGTTCTCCTTTTCGCCCTTTCACTACAGGTGCTAGAATCTGTAGCTTACTACGCTCAGGTAATTCTAGTACCCGATCCACCATCTGTTGGATAGTCTGAGATTTGATCTCCGTACCATGTTCAGGACAAAAAGCATGACCGATTCTCGCAAACATAAGCCTCAAGTAATCGTAGATCTCGGTAACTGTTCCGACAGTTGATCTAGGGTTACGACTTGTTGTTTTTTGGTCAATGGAAATAGCCGGTGAGAGACCATCAATCGAGTCTACATCCGGCTTATCCATCTGACCGAGAAATTGCCTAGCATATGCAGAAAGAGACTCCACATAGCGGCGTTGTCCCTCTGCATAGATTGTGTCAAAAGCAAGAGAAGATTTTCCCGAACCACTTAAGCCTGTCACAACGACAAACTGATCCCGTGGAATTGTAACATCAATATTTTTTAGGTTATGAACTCTAGCACCACGTACTACAATATTTTCTTGAGCCATCTTTAAGCTCCCTCTGTTTTGAGTTCCAAAATCAAATCCCGTAACTCCGCTGCACGTTCAAACTGCAAGTCTTTTGCAGCTTGTTTCATCTCTTTCTCCATCTGCGTAATTGTCTTCTGACGCTCTGTTTTGTTCAACTTGTGTAACGGTTTAGTTGTACCATATTTCTCTTTGTCCTCTGCTACTTTGGTTGCTTCGATCACTTTGCGAATTTCTTTGCGAATGGTCTGTGGTGTAATACCATGTTCTGTATTATGACGCTCCTGAATCTCTCGTCGACGATTCGTTTCATCAATCGCAATCTTCATCGACTTGGTGATCTTATCCGCATACATGATCACTTGACCGTTTGCGTTACGAGCAGCACGGCCAATGGTCTGGATCAACGAACGTTCTGCACGCAAAAAGCCTTCTTTGTCCGCATCCAAAATAGCCACCAATGAAACTTCTGGCAAATCTAGCCCTTCTCGTAACAAGTTAATCCCGATCAACACATCAAACTCACCTAAACGTAAATCTCTCAAAATCTCCATTCGCTCGATTGTCTTAATATCAGAGTGGAGATAGCGAACTTTGATTCCAATCTCTTTCAGGTAGTCTGTTAGGTCTTCTGACATTTTTTTTGTTAGAGTGGTTACCAATACACGTTCATCTCGTTCAATCCGTTTATGAATCTCACTGATCAAGTCATCAATCTGCCCTTTGATCGGTCGAACCTGAATTTCTGGGTCTAATAGACCTGTAGGTCGAATAATCTGTTCGATAACATCAGGACTATGTTCTTGTTCAAACACACCTGGGGTTGCTGAAACAAAGACCAACTGATTGATCTTCTTTTCAAACTCTGGAAATTGAAGTGGCCTGTTATCTTTCGCTGATGGAAGACGAAATCCATGTTCAACCAAGACATTTTTACGAGCCTGATCCCCATTATACATACCATGAATCTGGGGAATCGTAACATGGGATTCATCCACCACGATCAAGAAATCATCTGGGAAAAAGTCGATCAATGTATAGGGAGGCTCACCTGGCTTATTACCTACCAAATGCCGTGAGTAGTTCTCAATCCCACTACAAAATCCTACTTCCCGCATCATTTCCATATCATAGCGGGTACGTTGTTCCAAACGTTGTGCCTCTAGCAACTTCCCATTCTCCCGAAATTCTGTCAAACGTTCTTCTAATTCAGCTTCAATGTTTTTTAGGGCACGTTCCATCACTTCTGGACTCGTTACATAGTGAGATGCTGGGAAAATGGCAACGTGTTCCCGATCGCCCAAGATCTCACCCGTCAATACATCAATCTCTCGGATCCGTTCAATTTCATCTCCAAAGAACTCTACTCGCACCGCTTGTTCACTTCGAGAAATAGGAAAAATCTCTACTACATCTCCCCGCACTCGGAATGTACCACGAGTAAAGTTAATATCATTACGCTCATATTGAATATCTACCAAATTACGCAAGATATCATTTCGGTCTTTCTCCATTCCTACACGCAGAGAAAGAACTAGATCCCGATATTCCGACGGTGAACCGAGCCCATAGATACAGGAAACGCTAGATACAATAATGACATCACGTCGCTCAAACAAAGCGCTAGTAGCAGAGTGACGTAATTTATCAATCTCGTCGTTAATGGATGAATCCTTCTCAATAAATGTATCTGTCTGAGGAATGTAAGCTTCTGGTTGGTAGTAATCATAATAACTTACAAAGTATTCCACCGCATTGTTTGGGAAAAACTCCTTTAACTCACCACATAACTGGGCAGCTAATGTCTTGTTATGGGCAATGACCAATGTAGGTTTGTTTACTTCCGCAATGGTATGAGCAATAGTAAAAGTCTTTCCTGTACCAGTCGCACCAAGTAACGTTTGGAATTTCTTCCCTTTCCGTATTCCAGATGTCAGTTTCTCAATCGCCTTTGGTTGGTCTCCTTGTGGCTGATAAGAAGAGACTAGCTGAAATTTCTGTTCCATGGATTGTTCACCTCTTTTCTCAATAAAAATTATTATAACACAATTGAGCCTTCGTATAGAACATTAGTTCCTATAAAACAAACCTCTATTAGTTGTATCTCCTCATCTTGATCATTAAGCTATCCAGTCCAAGGACCTGATAAATATCACATCTATTATATACCTATATTTTCCACTTAACAGAGGAAAAACACCTGCATTCACAAATAGAAGCAGGCGTTTTCGATGTGGTTAATCCGTTCTTTAGGGAGAAGACAAGGGTGGATTTATTGTGGAACTGGATCGTTTTGGAATTTTCCTAGCTGGAACTGCTCCTAAAATCCCTAGATCTTTCTCATCTTGTTCATCCAATACTTTCTGTAACAGGTGGCTATCTAGCTGTTCATCCAATATCTCCAGCTTACAAATCGTCGTTTTGGAGACAGCAGATCGTAGTTCTTGTTCAGACTGTACCAACTCTCCATTGACTCGATGAATAATATCTCCTGCCTTAATTCCTAATAGGTCGGCAGGGCTATTCGGAACTACTGCTATTACTTTTAGGCCCTTTTCATCCGAAACAAATAAGGGACGTCTTCTTTTCTCTTGGTATTTTCGAATTTGATAAAATGCTTCTGGCCCCAAAAATGCGAGAATAGTGGTAATCCAAAGAAACATGGAGTAGAAGCTACTCAAATATGTACATAACAAGAAAAAAAGCGCAAAACCAAGCGAGAGAGTGGAAGTAAGTCTCTTATTTTGTTTAGAGGGTTTACTCAGATTGTAAGTTGAATAACTAGCTATGATTGGGATCGGGAGCCATCCTGAACCGATGGGTAAGACAATCCCGAGTGGCCATAATGCACGAGTGGAAAATCCATTAACTGACTGTTCATCCTCTACTGTATGGATAAGCAGCTTTTCAAAATGTGTTCCATCCAGCCGAATGAGAAAAAACTTACAAAATGAAACACCCGCAGCAATCCAAAGCCAGTCAGAAAGAGTGAAACTGGAAAAAATCGCTAGAATTGTTGGATATTCCTCTTTTAGTAAAGGAATTTGGGAAAACCATTCTACAACTAACAAATGCAGCAGACCAAAAGTACCTACACTATACATAAGATCCGCAAATCTAGTTCTTGTCGTAGCCAAAAGTAACGTCAATAACCAAATTCCAAAGACCTCTTCTTTTTCGAAATGAAAGGCAAAGCTACTCAGAATTAGGGAAAGGACAAAACCGCTAACTAAGCTAATCAATATCATTCGTAACATCCGAGTAAATGGAGAGAACAAAGGTCTTCCAAACTGATGCCATTCTTCCATCGTTGCACGCAGTAATAGGAAGAGTGACAAAATTAGAGCTAGATACCACAAAGGCTCTTGAAAGATATAAAACCATTCTTTTCCTACCAGGAGCAATCTGTCTATCATGAAAGGCTTCAACTCCTAAAAAATACCTCTACTTGTTAGTAGAGGTATTTCGACGACTTTCCTGTTTTTCCCTTTTATTTCATGTTTTTCTTGATAGTTTGAATCGCCATTTGAAGTTGTGGATCTGATTTAGGGTCTTGGATGAACTTCTCAAAAGCGTCACGTAATCGATTGGACGTTTCCAGATCCACCTCTCCCGTTGCTGGAATTCCTGCAATTTGCTGGAACGATTTCACCGCATTTAATGTCCTTCCATCAAAATAGCCATCTTTGCGACCAGGATTGTAGCCTAAAGCATCTAAAATTACTTGTAGATTTTTCACTTGGGTCGAGTTTTCGTCTTGTCGAATTACCTTCGTTCCGACTGGTGGTGTCACGGTGTAATATTCTGGATAAGCGACTTCAATATTTGGCTTTACCCCTTTTGTTCCACCATGTTGATCGATCCATGTACCTTTTGGAGTCAGCCACTTCGCAATGGTCAACTTCAAATTACTTTGATCGGAGAAATCAATACCGCGTTGTACGGTTCCTTTTCCAAAGCTAGTCTCCCCAATTACTTGGTATCCACCAGATTCTTGGAAAGATGCTGCTAATATCTCCGAAGCACTAGCACTACCACGGTCAGTCAGAATGGTGATAGGATAAGGTTTCTTCTCCCCTTTTGCTATGTAAGTTTCCCGTTTCCCACTGCGATCTTCCGTCATCAAGATCGGTTTTTGGTTTGGTAATAATTTTTCGCCAATCTCTACTACTGCCTGCAGATAACCTCCTGGATTACCTCGAACATCGATCACAAGTCCTTTTATTTGCTGTTTCTCCAGATTCTCTAACTCTCGGAAAAAGTCAGAGGAAGTCTTTTCCCCGAATTGAGAGATCTCAATATATCCAATTTTATCTTGTAGCATCTTGGCTTCGATCGTTCGAATAGGAATTTCATCCCGTTGTACCGTGATCTGCAAAGTCTCCCCACTCTGAGGTCGATGAATCTCTAGAGTTACTTTGCTTCCTTTAGGGCCGCGAATTTTTTTCACCGCATCTTGAATGGTTTGTCCCTCAAGAGCTTGGCCATCAACCTTGATAATTTGGTCTCCAGAACGAATACCTGACTTTTCTGCTGGAGTCCCTTTAATTGGAGAAACAACTGTGACACGTCCATTTTTTAAGGTTACTTCTGTACCGATTCCGGAAAAAGAAGATTGCAGCTCCGAGTAAAACTGTTTTGCTTCCTCTGAACTCATATATTCTGAGTAGGGGTCATTTAACGATTGGACCATCCCTTTGATCGCCCCATCTATTAGCTGCTGATCCGATACCTTATGAATACTGCTTGTACGAATCTTATCAAATGTACTCTTTAGCTTTGCAGTGTATGATTCAAAATTGCCCTCACCACTTGAAGAGGTAACCGCACTGGTTTTCCCCAGCCAGTTGGCAAAGAAACCATTATCATCTACTAATACAGCAGTAGCCAGACTGCTGATAATTGCTGTACTAGCTAAGAGCATTCCTAGTTTTTTCCCACGCCAACTCATTTTCTCACCATCCAATTCTCTCAGGTCTACTCACATCATATGAACTATGGGACAATTTTACCCTAAGTTTTATATAAGAAAAACGAAAAAGCAGAACTTCTTTTGTTCTGCTCTTTATTTGGACACAAACAGTATCTAATATCGAGGTAAAAAGATGCCTGGATCCATTGGACTCTGATTGGAGAAAGTACCTGATCGAAGTTCAAAATGGAGATGATGCCCTGATGAGTCTCCTAACGTATTTACCCTGCCTACTATATCGCCTTGTTTCACTTCTTGACCTGGTCGCACCGCAATCTGCCTTGGATGGCTATGAGCATAACGACTAAAAATCGATTTTCCTTTGTATTCACCATGATAGATTGTAACAAGCCAATAGTAACCAGAGGCACTCCTACTCTCTACCACCACTCCATCTGCTACGGAATAATAGGGAGTGTTGTAAGGAGCCGGATAATCAAATCCTAAGTGGTTAGGACGCCTCGGTATTCTATAGCCTGAGATCATTACTACATTAAGTGGTTTCTTCATCGTACTTTTAAACGGAAATGAAAGCTGTCCTTTTCGAAATAAAGCCTTATTTAAAATAATAATCTCATCTTGATACTGATTTACCAGTTTCTCGATATCTGCCAATGCTTTTTTGTCATTGCCTTTCTTTGCTTTGATCTCATCTATGGCTTTATTTGTAATCTCGATCTCTTTTAACTGATTATCTTGAAGCAGTTTGATTTGGTCTACCTTCTCTTTCACTGCTTTCGTTGCATTCCTATGTTCTTTTAAAGTGTCCGCATCTTTTATCGCAATTAGCCTTATAAAATCGATATTCTGAAAGAACTCCTTCATATCTTTTGCACTTAGTAGTTGAGATATATACCCATATTTGCCAAAAGTATAATACTTGCTCATCAACTTATTATACTTTTCTTGAGAGACCCGTTGTCTATCTTCTGCCTCACGTAACTCTACCTCTGTTTGATCTACTTCCACTTGCAAGTCTTTCATTTTTTTCTCCGCTATGATGATTTTATCCGTCTGTTCTTTTAGCGAATTATCTAGTTTATTAATCTGATCAAGCACTCCTTGTTTTTTCTCCAATGCTTCCTTGATCTCTGGAATCTGCTCCGAACCTTTAGCAGCGTTCGTTTGCAAGGAAGATGTCAAAAGCAGACCAGCCAAGGCTACTGTATGTAAGACGATCTTATAAGTGTTACTCTTCATTTGGGTGAACACTCCTTATTCACTTCAGATAATACGTTTGACCTTTGTTAATCGCATGCTCTGTTTACTAGTTAGAAAAACCTATGAATTTAAACTGTGTATAATCTTTTAATATAGTAGACCCGTTGTAAATTTATCTTGAGGAATCTACCTATTTTTCTATGTTCATACTCATCTCAAACGGGGGAAAACTCAGTTTTAACGATTGCTTTAACTTAACTTCTTCTTTTAGATCCTGCTAACAATGATAGGGTTTCTCTATTATGTGAATATTTTAGGTCTTTCCCAACATTTCCGCAGTTATTATCACTCTTCCTCTTAGATATGTTTTTTCCTTTCTTTTCTCGAAGAATAGAAGCTACTTAGCCCTCATACAACAAAGAAGAGTAAGGATTGAATCCCTACTCTTCTTTGTTGGTTAGTCCATATTATTTTTTGTTAATCCACAAAGCTGGGTTTTGTGCAGGTGGTTTAGAACCAGTTCCATAGCGAACTTCAAAGTGCAAATGCGGTCCAGTAGAACGACCATTGTTCCCTACTTTGGAGATCACTTGATTTTTCTTTACTTCCTCTCCAACCCGAACCATTACTTGATTTTTATAACTATGTCCATAACGGGTATAAACGTCTTTGCCATTTAATTTTCCATGGTAAATTGTAATCAACCAACCATAACCACTCGCTACCCGACTCTCTACTACCACACCATCCGCAGCAGCACGATATTGGGTTCCAACCGGTGCAGCAAAGTCATTTCCTTCATGCATTCTTCCCCAACGAATACCAAAAGTGGAGTTCATCGCAGCATCAATTGGTTTGGCAATTGGTCCTTTATAAGTAAAGGATAGTCGTCCACTACTAATGAGATCACGGTTAATATCAATAATCTCATCTTCATAATCCTCTACGATTTCATCGAGTTTACCAAGCTCTGACTCATCTTTCTTTTTCGCATCAATAATCTTTTGGAATGCCTCTTGTGTTTTGGTGGCTTCTTCTTGTTGCTTATTTTGTAGATCGTCTAATCTTTTTAGATTATCTTGTACTACTTTGGTTGCCTTCTTGTGCTCTCTTAAAATCTCGGAATCCTTGAGCCCAGCAAGACGGATCAATTCGACACGTCGGAAAAAGTCACCCAAATCTTTTGCTTGCAGGAGATTGGATAGATATCCAATCTCATTGTTCTGATAGAACGTTATCATCTTCGTATTGTATATACCTTGATAAAAAGCTTGTTTATCTTCTGCTTCTTTTAGTTTGACTTCCTCTTTTTTTACATCTTGTTGGATTAGCTCAATTTGTTCCTCCGACTTTTTAATCTGATCGGTAAATTCTTTTAATGACTTATCTTTTGCTGCAATCTCATCCAACAAAGAAGACTTCTTTTCATTGATTTCTTCCAGTTCTTTAATCTTATCTGAACCTTTGGCAGCATCTACTGCAACGGCAGGGAGCAAGCTAGCGAGCGTCAGGGAAGTGATGATAGTCCAATGAACTAGTTGTTTTTTCTTCATCTGTCACAAATAGCCTCCGTCTCTTGAACTTTCATGACCCTATCTCCGGACATAATGAGCCGGATTGACATTGGTTCCATTTTTCATAATCTCAAAATGCAAGTGAGGACCTGAAGATCGACCGTTATTTCCTACAGAAGCAATTACTTGCCCTTTGGAAACTTTTTGTCCTGTTTTTACTCGAATCGTACTAGAGTACATATGGGCATACAGACTAGAGAAACCATTCCCATGCGAAATGATGATATACATCCCATATCCATTTGGATCAGATTTGATTAGAGATATTACACCGCTATCAGAAGCATAAATTGGTTTTCCTAAAATGCCGCTACCAGCGATATCAATTCCTTCATGCATTCTTCCATTTCGATAACCATAAGGAGAGCTGATCGATCCACCAGATGTTGGCCACATAAACTGACCAGATGCCTTATAGTCTCCACGATGATTTCCAGCAGCTAAAAGGTCTTCTTTTGATTTTCTAATGGACTCCTCTGTTGCTTCTTCCTGGTCTTCTAGCTTTTCTAGATCGGCTTTTACCTTGTTATACTCCGCTTCCATCGCTTTGTGTTTATTTTGAGCGTCTGTCAGCAGAGGTTTCATCTCATCGATCTCTTTTTGCTGTACAGCTCGATCAGACTCTAGTGTCTGCTTTGTTTTTAATACTTCTTTTACTGCATAGTTATCGGTCAATACATTTAATCGTACGTAATCGAGTTTGTTAAAAAAGTCCTGGAAATCTTTCGCATCCATTAAATATCGAAGATATCCAACACTACCATTGGTATAGATATCTACCAATTTTCCGTTCATGACTTCTTTTTTCTTTTTTAACTCTTCTTCTTTCTGAACGATCCCTACATTCATTCGATCGATGCTCTCTTGACGCTCTCGAACTTTTTTATCGATCTCCATGAGTTCTGCTTTTGATTTCGTAAAATTAGGTTGTAGTTTTTCTAGCTCACTTTTCTTCTCTTTTTCCTGCTTTTGAATATCTTTTAGCTTCTGCTCTTCTTTGGTTAATGCATAAACAGGCTTGGTTACCATAGGGGTAGCTACGAGAGCGGCTGTAAGTGTCAACGTAATGAAATATTTACGCATCTGGAGCTCCTTTCCTGTTAACCCTTTTTAGACTTTTAAGAATCGACGAACCGATAGAATCGAACCGACAATTCCGATGGTAGCGCCTAGTAACAACATACTGGCGATTAGGTAGATGCTAAGTGTTCCTACATCCATCATAGGAAGAATAGAAATCGCTTGTCCTTCATTTAATAGATTATAGACAGCTTGGTAGCCGATTAGGAGTATTCCCATTGGGAAGATCGCTCCTGTGAATCCAATAAATGCACCTTCGATAAAGAATGGCCAACGAATAAACCAGTTACTTGCTCCCACGAGTCGCATCACTTCGATCTCTCGACGTCGAGCAATAATCGTCAATTTAATCGTATTGGAGATTAAGAAAGACGAGAGAATCGCGAATACTAGACCAAAAATCAAGATAATATTATTCGCCATACCAGAGAAAGAGAAGAAAGCTTGTTGTACGAGACCTGGTTTTGCCTCCATTACTCCATCCATTTTCGCAATCTCATCGGTAAGAGCATCCATATCTTTTACATCTTTCGGAAGCACCTTAATCAAATCAGGTAGTGGATTGTTATCACCAGCCTGTAAATCTTGTACAAATTCATCATCACCGAAAGAGCTTTTGAACTCTTGAATTCCTTTTTCTTTTGGAACAAATTCGACTGAATCTGCTTGAGCCTTATCCAGTTTTTTAATCTCTTCGGTCAATGCTTGTTGTTTTTCTTGTGGTAAATCTGGTTTTAATGCCACTCGAATGGACAAACTACTATCAATCGCTTTGGTCAGATAGCTGAGGTTAAAAGCGAAGATCATAAAAACCCCGAACATCAGAAGGGTTACTGCCACTGTTCCAATAGAAGCAAAACTCATCCAAGAATTTTTGACAACTCCACGATATGCTTCTCTCAAATGCCGTAACATTGTCTCAATCTTCATAACCGTACTCACCTCTTAGCTCATCACGTACAACTATGCCTTGTTCAATTGCAATGACACGCTGACGCATGGTATTTACAATCTCTTTGTTGTGCGTTGCCATTACAACAGTTGTCCCGCGTTTGTTGATCTCTTCTAGGAGATACATAACGTCCCATGAGTTCTCTGGGTCTAAGTTCCCAGTAGGCTCATCGGCAATGATGAAGCTGGGATTGTTGACGATCGCTCTAGCAATGGAGACACGTTGTTGCTCTCCACCAGACAATTGGGAAGGGAGCGCATTCATACGATGTGTTAGCCCAACCAAATCTAATACTTCTTCTACACGAGAGCGAATTGCACGCTTTGGAGTTTCTACAGCTTCCATCGCAAAAGCAACATTTTCAAAAGCGGTCATATGCGGGAGTAACTTATAATCTTGGAATACTACTCCAATTTTGCGGCGTACATATGGAATCTTCCAATCCCGTACCCGTTTTACATTGACACCATTAATTAAAACGATACCCGATGTTGGCTTTTCTTCGCGGTACATCAATTTAATAAAAGAACTTTTCCCAGCTCCAGATGGACCTACGACATATACGAATTCACCTTGGTCAATTTTGACTTCAATTCCTCGCAAGGCTTCAATCCCGTTGTCATAGACTTTCCAGACGTCGTGCATCTCGATCATCTAAGTCACCTTCTTTGCATTGAATTGTCTTAAATTCTCATATCATTCGATAATATGTAGTTGTTCCCTCTGTTTTTCACAATTGCTAAGAATACAAACAGGATCCTCTAAAAAGAATTTCCGATCCCAAATCTTGTTTTACATTATAACACCCACAAAAAGTATACAAGACCCTTCTATAGGCGAATTCACTATATATTCATACAACCATGCCAAAAATCCTCGGCTTTTCTAATCATAGCCGAGGATTCATTATAACAGCTCTAGAAATCATTGGAAAGCCATAATTTGGTAGTTTCTAGGCGTCTTCTCTTGGCTTCTATCGCAGCTTTTACTGTCTTTTTTGCTGTTCCACCAATACATTCTCTCGCCTCTACCATAGCTTCCACTGTTAGTTGCTCTAGTACATCGTCCTCCAACAAAGGGTGGAACTCCTGTAACTCCTCAAGAGTTAACTCAACCAAACTTTTCCCGTTCTCCAAACCATAACGAACTAAGTTCCCAGCCACATGATGTGCTTGTCGGAAAGGAACTCCTTTCTTGGTCAAATAATCCGCCAGATCGGTGGCACCAATATATGGGTCATTGGCTGCTGCATACATTTTGGCTTTGTTACATCTCATACTCTCAATCAGTGGAGACATGATGCTAAGCACATCTCGAACCGTAGTAAATGTGTCAAATAGTGCTTCCTTATCCTCTTGCATATCCTTGTTATACGTGAGTGGAAGCCCCTTTAACATCGCGAATAACCCCATTAAATGCCCAATTACTCTTCCAGATTTGCCTCGAACTAGCTCTGGTACATCGGGATTTTTCTTTTGCGGCATCATACTGCTACCGGTACAAAATGCATCATCCAATTCTACAAATTGGAACTCTTGGCTAGACCACAAAATAAGCTCTTCTGCGAGTCGTGATAGATGTATCATAACCAAGGAGCAATTAGAGAGAAATTCCCATACATAATCCCGGTCGCTCACAGCATCCATGCTATTGTCGTATAGATCGTGAAAGCCAAGACTATGGGAGACTGCCAATCGATCAATTGGAAAAGATGTTCCACTAATCGCTCCAGCCCCCAACGGACAGAGATCCGCACGTTGATAACTTTCTTGGAAACGCTGACTATCACGCTCTAACATATTGGCATAGGCTAATAGATGATGAGAGAAACGGACAGGTTGGGCACGTTGAAGATGGGTATATCCTGGTAGAATCAGATCCATCTCCTGCTCCGCTTTGTGGAGCATTACTTCCCACAACTCGGTCAGTTTGGTCACTATCTCATGAGTAGCAGACCGTACAAAGAGATGTAGATCTAGACTTGTCTGGTCATTTCGAGATCTAGCAGTATGCAGCTTTCCTGCTAGATCTCCAATCTCCTCATGAAGTAGTTGTTCCACACACATATGGATATCTTCCATCTCGATGGTCCACTTCACTTCACCTTTTTCAAACTTCTCTGCTACTCGGTGAAGACCTTCAATCAATATCTCACACTCATGAGAAGGGAGAATTCCGCTCTCTCCTAGCATGGTGACATGAGCAATACTCCCTTTGATATCTTCCTTCCATAAAATATGATCAAACGGAATGGATGCTTGAAATCTATCCACTAATGGTTGTGTCTGTTTGGTAAAGCGCCCGCTCCACAGCTTCATTTACATCCACCTCGTCTTGATGAACTTTTGCATAAATATTCAAAGGAAGACCCCATAATTGAATAAATCCAACTGCCGCCTGATGATCAAATGCATCCTCTGAAGTATAGGTTGCTAACTTCTCATCATAGAGGGAGTACTTAGACTCTCTACCTGTAACAATCGCCTGCCCTTTGAAAAGCTTAATCCGCACATCGCCAGAGACATACTTCTGTGTCTCCTCCACAAACTGATCCAATGCTTTTTTGAGTGGAGAGAACCAGAGACCTTCATAAACCATCTCTGCCCATTTTTGTTCGATAATTGGTTTGAACTTAGCAACATCTCTGGAGAGCGTAATATGTTCTAAGCTTTGATGAGCTTTAATTAACGTCATTGCTGCAGGGCACTCGTAAACTTCCCGTGACTTGATTCCGATAAGACGATTTTCTACGTGATCAATTCTCCCAATCCCATGTTTGCCTGCCAGTTTATTTAACTTTGCGATCAACATAGGAAGAGGCATCTGTTCCCCATTCAGGGCAGCCGGGATTCCCTTCTCAAAAGCGATGATAATCTCTTCTGCTTCCTCTGGTGCCTGTTCAATAGAAGATGTCAATTCATAAGCTCCTGCAGGTGGCTCGGTCCAAGGATTTTCTAAAACTCCACACTCACAGCTACGTCCCCAAAGATTCTGATCTACACTATATGGGTTATCTAAATCTACTGGAATCGAAATTCCATTTTCTTGAGCGTATTGAATCTCCTCATCACGGCTCATTGCCCATTCCCGAACAGGAGCGACTACTTTCAATTCAGGTGCTAATGCCTGTACTGATAGGTCAAAGCGAACTTGGTCGTTTCCTTTTCCGGTACAACCATGTGCGACTGCAACTGCTCCTTCTGCTCTCGCTACTTGAACGAGAATCTTGGAGATCAATGGACGTGATAGCGCGGAGACAAGTGGATAAACCCCTTCATATAGAGCATTTGTTTTGAGGGCTGGTGCCAAAAATTCTTTGGCATACCATTCTTTCGCATCAAGTACCAGCGAGCGAACTGCTCCAATGTCCAACGCTTTTTGCTGTACATGAGCGAGATCTTTCCCTTCCCCAACATCTAATGCTACTGCAATCACATCATAGTTATATTTATCTTGTAACCATTTAATTGCAACGGAAGTATCCAAACCTCCAGAATATGCTAGAACTATTTTTTGCTTTTCCATTTTTATCGCCCCTTACTAAAAATACAATATGATGTATTATTATACATCAAGATGTAGCGAAATGCACACTTTTTTGTACCATTATTCTTTTTCGGCAAAGATATAATAAAGAAGAAATTTTTTAGATACTCTTGAGCAAACAATTTAATATAGAAGAGACGTGTCTTTTCATCTCTATGTGCTTTTTCAGGATTCATCATTATTCATTTCAAATGATAGCTTGATCCGAAGTATTTTACGCAAATTATAGCAGCAAAAAAAGGACGTGACATCTTGATTCGTGTGCTTGCCTACACCAAAGAAAAAACAATCGTAACAGATCTAACTGTTCATGAACTTTTACAAGAAATCGATCGTTATCTTTGGTATTGGGTTGATTTCGAAAAACCAACAAATGAAGAGAAGCAAATACTATCAGACAAATTTCAATTCCATTCTTTGGCATTAAAAGATTGTTTTCATTACCTACAACGTCCCAAGCTAGATCATTATGATGATTATCATTTCTTAGTATTGAATTCCTTCCAAAGCAACACGTTAAAACCTCTTGAGATTGACATATTTACTGGTCAAAATTTTGTCGTTAGTTTTCACTATCATCAGCATGTTGCCATAGATCAAGTCTGGGAGCGCGTCGTAAAAGGAAATGCTCCTTTAGAACAAGGTATTCATTTCATTTTGTACAAAATTCTTGATAAATTAGTTGACTCATTCTTTCCAATCGCACAACAATGTGAAGATAAGTTAACACATCTTGAGACCCGTCCTCTTAACTCTCAAATGTCTAATCAATTGGATCAGGTTTTTCAAGTGCGAAAAGACCTATTGAAATTACGGCATATTATTTGGCCAATGAGAGATCTGATTTATCGCATTATCTCCTCCCATCACATAGCTCATGATGATGAACTAAAACGATATATGTTGGATATCCAAGATCATATCCACAAACTTTCTAGTATGATCGATTCTAGCCGAGAAATGGCTTCAGACATTCGAGATAATTACATCTCTCTCAACTCCAATCGGATGAATGCGGTAATGATGCGTTTAACGCTAATCGCTACCATCTTCATGCCACTTACCTTCGTCGCTGGAGTCTATGGGATGAATTTTGAAAATATGCCCGAACTCAAAAACCCATTTGGGTATTTTATCGTACTTGGTATCATGGTAATTGTAGCAGTCCTGATGTATATCGAATTCCGAAAGAAGGGCTGGTTTAATCAAGAATGAGATCGATTGTATCTTCCTTAATCTGTATTAGCTGTTTCGTTTGGCTTACGGGCTGCCAAGATGTATCTTCTGAGTCCGTACCTAAACCAATCCCTACTGATTCAAAAACAACTCCAACCACTAACAGTCATCCTCTTCCCTCTAGTGAGGAATGGAAAAGGAAGCTAGAGAACACATCCCCTATGAAACCACAACAATGGGGGGAAAAAGTGACAGGAGTGCTCACCAAACTTCCTACCCAAGAAAAACAAGTAGCTTTAACCCTCGATGCATGTGGTGGACCTCATGGTAGCGGATATGATCAAGAACTTATTGATTATTTAAGACAAGAAAAGATTCCTGCAACACTCTTTGTAAATTCCCGTTGGATCAAAGCAAACGAGTCACTTTTTCTCGAATTAGCTCGTGACCCACTATTTGAAATAGCGAATCACGGGACAGAGCATCGCCCGCTCTCAGTCAATGGACGTAGTATATATGGAATTAGCGGTACCACTGATCCTAAACATATCATCGATGAAGTGTGGGAAAATCATCTCCTTATCACCCGCTTGACGGGAAAAGAACCACGATTTTTCCGATCTGGCACTGCCTATTATGACGAGATCGCAGTACAACTAGTTGAACAAATGGGAGAAAAAGTGACTCATTTTGATGTGATCGGGGATGCTGGAGCGACTTTTTCCGCAGACCAAGTACATCATGCAATGAAGCGAGTAAAATCTGGCTCCATCGTCATCCTACATATGAATCAACCTCAATCTGGCACAGCTGAGGGACTTAAAAAGGCTATACCCGAACTGAAAAAGAAAGGATTCCAATTCGTAAAACTAGAGGATTCCGTTACTTCGAATTCATAAGAGCTGTACTGGTTCATGACAAAATCATAAAAAAGACCTCTATCGAAGAGGTCTTTTTTATCTAACTCTACTAATTAGTAGGTTCAGCATAGTAGATATATGTTTTTCGGTTCTCATCTACTTCGGAAGACGTTTTCACCCACTCCGTCTCCCCAAGTTGATAAAAATCACTTGCCAAATGCAAAAGTGCATCTTTCGGATCCGTATAGATATACTCTTTTACAATGGGATGTTCCTTTTGCCCTTCATGAAAGTGGCGAAACTCTACCTTTATTCCATTCCAACTTTGTTCAAACACGTAGACCGGATCTTCGCCACTCTCTTCTTCATCTAGCTCAACGTATATTACATAGCATTCCTTTTCCATAGAAGTGCTACGTAACTGATACACATTTCGGTCCCGAACCCAATAATCACAGTGGAGACGTAATAAAATCTCTTCTAGTTTTATCCCTTTATAATGTGAAAGGACTGGGTACTCCTCATCATCAGCTGTTAATAATCGATACTCTAGGAACATTTTCGTCTCCTTCACATACTAATAGGTAAGAAATATGATTCATTTCCTGTGATAGCTCCACCTACTCTAGTAACAATCGCAGAAGCTTGACCATTTATTAAAAAAGATCCCCATAAAAGTCTGCCATGGTACTCACCTTGAAGAGTCATTGTAGAAATTGCCTCTAGCTCTACTGCCTCTTGATATACCATTTGTTGTTGCCAATAGAGCGTTCCGTTATCTTTTGCTAGCAATTCACCATCCGAACCAAAAATGGCTACTGCTCCTCCTTCTCTTCCAAAAAAAGGCTTTTGGACGAAAGGAGTCCGTTTAGAAGAAAAATGGTTCTCTAAATAAGTAGGTAAGAGATAAGTGCGAATAATTTCATGCTCTTCGGGAAGATAAAAATCTCCTTGCTCTGATATACTCCAAATCAGAGCTTGAAATGCTTTGGTCTGAGCTAGAAAAGCGGAAGGTGGATTAATAATTCCTAATTTCTTTTTAGCAACTGTATCCAATACTTTGCTACCAAAAAGAAAACCATCTGACGTTTGATCCTTAGCCAAATACTCCAACGCATGGAGACGATACCAAATGTCTACCTGCTCATAGTCATTTTGTGCTGGGTTCCAAGCGTAGAGAGTTTCTGTATCTGGGTGAAGAGCTAGCTGATCGATCGGAACAAAACGTCCAGATAGCCCTGACTGTTGAAGTAAGTATTTGGTCGTACCAGCATCTTCACGATGCCAACCGAGAGAAGAAAATACGATATGGTCTGTAATATAGCCTAACTTAGTATAAACTGATATGAGATCATGAAATGCCTCTGTAATCTTCTTCGATTCTCCTGCGTTGGGATCTTCCAAGCCAAAGAAATCACAAACTTTTCCATTCACATAAAAAGCTTCCACTAGACTGGTTGGGGTATCACTATTGAACTCTAATACTTTTAATCCATTTGGTGTATTGGCGAAGTCAAATCTTCCTATAGCTGTTGTGTGACAATAGGGAAGATGTAAACGGATCGCTCCCCAAGTTTCTTTTGGAATGCCTAGTTCCTCTAATAGTTCATCTGATCCACTACGTACTACCTCAATTGTCTTATGAAAGATCGCACCTAATGCCTCTGTTGCGAACTGAATCTCCTCTTTCAAAGTGGCTGACAATTGATAGACAGAAGCTAGTGCATACTCTTCTTTAGGAAAGAGATCCCAGTTAAAAATCCCCTCTTCGCGGATTCCTTGGTATAATGTTTGTCTTTGTTGTTGATAGATGGTAGGACTATGAAAAGACCTCCGAAACTTCATTAACTAGAGCTTCCTGAAGATACGTAACTATCATTCTTGATATAAGCTACTGTCTTACCATCTACTACTACATAGGAATCTTTGTCATAGTAGCTACCATCATCATCACACATTCCATCCTTGTTATCATCATAACAAAGCTCAATATCATCATCTGCACACCCTGCGAGTGGAACCATTAAGGCTACAGAAGCAAAAAGAGTTAGGAGTTTTTTTGTTTTTTTCTCCATATCTATCCCCCTAGATGCAATAAAATCAAACCAATATATATAGGTTATATACTAAATAATACTGAAAAACAATAAATCCAAAATATTATGTCTAATAAATTTAGGCGAGGATTCCCCCGCCTTTTGATCTTAGTAACTTAACTAGAAGTATTAGGAGTTGTTTTTTTTTGCTTTACGAGATATCCAGCAGCGATGACTAAAATAACTGCTACTACTTCAAATCCGTATTTTACAATTGGATCTTCAAAGAACGGTGCAAGGAATTTCTCTTTTACGATCATTTTCGCTGCAGTATAAGCTAGAACACCAGAACCAATATAGATAATGATTGGGTATTTTTCTATCAATTTAATAAAGAGTGTACTACCCCAAACAATAATCGGTACGCTAATCAATAAACCAATAATTACTAGAACATAGTCCCCATGAGCAGCACCTGCAACTGCTAAAACATTGTCTAGTCCCATAACAGTATCTGCAATTACAATCGTACGAACTGCTGCCCAAAAGTTCGGAGCGGCATCTACATCGTGATCTTTTTCTTCAACTAAGAGTTTAAAGGCGATCCAGAGAAGAATCAGTCCCCCTGCAACTAATAGACCAGGTATTTGTAGTAAATATACCACTACTAGAGTAGCCAATATACGCATTACAATGGCTCCACCAGTACCATAGAAGATAACCTTTTTCTGAACATCTGCTGGCAAATTACGTGCAGACATACCAATTACGATGGCATTGTCTCCTGCAAGTACCAAATCAATGATAATAATCGAAAGAAGTGCGGACCAAAAATCAGGTGAACTAATAGAATTCAGTATGGCTTCCAAAAATTCCTCATCCCTTTCTCCTGTTTAAGTTTTCTATGGGAGGTAAGCGTAAAAAAAGACCTTTACTTTAAGTTGATTGTACATCAACTAAAGTAAAGGTCTCGCTCACAACGTTAAGTTGCCCAACATAGCCGGAGTATAGGATACTCGGAATGACGACTATGATGTACAGCTACTCCCCTTTATTCAGTCTCATTTTATTCATTCAGAATTATATTGTCAATAAAATAAAAAACATTTATGAAGAAGAAGTTGCTTTATTCAGTACTTCTTCAATCTCTGGGTAACCTTTCTTTTTCGCTACCATTAGAACTGTTTCACCAGAGAAGTTTTTGAGATACAGGTCCGGCTTGTATTTCAAGAGGACTTTGGTCATCTCCATTTTTCCATTTTCCACTGCCATGATTAATGCGGACTTACCCAATGTATCTTGATCGTTCACTCTTGCTCCAGCTTGCAATAAAACTTCGGCAATCGTAATTCGGTCTTTTAGAACTGCATTCTGGAGTGGTGTTAATTTTGTTACTTTTACCTTCTCTGATTCTCGCATTTCGGTTGGTGCGCCTGTTTCATTTACGTCAACACCAGCACGGATTAACTCTTTGACGATATCCACATTTCCCTGTCGGATGGCAATTTGAAGAAGAGGATCTTGGAAGTTATCTTTTACACTAACATCGGCTTTGTTCTCGATCAATTCCTTTGTGATATCCAAGTTGTCTAGACTTACTGCACGAACAAGGGGAGAATCACCGAACTTGTTCTTATGATTGACATCTGCTTTTACCGAAATCAGATACTCTGTAACTGCTAGATGTTTACCTTGAATCGCAGCAAATAGAGGTGTCTCTCCATTTACGTCTGCCATCTGAATATCCGAATTCGCTTGTACTAGCTTCTGCACAATTTGTAAGTTACCATTTTGAGCAGCATACCAAAGAGCCGTTTTCCCATCTATATCTTTGGCTAGTACATCTGCCTTGAATTGCAATAGAGTGTTCACACTGTCTACAGAACCCTTTTCTGCCGCAAACATCAGCGCAGTTTTATTTCGATTTCCTTTTTCATTGGACTTTGCACCTTTTGTAAGAAGTAGTGCTACCATCTCATGGTCATCTAACAACACTGCTTTCATTAAGGGGGTTAAGCGTTCTTCACTCAATTTATTTGGATTCACACCACTCGTTAACAATTTCGTTACTTGTTTCATATTGCCTTCTGATACTTGAATGTACAAATTGTTTTCTTTTGCAGATAGTTTTGGTACGGGTGGTTGTGTTGATTGCTGATCTGCCGTTGTATTACAAGCTGAAATCATAACAGATAGGGCAGTTACGACAGCAGTTCCATAGAGCCATTTTTTTGAAAGCATCGTTGCAAAACTCCTCCTGAACATCCGTAGGGTTTTATTGAAAGAAAATTTATTATCATTCCCCGAAAATCACTAAACAATACTATAATGCTTTTCTGGCAAAAAGACAAACAACGGATTCATGAAAAGAAAAAAGCCAGTCATAGAAAGCAACTGGCTATTTAAAACGCTTGCGCCGGAATGAAGAACTAGCAGACGCTTTTTCCATTTCTTGCTCATATAAGGTTGAGTTTCGGTTGTTTCTCTGAAACTTATTAAAACCAGTAGTAGGAGATGCCTCTACCTCTTCTCCTAATTCCACATCTTGCTTGGAAGCAAGTAAGCTTTTCTTAAAGGACTTTCGGGAATCCGCTGGCGATTCCTCATGATAATCCTCTTTTAGATCAACTTCTACATTCCGTTTAGTAGAAGGATTTGGTTCATTTTTTCTTAACCAACTTGGTTGTACCGGACGATTGACGTGAGCACGAGATCTTGGTTCCATTGGTACAGAATCGTCCACCCAATCATCACCAGAATCTTCTTCTCGATCATGATGACCATCTTTATAAACTAATTCTTGACTTTCTAGATCGCCAAGATCCGTACGTGGTGTTCGTTCAATTCGTTGCGTTTGTTGCATACGTTCCTTACGTTTATTGGTTTGCCGACGTACCTTCTCAACGGAAATCTGACCCGTAGTGCTATATTCATCTTCACCTGGGAAAAAACTATCTAGTTCTTCCAGTTCACGTTGTCGCTTTTTTCCAACCATGATGGAAATCGCAATCCATCCTGCGATTAACAACACTATTCCAACCCAGAAAATTGGTTGCGTTAATAAATCCATTAGGGTATCGTTCCTTCCTGGCTTTATTTCCTAGGAAATAGGAAAGATAGAAGACTGATTAAGGCACCTCTATTTTCCTTTAAAACTAGGCTTTCGTTTTTCGAGGAAAGCAGCTATGCCTTCCTCACGATCTTGCGAATCAAAAACAATTCCAAAATAAGAAGCCTCCAGCTTACATGCGTTCGATAAATCCATCTCCACTCCATTATGAATTGCTTTTTTCACATATTGTAGGGATAAAGGTGCCTGTTTTGCGAACTGTTTTGCGATTTTCTCTGCCTCTTCCAATAGAGTGGCTCCCGAAGTAACACGCTGTACTAAACCCCATGCTTCTGCCTGAAACGCTGAAAACATCTCGCCAGACATACAATAATATCTGGCTCGGTATGCTCCAATCGCTCTGGCTAAACGTTGTGTCCCACCATACCCTGGGATAATCCCTAAGTTGACCTCTGGTTGTCCGAACTTTGCCGATTCCGAAGCAAGAATAAAGTCCCCAGCTAAAGCTAACTCACAACCACCGCCTAAAGCAAAACCATTTACCGCCATAATAACCGGTTTAGACAACTCTTCAATAGTTTGAAATACCAATTGACCTAGCCTAGCCTGTGCTTCTGCTTCTTGGGCAGAAGATAATTGCCCGAGCTCCCCAATATCAGCACCAGCTGCAAATGCTTTTTCTCCTGCCCCGGTAATGACGATCGAGGATATACTACCGTCTTTATCTAACTCTAAAAGTGTTGTCTGTAGTTCTTTTAACATCTCGCGGTCAAGAGCATTCATCATCTGGGGACGATTTAACGTAATCAATGCCCAACCATCTTTTTTTTCGACTAGTAAAGAGTTCTTGCTCATTCTAGATCTCTCCTTCTCCAAAACTAATTTGGACTAGCATCCATGAAGACAGTCTCACCTCAACAAACTTGATCAGACTTGTTCCGTGACAATGAAAAATCTCTCCCTAGATCAACGCTCTCTTTGTTCCACGATTTATTATGCGCGATTCAACTTAGATCGTAGATATCCTTCGATGAATGGTTGAATCTCTCCATCCATCACCGCTTGCACATTTCCTATCTCAACTAAAGTACGATGGTCTTTTACTAAACTATATGGGTGAAATACATAAGAACGGATTTGACTGCCCCATCCGATCTCACTTTGTTCCCCTTTTAATGCATTGAGCTCGTTTTGTTGTTCTTCAATTTTTTTCTCGTATAATCGAGCTTTTAGGATTTTCATTGCACGTTCACGGTTTTTGATCTGGGAACGTTCCGATTGACAGGTAACTACCGTATTAGTCGGAATATGAGTAATACGGACTGCGGAATCCGTAGTATTCACGTGTTGACCACCCGCACCACTGGAACGGTATGTGTCGATCTTGAGATCCTCTGTACGAATTTCGATCTCAACATCTCCATCCAATTCTGGCATTACATGAGCAGAAACAAAAGAAGTATGTCTCCGACCAGAAGAATCGAAAGGAGATATGCGGACAAGACGATGAACCCCTTTTTCTGCTTTTAGGTAGCCATATGCATTGACTCCCTTAATCAGAAGGGTAACAGACTTCACTCCAGCCTCGTCTCCAGCAAGATAATCCAACGTTTCGACTTTGTATCCACTTTTTTCTGCCCAACGTGTATACATTCGAAGTAACATCTCTGCCCAATCTTGGGATTCCGTTCCCCCTGCACCTGGGTGTAATTCTAAAATCGCAGAGTTTTTATCATAAGGTTCACTTAGCATCATCTGTAGATCAAACGCATCAAACTCTTTTTTCAAGGAGCGAATGTTTTGTTTCAGCTCCTCTAATAACGTTTCATCCTCTTCCTCTTGTAGAAGTTCCAATAGAACCTGTTGGTCTTCTAATTTGGCTTCGAGCCCTGCGATCGAATCGACTAACTCTTTAATTCCCTTCATCTCTTCAATCGTCTTTTGTGCCTTTTCTTGATCATCCCAAAAAGTAGGCTCTGCCATAATCGTTTCTAGGGCATGTAGTTCATTTCTCTTTTGATCTAAGTCAAAGAGACCCCCTGATATCCGCCAAACGTTGAGCGGTATTGTGTAACTCACCTTTTATTTCCGAAAAATCCATTCACGTTCACCTCTTTGTCAGTCTCACCTTATTATAACGAAGTTCTTTAGAGAGGCAAATTACTCACTCTAGACCCTCCATCAGACTTGCTTCTTTTTGTTTAACAGTCGTTTTCCTAGCCCCATCAATACTCTTACGTTATGTGCAATCTAAAGCTTCTAACTTCCACAAAAGAAAACCTGCCACTCTAAATGAGAGGGCAGGTGATGATATATAGTATATGACAATGTTAGTCTGCTAAATCCTTCATAGCTGGTTTCCCTTTAGAAGCAGACCGCTCTGTCTTGTAACAGCAGTTTTTGTATTTTTTCCCACTACCACAATAGCATGGATCGTTTCGACCGATTTTTTCGCTTGTACGACGAATCGGCTGTTTTTTGGCATCGGTTTTTCGATCTTGTTGGGTTTGTTCTCCTGAGATCGCCACAGCATTAACCGCTACTTCTTCTCTTTCTAGCGTCTCTTCTTCTTGAATTACCGATTTCATTACATATTTGACTACTTCTTCGCGAATTTCTGCGATCAGTGCCTCAAACATCTCAAATCCTTCAAATTGGTACTCACGAAGAGGATTATTTTGACCATATGCACGAAGGTGAATCCCTTGTCGCAACTGCTCCATTGAATCAATATGATCCATCCATTTACGGTCAACAGTACGCAAAATTACCACACGCGCAAACTCATTGAGTCTCTCGCTTCCAATCTCTTGAATCCGCTCATTATAAAATTCTTCTACTTCTGTTGTCAGGAGTTCAATGATTTCTTCTGGATCTTTTTCCTCTAAATCATCTTCGTCGATTCGATCAACAGGCAACATATTGGTCTTTACATAGTCAATAATCGATTCGAGTGCATTTCCTTCCTCTTCCTCGATTTCTTCTGAATAGGAGCCAACAATCCGTTGAATATCTTCTTTTGCCATATCGAGTACTACATTCTTCAAGTCCTCGCTGGTGAGAACTTCGCGACGTTGTTTATAGATGATTTCACGTTGCTGGTTTAAAACATCATCATATTGAAGAACCCAACGACGTGCATCAAAGTTGTTACCTTCCACTTTCTTTTGCGCATTCTCTACCACACGGGTAAACATTTTTCCTTCAACACGATCATCTTCTTCCATCCCCATGCGATCCATGAGAGCTTCCATTCGCTCGGAGCCAAAGCGGCGCATAAGGTCATCGTTAAATGAAAGGAAAAACTGTGAGAGACCTGGATCCCCTTGACGGCCAGAACGACCCCGAAGCTGATTGTCAATTCGACGGCTTTCGTGACGTTCCGTTCCAATTACATGAAGACCACCTAACTCTTTTACCCCTTCACCTAGAACGATGTCCGTTCCACGACCTGCCATGTTGGTTGCGATCGTGACCGCCCCATATTGCCCTGCTTGAGCAATAATCTCCGCTTCTTTTTCATGATGTTTGGCGTTTAGGACGTGGTGAGGAATCCCCTTCTGCTTAAGCATTCGAGAAATTTTTTCCGATTTTTCAATCGAGACTGTCCCAACCAAAACGGGACGGCCAGATGCATGAGATCTCACAATCTCTTCCACTACAGCTCGGAATTTGCCGTCTTCTGTTTTGTATAGCGCATCAGAAAGGTCTTCTCGAATCATTGGATTGTTGGTAGGAATCTGAACAACATCCATATTGTAAATACGACGGAATTCTTCTTCTTCTGTTTTCGCTGTCCCGGTCATTCCAGAAAGCTTAGTATACATCCGGAAATAGTTTTGTAGTGTTACAGTCGCCAACGTCATACTTTCCCGTTGAACTTGCAAACCTTCTTTCGCTTCGATTGCTTGATGCAAACCATCACTATAACGACGTCCTTGCATGAGGCGTCCCGTAAATTCATCCACGATAACGACGCCTTCTTCGTTCACCACATAATCCTGATCGCGATGCATGATCACATGCGCTTTCAAAGCCTGTTGGATATGATGGTTCAAGCCAATATTTTTCATGTCATACAAGTTATCTACTGCTAGGGAGTTCTCCACCTTTTTGACGCCATCTTCTGTCAGAGCCACTTGCTTGGTCTTCACATCTACTGTGTAATCCGCATCTTGGCGAAGACGACGCACAACACGGTCTGCTGTGTAGTATAGGTCAGTCGCTTTGTTCGCCTGTCCACTAATAATAAGCGGAGTACGAGCCTCATCGACTAGAATACTATCTACCTCGTCAATGATCGCGAAGTTTAGAGGACGCTGCGTCAGCTGCTCTTTGTACATCACCATGTTGTCTCGCAAATAATCAAATCCAAACTCATTGTTGGTACCATACGTGACATCCGCAGCATATGCTTTTCGTTTTTCCTCTGGATCCATAGAAGCAAGGTTTAGACCGATGGAAAGGCCAAGAAATTCAAATACTTTCCCCATCGTCTCATAGTCCCGTTTTGCTAGATAATCGTTCACTGTGATGATATGGACACCTTTTCCAGATAATGCGTTCAAATAAGCCGGAAGAGTAGAAACCAAGGTTTTCCCTTCCCCAGTCTTCATCTCCGCAATGTCTCCATGATGTAGCACCATTCCCCCGATCAATTGCACACGGAAATGACGCATCCCCAATACTCGTTTAGCTGCTTCCCGAACAACTGCAAAGGCTTCTACCAAAAGATCATCTAGATCTGCTCCATCGGCAATAAGTTGTTTGAATTCCGCTGTTTTAGCTTGGAGTTCGGAATCAGATAGTTTTTCGATCGTCTGCTCCATCGCATCAATCTCATCTGCTACCTTAAATAACTTTTTCACTCGACGTTCATTTTCACTTGGAAATAACTTTTTTAGACTACTTAACATATTCGATCCTCCTGATACGTGAGAGGTTTTTATCCAATCAGAAAAAAGATACTAATTTCTAGTTTAGCAGAAAAAAAAGGGAGTTTCACTTTTTTACAGTACATGACAAAAAACCGCCGCTAAAAAGCTTTGCAGACGGTTCATTTGCCAAGGTTTATTGTTTTCTTATTTTGGATAGAAGTTGATAAAACTTATGAGCTAGTTTGGCACGATTACCCTCTTCGTCAATATAATGACTTCCGCGTGCACGAATCTCTTCCAACTCACTTACCGAAAAGTGACGAACTTGATCAATTGCTCTTGCAAGTCCCTCTGGATCTTCTGCTCCTGCAAAAATCCCGACCTCGTTCTTCTCTACAATCTCCCGTACTTCTCCATCTACTGTTGTAACAATCGGTTTACCTACAAATAGATAGTCAAAGAGCTTGTTCGGACGCGCGCCACGAAAGACTTCATTATTGGCAAGGGAGATAATCCCTGTATCAGCTGCTGCAGTATAGTCAAAAATCTCCTTTTTTGGCACCGGATCAAGCAAAATGACTCGATCTAGTCCCTCTTCACGTTGGATCTGGAGTAACCGTTCCTTCTCCGGGCCATCTCCGATCAGAACGATCTTGATTCCCTCTGGTAGATATTTTCCAGCACGAACAACGTATTCCAATGCGTTGGCAGGACCATGAGCTCCAGTGTAAATGGCAACAAAATCTTCTTCCTTTACTCCCATCTTGGCACGAAACGCAGAACGTTTCGCCTCATCTGGTTCCCACGATCCAAGTACGACTCCATTTGGAATCAGTTCAATCTTATCTCGGGGAATCCCTCGCTCGGCGATATAGGTTCTCTGGTGTTCAGTCAATACCACCAGTTGATCTGACTTCTGATAAAGGATCGATTCCATCCAAGTCAATGCGCGAATGATCCACTTATTATTCAATCCCCCCATTTTGATGAGGGAATCCGGCCATAGATCACGTATTTCAAAAACATAGGGAACACCCTTGATCTTAGCCAAAAGCCATCCAGCAAATGCAAGAAACAAGTGCGGAGAGGAGGCTACTAACACATCAGGTTTCTTTTGAAACAACCCCTTCCAAAAGAAGGCAATCGCAAAACTCAGCATGTTGATTATGCGACGAATATCATTTACCTGATGTGGAAAAGACCAGAGCCATTCTACTTTCATTCCTGGGATCTCTGGAATCTCTTGTTTCTCTTCTTCTGTTAGAAAACTTCTTCTAGGGTGAAGAAAACGAGAGCAGAACAAAGTCACCTTTGCTCCCTCTTTTTCTGCCCATTCTCGAGATAACTCAAAATGCCTCGTAATTCCAGCAATATTAGGAGGGACAGCATATTGGTTTGCTAACCAAATGTGAATCGGCTTGTTTGGTTTGGTATCCATAGTTGAACTCATTTCTAGCCTAGATCTTTTTGAAGAATATCTAGGATGGTTTCAGATGTTTTCCCATTCCCAAAAACAGAAGGGATCGCAGAGAAGTCTACTTCAAACGTTTCGATCGCTTCCAAGATCTTTTCCGTATTAGCAGACACTAATAAGTTCGTTCCAAGTTCTACTGTCTCTGTCCACTCTGTTTCATCCCGCATCGTAATACATGGTACTTTGGCAAAAAAGGCTTCTTTCTGAACACCACCGGAATCCGTGACAATCTTTTTGGCGTTTACTTCTAATTGCAACATATCTAAATATCCAATCGGTTCAATGCATTTCACCAAAGGATTGGTAATAGCAAGACCGGCAGCTGCTAGTTTTCCACGAGTTCGTGGATGCAAAGGCAATACAGCTGGCATCGTAAGTGCATTTAGCGCCTCTACAATCGCTTGGAGACGAGCAGGATCATCTGTATTCTCTGCACGATGGATCGTAAGAAGCAGAAACTGACCCGATTCTAACTCTAACTTTTGCATAATATTCGCTTTTTCATTCGCTAGTTTCGCATTGTAGAGAACCGCATCCAACATCACATCGCCTACTTGGTAGACTCCCTCTGTAATGCCCTCTGATTTCAGATGACGAACAGCCGTATCGGTTGGGCAGAACAACCAACGAGAAGTGTGATCAGTCAAGACACGATTTACTTCCTCTGGCATCCGGCGGTTGAAACTACGCAAACCGGCTTCTACGTGTGCAACTGGCACATGAAGTTTAGCAGCTGCGAGAGCTCCTGCGATCGTTGAATTAGTATCTCCATAAACCAAGAGAGCATCTGGTTTCTCAGACAAGAGTACCTCTTCGATTTTGGCTAACATCGCACCTGTTTGCGCACCGTGGGATTTGGAACCCACATGTAAATGATAATCTGGTTTTGGAATCTCTAGCTCTTCAAAAAACACATCCGACATCGAGGTATCATAATGTTGTCCAGTATGTACTAAAATCTCCGTGCCTCGTTCCCGTATCGCACGAGAGACGGGAGCTGCTTTAATAAATTGTGGGCGTGCGCCTACTACCGTAACTATTTTCATATAATGGTTCTCCTTACTTTATAGGGTTCCATTCTGGGTAAATCTCTCGGTTATCTTAACATAGGTTTCTCCAAAATGCGCAAAACAAAAAGAGGAGAATACGTGGATTTAATATGCTAGTACGAAACAATTGAATAATAGCAAGAAAAACAAACTCCTACTAGGTATAAATATAGTAGGAGTTATCCACTTCGTTATTTGTTTGATCCTAGTCTCTAAACACCCCTTTTAATAGAGGAGGAGTAACTAACGTTGTAAATATAATCACGACAATAATCGCGGTATAATATGCTTGCTCCAATAACTGTGTCTCCAGCCCAAGAGCAGCAATAATTAAGGCTACTTCCCCACGCGAAATCATACCTGATCCGATTACAACGGAAGATCGAGCAGGAAACCCCGTGAGTCGGGCACCCAATCCACTTCCAATAAGCTTCGTTAAGATCGCAATAATCGTTAATATAATAATAAGACCCAATTGAGTTTCTAATCCCTTAAAAGTTACTGACAATCCAATACTTACAAAGAAAACAGGGACAAAAACAGCATAAGCAATAGGTTCTAGTCTCTCTTCTACTTCTTCTTTATATTTGGTTTGCGAAATTGCTACTCCGGCTGCAAATGCGCCAATAATACCTGCCACACCCATCCGCTCTGCAAAGTAAGCAAATCCAAAACAAATAATAAGTCCTGCACTAATCACTGCTTCGGAGACACGTAAAGGTGCTAACCAACGCATAAGCAAAGGAACCAATTTCCAACCAGCTAAAACAACGAGAATAAAAAATAGAACTTTTTTCAAAATAACCATTTCAAAAGCTACTTCTTCCGCTCCGGCAAAGCTCATAAGGAATGCCAACAGGATCACAACCAAAATGTCATCTACAATAGCAGCTCCTAAAATAGTTACACTTTCGCGGCTTTTTATTTTACCTATGTCACGCAAAGTTTGAATGGTAATACTTACCGATGTAGCCGATAACAAAAGGCCTAAAAAAAGAGCTGGAAATAGATCCATTCCTAGTATAGTTCCTGCTAAGTAACCACCTACAAACGGAAAAATAATTCCACCTAAGGCAACCGCAATCGAAGAACGACGGTTTCGATTTAGTTCTTCTATATCTGTCTCGAGACCTGCAAAAAACATCAATAATAGAACCCCGATCTCGCTTAGTTCCTCTATTAACTCCGAATCCTGAATCCATCCTAAAACAGCCGGCCCTATCACAATCCCAATAATGAGTTTACCCAATACTGCGGGCTGTCCCAGCCTTACACTAAGATCCCCCGCTAGTTTTGTGCTAAGTAAAATGATCAATAACTTAAAAAAGAACAACATAGTCCCACAATCCCTTTTATGTATGTAAATGATAAATAGAAACGTCAAAAGGAGCCTACAAAATAGGCTCCTCAAAATCTATCCAAAATATGCAGTTGGTTTATTCTCTGGAATCCAACCATTTACCTGCTCTATGCTTCCGGTGAAATCAAACCGTATTTGCCGTCTTTTCGACGGTATACGACACTTGTTTGTTGTGTATCTGCTTGTGAGAAGACGAAAAAGTTGTGACCAAGCATCTCCATTTGGAGAATAGCTTCTTCGGTATCCATCGGCTTTAAATTAAACCGTTTGGTGCGTACAATTTCGATCTCCTCTTCCTCTTCTTCTATTGTTGCTAAACTAGTAGCAGTTGTATTCACTGCTTCAGCTAACTGGGAACGGAGGTAGTTCTCAGCTTGTCGGGATTTACGATTCACCTTCGTTTTGTACTTACGAATTTGACGTTCGAGCTTCTGAAGCACTAAGTCAATTGATGCATACATATCTTCTGTCTGTTCTTCCGCGCGTACCATGTAGTTGGGGAATCCAATGGTCACCTCTACCTTATGACCATCTTTCAAAACGGTGAGAGAGATGTGAGCATCTGTCTGATCGGTAGAATGAAAATATCTCGTCAAACGAGAGAGCTTTTTCTCTACATAATCCCTAAGAGCATCGGTCACTTCTATGTTACTACCACGGACGTGAAATTTCATAGTAGTGAATCCTCCTTCCGCTTACTTGGTTATCTATTCCCCATCGAAATGAAAAATTCCTTTTAAAAAGTAACGAAAATATGACAAAAAAGGAGTTGAAAAATTAACAAAAAGAAGTCTCGACTTGAGACTCCTCAAGAAAAGCAAAACTTTACAGTCGGAAGAAAAATCACTCTGCATATAAGCTGACCTTTTCGGACTCCGACAAAATTAACATTTTCCTATAACACCTTACTCAAGAAATCCTGTGTTCGTTTCTCTTTCGCATGTTGGAAAATTTGTTGTGGTGTTCCTTCTTCGACAACTTTTCCTTGATCCATAAATAACACCCGATCCGATACTTCTCTAGCAAAGCCCATCTCATGTGTTACAACGACCATCGTCATTCCTTCTTTAGCCAGTTGCTTCAAAACATCCAGTACTTCCCCCACCACTTCAGGATCGAGTGCGGATGTCGGTTCATCACAGAGCAATATACTAGGCTCCATTGTCAATGCACGCGCAATCGCTACACGTTGTTTCTGTCCACCAGACAACGAACGTGGATATGCATCTACTTTTTCTGCTAGTCCTACTTTTTGAAGAAGGGTCTTTGCTTTCATAACGGCTTCTTGTTTTCTATTATTTTTCACCCGTGTAGGAGCAAGAATCAAATTTTCCATCACAGTTAAATGGGGAAATAGCTCAAAGTGTTGAAAAATCATCCCTACTTCTTGGCGGATTAGGTCTAACTTTGCCTTTGGATCTGTTACAACATGACCATTTACAACTACCCGTCCTGCTTGAACCTTCTCTAACCCATTCAAACAGCGAAGAAAGGTACTCTTGCCGGAACCACTTGGACCAATGATGCTGACCACTTCTTGTTTTTCTACTTGTAGATCAATTCCATTCAAGACTATGTTATCACCAAATGACTTGACCACACCTGTTGCTTGAATCATCGACATCTTTTAGTTCCTCCCTCCGCGTGATAGATCTCTTTTTTCTAGATAGAGTACGAGACGAGAAAGTACAAAGGTTAAGACAAAGTACATGATCGCCGCTGTTAGATATGGTGCCAGGCGCTCAAAAGTATTTTTTGCCGTAGAGAAAGCAGCGTAGGTAATATCATTAACCGCAATCATGGTAACGAGCGAGGAATCCTTCAACAAAGTAATTGCTTCATTTCCTAGTGGTGGCAACATATTCCGAAACGCTTGTGGTAAGATCACATGTCTCATAGCTTGTCCATAACTCATACCCAGAGAACGTGCTGCTTCCAGTTGCCCCTTCTCAATAGATTGCACACCTGCTCTGATAATCTCTGCTATATAAGCCCCTGCATTGAGCGAAAGTGCAACAAACCCAGAAAATAAGCCATCAGGAGGTACCAGTCCCAAAAAGTCTTCGTAAATCATAGGGATGACAGCATAATGAATGGCAAGTACTTGAAGCATTAGCGGAGTTCCACGAAAAATGTCGATATAAATACGAGCCGGAAGGCGTACTAAGCGCTTTGGAGACAGCTGTAAAAGAGAAAGAAAAAGACCAATTAAGAGACCAAATGCCAGTCCAACTACAGTTAATTCAATGGTTGTAATAAACCCCCGAACAAAATAATCTTGATATTCGATTACAACAGACCAATCAATCATAACCATACCTCCTCACAACGATTTCGAGTTTATCCACACTTTATCCACAATTTCCACAACGATTCGACAAATTTTTAAAAGTACATGGAGAAAGCCGTCGCTCCTCTTGGAAACGACGGCAAGTCCAAGAATTTATTATGGTGTCATCTTGAAATACTGATCATAGATTTTTTGATAAGTTCCATCTTCTTTGATCTTTTTGAGACCAGCATTGATTTTATCTAATGTTGCTTTGTCACCTTTTTTCACAGCGATCCCATACTGTTCTACAGGAATACTGGGGTCCTCAACCAATTTAAAATCATTGGAACCCAATTTCTTGAGATAATCTTTTACAACTGCATCATCTACTACTACCGCATCTAACCGTCCTAATTTCAGATCATCGATCGCAGAAGGAATAGCATCGTATCCTTTTAGATTAGCATAGGTTTTACCGAATGCATTTTGTACTACCGTCTCACCCGTAGTCGATTGTTGTACCCCAATTTTTTTGCCATTCAATTCTTTCAGTGTTTTGACTGGGCTATTAGCTGGAAGTAGAATCACCTGTTTTGCATCAAAATAAGGATCGGAGAAGTCATATTTTTGTTTCCGTTCTTCTGTGATGGTAATGGCTGCAATTCCCATATTTGCTTTTCCGCGATCAATGCCTTCAAAGATTCCATCAAAGCCAGTATGTTTTAATGTAGTTTGAAATCCCCCTGCTTGGGAGAGTGCATTTAAAATATCTGCATCAAATCCAACAATTTTCTGATCCCCTGTTTGAGATTCAAATGGTGGAAATTCAGCATTAGTTAATGCTTTTAATTGGTTTGGATTAGATGATGCGTCCGTTTTAGCTGGTTGGGAACAACCTGTGAGTAGTGCAAATACTAAAAGTAAGGATATATATATCTTTTTCATCTATTATCATTCCTCTCCGACATCTTTTTAAATAATTATTACTTGTTATGTATAATAATAAAAATAAAGGTTTCTTTTGTCAAATGTTTTTTTACAAATTGGACAAACACTGCATATTGCAGATGTCTTGGATAAATAGAAGTAGACATTTAAAAATAATAATATGCTTTATGCAAATGAAAATGTACTTCATATATCCATTCTCATCGTCAGGCAATGAATAAATATACAAATTAAATAATCGAAATGCGATACTGTTCGGAAAATATATCCCACCTAAAAACAAAAAAGAGAGCCAATGGATCAGCTCTCCTCCTTGATATTTATCTCATACTGTTCTAATGGAACTAATTCCTCACTGATTTAGGTAGTCTCTATATCAAAAGAGGCCTAGCCCCCGACTCTCTAGTCTTCGCTTACAGTAAGAGTTCTTTAGCTGTTTACTGCGTCTTTCAATTGTTTGCCTGCTTTAAAGGAAGGTACTTTACTTGCTTTGATCTCGATCTCTTCACCCGTTTGTGGGTTACGACCTTTACGAGCTTCACGATCTTTTACTTCAAAGTTTCCAAATCCGATAAGGGTAACTTTCTCTCCGCTTTGGAGTGCATCAGAGATTGATTGGAATACAGATTCTACTACTAGTCCTGCTTCTTTTTTTGTTTTTCCTGTGCTTTCAGCTACTTTTTCGATTAGTTCAGTTTTGTTCATTGTTTGATTTCCCCTTTTTCTTTCTCTTGTTTGATTCTATTTTTCCCATTGTTCGGAATTGTATACCCAGCCTCATCTTGCAAAAGTGATAGAGTAAATCTCTGTCGCTCCTGCTGCCTGTAACAGATTAGCACATTCTCTAAGGGTTGCGCCAGTCGTAAATACGTCATCCACTAACAAGATTCGGTCTTTCTGAATAGAACCACGAATCTGAAAGGAATCTTTCATTTGCTCCAAGCGTTTTCGTTTTGCTTGCTGGCTTTGTGGGTCTGTATGACGTACACGTACTAGTCGCTCCCGAACGGGTAACCACAGGCGTTTGCTAATCTGCTCTGCTAATAATTGAGACTGATTAAAGCCGCGACTTTTCCATTTGATCGGATGTAAAGGTACATAGGTTATGTAGTTAAAATAATAGCCTCGATATACGTCCCTTACTGTATCAGCCATCCATCGACCAATTGGCAGTGCTAGCTCTCGGTTTCCCCGAAACTTATATTGTTCGAGGACCTCCTTTGCCCATGAATTATATACGACAACACTACGATTGGCTAGTAGAGCACTAGAAATTGGCGCACAGTCTGAACAAACAGAGTCTACCGATATACTTCTTCCGCATTTTGCACATACCTTACCACTGATTTGAAGGCTGTCCATCATACAGAAGCTACACATGTCTCGTTGCCCCTTAGAATGACCACTCGTGGATAAGATACTAGAACAAAACGCACAAACAGAAGCAGGAGAAAATAGAAAGTTCCACCAGCTCACTTTTGGTAATACGCCCCTTTTTGTAATATTCCTTCTTTTTATTGCTGATTTAGCCAAATTGTTTCTCTTACTGCTCGTTCCTGCGCTTCTGTTCGTTCTTCTCCTACAAACCAGACGATCCCCCTTAAATCTGTTTTGGATCTCCCGACACGGCCTGATATTTGAAGAAGAGCCTGTTGATCATAAAGTCGATGATCTGATCCCAAAACTAATACCGAAATACCGGGAACTGTCACCCCTCTTTCTAAAATCGTGGTTGTCAGAAGGATTTGAGTTTTCCCCTGACGAAAATCTTCCACTTTTTCAACTCGATTACGATCACGACTATGAACTGATTCTAATCGTTTCGAAACCAATTGAGGATGATGGATATGTAGCCAGCGCTCTACCAAATTTAGCCTATCAATCGTCGGGATAAACAAGAAGGCTTGTCCCTGCTCTTGTCTTACTTTCTGAAGGAACGAACTAAGTACTGGGATTGGTTTGAGCTGTTTGAAAAGTTTCCATAACTTTCTCTCCACATACAGCTTCGGAATCGGAAGAGGACGTCCATGATATCTTTGTGGAACGACTACCAAAGATATTTTTTTCTTTTGCACCAGACGCCGCATCTCATAACTCGGAGTTGCAGTTAAATAAATTCTCGTCCCTCCAGGGCATAGTGCATTATCAACAGCCCGCTCTAATATTGGATTTCCATAAAGCGGAAATGCATCTACTTCATCCACAATGACTAAGCCAAATTGTTCGTGAAATCGAACCATTTGGTGAGCGGTCGAAATAAGAAAATCCGCATCTTTCCATATAGTGGAACTATCACTAGACCATGCCGCAAGAGACACCTGAGGAAAGTAATCGGAGAGCCTTTTTGCTAGTTCCTGTACAACTTCCTTGCGAGGGATCACCCACAGTACTCGTTCACCCGCTTCCAATGCTTTTTTTACAATGGGAAGCATCATCTCTGTCTTGCCAGCACCTGTTACTGCATAGACTAGTATCCTAGATGCAGAACGAACATGATCTGTTAGTTGTTGGATAGCCTGTTTCTGATACTCAGAATACAAAATGGAGACATCCATCTCCATCTGCTTTATAGCTCTGGGAGACAAAAGAGGAAAGAGAAAAACCTCATTACAGCTACGTGCTATCCCTAACTGCCGACAGTGAGTACAAACACCACACTTTTGGGAGCAGTTAGCACATGTTTGGAGTTCTATATGCTGAAAACCAGCTCCGCAACGGTTGCATTTCCAACGAAAAATCCAAGAATCTACTGTTACAGCAGCAGTACGAATCATGCCCATCTGACTCCATCGTTTTAGATTCTTGTCCCATTCGCCCTCATGTACTAGATGCCCATTTTTTCTTAGTAGTGCTTCGATTTCTGTGTGAAGTAATCGTCTTCCTTGAAACAACAGAGTTTCCACGTAACTCCTCCTAAAAAAATAAAGACATTCCGCCTTTCATAGCACGGATGTCCTCTTATAACGCAGTTGATGTTTGTTTGTCTTGATGTGAGTCTAAATCTCGAAGGTCTAAAACTAAAAACGGTCGCTTTTCTTTTTGCGCCATCTGTACAAAGTGTTGTATTGCCTCCTCTTTATTTGGAACATCCAATAAGGAGACAACTTCTAACTGTTCGAATTCAAAACGTATTCGTTTCAAGATTCGAAGTGTATCATCTGTGGACCCTGTATCAAGTACCGTAACTTGTACCTCTTTGCTTCCTAGCTGGTTTGCAATCCGATAGGAGCGAATAAGCCACTCAATGGATGCTTGATTATTTGCAGTAATAAGAAGTAGATGACTAGCCTTATGATGATAGGAACTACGATAGACTTTCTGATAAAAGGAGATCAGGAATAATACAAGTAGATAAAGGGCGACCGCACTTAATACCCATTGGAACCACTGACTCATTCCAACCCCTCCTCATAATCGTTCCTTCTATCTTATGTTGTCATATCTGAATATGTGCCTAGGAAGGTGATGAACTATCTAAATTATTATCCAGAAAAGGAGAATATAGGTACTACCTCCTTCTATTATATCACGAAAATTTCAGAATAATATATCCATAAAAAAACCCTCTCCTATTATAGGAAAGAGTTTTCTATCAAAATGAGTAGTATTAGAGACCAGCATCCAACTTTAATACTTCTGCTTTATCTGTTTTTTCCCAAGGAAGGTCAATATCAGTACGACCAAAATGACCATAAGCCGCAGTTTGACGATAGATTGGGCGACGCAGATCAAGAGAACGGATGATCCCTGCCGGACGTAGATCAAAGTGTTTTTCAACCAGTTCTACCAACTGATCTTCTGAAATTTTACCAGTACCAAACGTTTCTACTCGAACGGAAACAGGACGAGCTACCCCAATGGCGTATGCTAGCTGAACCTCACATTTATCCGCTAATCCTGCTGCTACAATATTTTTCGCAACATATCGCGCAGCATAAGCAGCTGAGCGGTCCACTTTTGTAGGGTCTTTTCCAGAAAAAGCACCACCGCCATGACGTGCATATCCACCATAGGTATCAACGATGATTTTGCGCCCTGTAAGTCCAGCGTCGCCCTGAGGTCCACCAATCACAAATCGTCCAGTTGGATTGATGAAATACTTGGTATCCTCGCTTAACATCTCTTTTGGAACGATTGGATCAATGACATGTTTGCGAACGTCTTCTTGAATTTGTTGTAATGTAATTTCTTCTGCATGTTGCGTTGAGCAAACAACCGTATCAATACGTACAGGTTTCTCATCTTCATACTCAACCGTCACTTGAATCTTGCCATCAGGTCGAAGATAAGGAATCGTTCCATCTACACGTACTTCGTGTAAACGTCTTGCCAATTTATGAGATAGCGCAATAGGAAGTGGCATGAGTTCTGGAGTTTCATTACAAGCAAAACCAAACATCAAACCTTGGTCCCCTGCTCCAATTGCCTCAATCTGCTCTTCACTCATCGTGCCTTCTCTTTTTTCCAACGCTTCATCTACCCCTTGGGCAATATCAGCGGATTGTTCATCGATGGAGGTAAGTACAGCACACGTCTCTGCATCAAAACCATATTTGGCACGGGTATAACCGATTTCTTGAACCGTTGAACGAACAATTTTTGGGATATCTACGTAACACTGCGTGGAAATCTCCCCAGCAACTAGAACAAGTCCAGTTGTGACAGAAGTCTCGCATGCTACGCGAGCATTAGGATCTTTTTCTAAAATAGCATCTAAGATAGCATCCGAAATTTGGTCACAGATTTTATCAGGGTGCCCTGCGGTAACCGATTCAGAGGTAAACAAGGATCTTTTTAGATCTTTTGCCATCTGTACTCCTCCTTTATCTAGAAGATGGGCAGGCAGAATTCTATATCTCAATGGTCAGAAAAACAACCTTTTCCATCTCTGACATTTCCTAGTTGTGATAGTAAGTAGAAAAACCCCTCCATGCGGAAAGGCATACGTTCCGAATTGTTTAGTCGGATTATATCTGTAATAGCATAACGCAAAGCATTTCGAAAGACAACAAAAGAAAACTGGATTTTTGTATTTCCAAATCTTACGTTATTCTTAACTCATTTGGGTCTGACTACTCATATTAGCTTGGTTACACCATTTGCGAAATAATTAAAGAAATTGCAACTTGAATATATTTATTTACCGATGTTAGTATTACCTTACTTATTAAGAACGAGATACAGCAAATAGTTACGTTTGGAGGATAGGATAAAATGTTTGAGAAAGTAAACCAAGCCCGCTCTGAGCGTATTCAACAATCTCAGAAGAAGCGTAAATGGTGGGTGTATGCATTAGTCTTCGTACTAGTTATGGCGGTCAGCATCACAGGATATGCTTATTACAATCTCTCCAAAGGCTATGATGCTGATACACGAGATGGGCAAAAGGACATCGACATGAAGTCTGAACCTTTCACGATTCTGTTCATTGGGGTAGACCAATATTCTTCTAAAGAAGAAAAAAGCAGAGGAATCCGTACTGATGTCTTAATGCTAGCTGCGGTCAATCCCAAGACAAAATCGATTAAGCTCGTCAGTATTCCACGTGATACTTATGTGTCCATTCCAAATACAGATGGGCACAAAGATAAAATTAATTCTGCTTCCTTTTGGGCTCAACGAAAAGATCTTAATCCAATGAAAAACTCAAAAGAAGCCGTACAGAACCTCTTGGGGATTAACGTTGATTACTATGCCAAAATCAACTTTATCGGGTTCAGTAAATTGGTAGATGCTGTTGGTGGAGTCGATGTAGAAGTTCCGTTTGACTTTAAGATCGAGACCTTTGGTAACAAAACCATTAAATTCAAAAAAGGGCCTATGCATTTGACAGGAACGGAAGCGCTTCCCTATGTGCGTATGCGTTATGATGACCCTCAAAACGATGCAGGACGGAATGCACGACAACAGGATGTTGTATCCAAGGTAGTAGACAAGCTTACCGATCCAACCAATATCACCAAAATCCCACAGATCTTAAAAATTGTAGGAGATAATATTAGCTATGATATTCCGGTAAGTGATTTTGTGACCCTTGCCAATACATGGAAAGATATTCCTCGCCAAAATATGGAAACCATCCAATGGGACAAACAGCGTGGATTACTGGAGGATTATATTTCGCTAAATGGTGTGTCACGAAACTTCGTTTATAAATTAACGGAAAAAGAACGGACCCGTGTAAGCAATCTATTAAAACAACAATTAGAGATCCCGATTGATGAGCCAACGGAGGATTCCGAAGGTAGCAGTTCTTCTGACGAGGAAGAGAGTAGTTCTAAAAATAGCTCCTCAAGCAAAAGCTCTTCCGAAAGCTAAATACTAAAACCTCTTTCCTTATTGGAAAGAGGTTTTTTCATGGAGAAAAACGCTCAAAATTAAGACAATTCGTCTAAAAACTTGAGACAGCATATTGGAAAGTGATAGTATTATTTCGATTTTAATCTATCGGAACCTTTCCTATTACGGTACGTTCGTTAAGCAAAGCGAGGGCATCAGATGACAAAACACAAATCAAATGAACCATCTTCGGAACCACGCTCCCGTTCAAAATGGTGGTTGCGAATCTCACTTCTATTCGTTTGCCTTGTAGTCGGAATAGCCGGTTTTGTGGGTTATAGTATATGGGGTGCTGTTTCCAAAGGTCAAGTGGAACAACGAGCTTCAAAGCACCGTGAGAAAGAAGTAGACATCCAAAAAGATCCCTTTACCATTTTATTTATGGGTGTAGATCAATACTCAACTAAAGAAGAAGCACAGGAACTTCGAACAGATGTTTTAATGGTCGTTGCTATTAATCCAACAACCCATTCTGTTAAGTTGGTAAGTATACCTCGAGATACATTAGCTGAAATAGCCAATACGGATGGTTATAAAACCAAGATCAATGCGGCGGCTTACTGGGGAAAACAAAAGGGATATGACCCACTAGAGAACGTGCGTGAGACCGTAGAAAACTTTTTGGGTGGAGTCCCGATTGATTACTATGCCAAAATCAACTTTAAAGGTTTTATCGATATTGTGAATGCTGTCGGTGGTGTCAATGTGAATGTTCCTCTAAACTTTAAAATCGAGACATTCGGTAATAAAGTATATAAATTTGAGAAGGGTCCTGCTCATTTAACAGGAGAACAAGCCCTTCCTTATGTGAGGATGAGAAAGAAAGATCCAGAAGGGGATTTTGGGCGACAGAAACGTCAGCAAGAAGTGATATCCCAGATTTTGGACCGAATCGTTAGTTTTAATTCTTTAACTAAGGTTCAAGAGATCTCCAATGCAGTAGGGAATAATCTAACTTATACCATTCCAACCAATGAATTCCTCTCCTTTATCGAGATTTATCAGGAGACTCCGAAACAAAACATTGAATCCATTCAAATCCAAACTACACCTCGTCGAATAAATGGTGGAGCTTATGAGATCATCAGCAAAGACGAACGATTGCGGATTTCTCAATTGATGAAAGAGCATCTTGGTATTGAGAAAAAGAGTACAGTAGGAGAGAACCTTGAAGCTCCATCTGTACAAGAACCCGAAGGCTTTCATCAAAAGAATTAGAACAATAGACAAGATAATTCCCTTCCTACCTCTAGGAGGGGTTTTTTGTTACGCTAAGATTAGAAAAAGGGGGCGCAAATGGTGCAACGGTATTTTACTGTCGGAAATAATGGAGAAACAGAATTTGAGATTAACCGCTCCCGGTTTATATGTCGGGCTAAACGGGTTCATTCTGAGAAAGAGGCGCAGGAATATATCCAGAGTTTACAAAAACAACATTGGGATGCAACACACAACTGCAGCGCTTATGTTGTCACAGAATTAGAACAGAAAGCATCCGATGATGGAGAGCCTGCTGGTACTGCAGGAAAACCAATATTAGAAGTACTTCATCAGAAAAAGCTACTCTATACTGTAGTTGTGGTAACACGATATTTCGGTGGCATTAAGTTAGGAGCAGGAGGGCTGATACGAGCTTACACACAAGGAGCAGTAGAAGCGGTAAAAGCTGCAGGAATAGTGGAGCATCGTTTAGAACAAGAACTTCTACTACATTTCGATTATTCCTATATGGGGAAAATAGAGCATGAATTACGAAATACTGATCTCGGCTTAGAGACTCCACAATTTGCAGAGCATGTCTCTTGGGGAGTCTGGGTACCAGTTGGATCGGAGAAAAGTTGGATCGAAAAGACCATGAACTGGACTGCAGGTCAAGTAAAGGTAGAGCTTGGTCGAACAGAATATCAGGAATATCCTGTAGAATAAAAAACATCACCAATACCCCTGAGATCATGGATTTCAGGGGTATTGGTGCAATCTAAGCTGTGTAGTTCTCAAACCTTAGAAAGCCGGAACTACAGCTCCTTTATATTTCTCTTCAATAAACTTCTTCACTTCAGGTGAGTTAAGAGCTTTTGCTAATGCTTGGATTGTTGCATCTGTCTCTTTTCCTTTTTTCGTCGCCAATACATTTACATATGGAGACTCTTTATCTTCAATGAAGAGAGCATCTTCAACTGGATTTAGCTTTGCTTGTAGAGCATAGTTCGTGTTAATAATCGCTAAATCTACTTCTTTGATAACACGAGGCAAGATTGCGGATTCCAATAGTTTGAACTGAAGATTTTTAGGGTTCTCTTGAATATTTTCAAGCGTTTTGTCTCCATCCCGGTTATCTAGCTTGATCAGGCCTTTTTGATCCAATAATAATAGAACACGGGTTAATTCACTGGTACCATTCGGAAGGGCAACTTGTGCACCATTCGGCAGTTCATTGATATTTTTGTACTTAGAAGAGTAAGCTCCCATTGGCTCAATATGCACACCAATTACTTTCACTAGGTTGTAATTACGTTCTTTATTGGTTGTCTCCATCCAAGGAAGATGTTGAAAGAAATTCGCCTCTAATTGTCCTTCTTGTACTGCCTTGTTTGGTAATACATAATCTTGGAATACTTGAACTTCTAATTTAATCCCTTGTTTTTCTAAGATTGGTTTCACTTGCTCTAAGATCTCAGCGTGCGGAACTTGTGATGCACCAACACGAATTGTGCCGGTTTCTTTTGCTTCCTGATTGCCACAAGCAGTTAAAACAACTGCCAAAAGTAGCCCGATTAGAGAGATGGTCCATTTTTTCATCTTGTTCATCCTTTTCTTATTTAATTGATCTTTCTCTTCTAGATACGTTTGTCCATTTTTTTCGAAATCCAATCACCAATCCATTGAACTATTTGAACTAGTACAATGAGCAAAAGCCCACATGCATACAACATTCCATCATTAAAAGACTGGAACCCAAAGCGAAAAGCTGCATCCCCTAGACCGCCACCACCTACAATGCCTGCCATAGCGGAAAAACTAATCAATGAGACGAGAGTGACGGTAAAACCAGAGATAATTGCTGGTATTGCTTCTGGGATGAGAACCTGTCGAACAATGGTTAATCGACTTGCTCCCATCGCTTCTGATGCTTCAATTACGCCGCGATCGATTTCTCGGATCGCCGTTTCCACCATCCGCGCAAAGAAAGGCGCAGCTCCTGCAATCAAGGGAATCGTTGCGGCTGTAGGTCCTAAAGTAGTCCCAATGATTAATTCGGATAAGGGAAATAAGAACAAGACCAAAACGATAAAAGGGACTGCCCGGAAAATGTTGACGACTACTCCGAGAACAGTTTGGATTACTTTACTTTCTAGAAAATAACCCTTATCGGTAATCACTAGCAAAACCCCTAAGGGAATCCCTAGTAACAGAGTAAATAACCCCGAAATCCCTACCATATATAGAGTCTCTCCGGTAGCTGTCCAGAGTTGCTCTGTATCAATTTCAGCTAACAATTATCTCACCTCCTCACTCTGGTTCCCTAGTTTTTCTAACACTGCTAGAGGAGCCACTACCTTAATCTTTTTGTCTCCTGTCACAGGGTCTAATACCTGTTGAATTTGTACAGGATTTTCTTGTACAATCTGTTGTAGTTGATCCCAATCAGTATAAGGAAGTAAAATAGAATCTTTTTCTTCTTCTTGCTGCAATAGGAATTTCCGAGTTACTTCTTGCTTTGGATCAGCTAGAATATCAGCTACCTTACCCGACTCAATTAATTTACCATCCGATAAGACTGCCACTTTGTCGCAAATCGAGGTAATTACGCTCATTTGATGAGTAATCAAAACAATGGTAATCCCTGTTTTTCGATTAATCTCTTGTAATAACCCCAAAATCGATCGTGTTGTCTCTGGATCTAATGCCGATGTGGCTTCATCACATAACAACAACTTAGGATTGTTGGCTAACGCCCTAGCAATCCCAACCCGCTGTTTCTGTCCCCCACTCAGTTGGGATGGATAAGCTTCTGCTCGCTCTGTCAAACCTACCCATTCTAGAACTTCTGTTACCCGTTCCTCAATCTTTTTCTTGGACCATCCTGCTATCTCTAAAGGAAAGGCAATATTCTCACGAACAGTGCGTGACCACAAAAGATGAAAATGTTGAAAAATCATCCCGATCTTCTGTCGCTCATTACGTAGAGCAGAAGCTTTAAGCTGATGAATAGCGGTTCCATCAATTAAAACTTCTCCACTAGTGGGCTGTTCTAAACCATTAATCATGCGTAGTAATGTGCTTTTCCCCGCACCACTATGACCAATGATTCCATAAATTTCTCCTGCATCTATATCAAATGAAATTTGATCCACTGCGCGAATTTGTTTTCGTTGTACGGTATAGACTTTGGAAACATTTTGGATCTGAATCACGATTCCTTCACCCTCTTTCTATTTATCATGTGAATTTAGCAAAATAAAAATCCCTTTCTATACAGATGCACAGAAAGGGATCCCGAATTCAGTTTCACCTTTCTCTCATCTGCCAGAGCAAAAAACTAATTGCTCTGCAGGAATTGGCACCTTTCCTATTGGATGGTTGCCGAGGTATCATCAGGCCTGCCCCTACACCTCTCTGGATAAGAGAAAACGTTATATCACGTTCATAAGATATTCATTTTTAGAATGATCTTATCTTAACAACACTCTTATAAAACGTCAATAACATCATTCTATATCAGAATAATAAGTTTTTTTATTGAATTACTTGGTTTAAGCTCCGTATTATTTATGCAACATATTTTTGGTTCGTGTCATATTTTCACTTGTTCGTTACCCTTCGATTACAATTGGTTTACAATTGCCCCATCTGTTTTTAGGGTTCGGATTCCTTGCGTATAATAGAGATAACAAAACAAATCGGAGGTGTCTCTTATGGAATACACAGTTGCAGGTAAGTCTTTTTGGATCGGGATTTTTCACGCTAGTTTGATGAGCGTACCTCTCTGGTTACTGATCTACTATGGACTCAAACTGGTATTCTAGAGAGGCAAACAAAATAAAAACCCTTTGGCATTCGTTGTCAAAGGGTTTTTATTTTACCGCGCACCATCACCTGTAAATACCACTAATACTGTTTTCCACAGAATCTGAAGGTCTAACTTAAATGATTGTTTGCGAATATAATATAAGTCAAACTCTAACTTCTCAGCTGGTGTAGATTCATATCCACCGTTTACTTGTGCCCAACCAGTTAAACCTGGTTTTACTGCCAAACGATTTTTAAATCCTGGTATTTCTTTATCAAATTGGTCCGTAAACATTGGTCGCTCAGGTCGAGGGCCAATAAGACTCATGTCTCCACGAAGAATATTAATTAATTGAGGTAATTCATCAATTCTTGTTTTGCGAATAAATTGCCCGACTTTTGTTACACGTGGATCATTTTTTGCTGCCCATTGGGGTCCATTTTTTTCTGCATCTGTTCGCATAGAACGTAACTTGATCACTTGGAAGTTTCGACCACGATGTCCAACACGTTCTTGTTTATAAAAGACTGAGCCTGGCGATTCGAGCTTGATCGCAAATGCTGCTAAGATCATTACTGGTAAAGTAAATAGCAACAGACCTAAAGAAAGTAATACTTCTAATCCACGCTTTACATAAGGGTATAGGGAACGGGTCTGATACCCTTCAGCAAAAGGGCGGGAATCACTATGGAAGTATGTCTTTGCTCTCATCCGCCAACCACTCCTGTTTTCATAGTCATCATCTATTGGATCGTTACTGTAATAATGCAGTAACGTCTGTAACATAAAAGTAATATTTCTCAACTGGTTCCAAGTATACAGGAAACCCCTGATGAAGACAATAGACGTTTCTTGACAATAAAAAACAGAAGAGACCCAATTGGAGGTACTATACTACTTTGGGAAAACCAATGTAGTAATACATATTGGAACAGTCAAGCATTAGGTTTTACGTATAGCTTTTTTGGTAATACTTAATTGTTGCTTTTAAACCTTCTACGAGGGTAATAGTAGGAGTCCACTTTAACTCTTCGGACACTTTCCCAATCTCATAATAACTATGTACAATATCCCCAGGACGCTCTGGTCCATATTCTACTTCCATCTTTCGTTCCGTCACTTGCTCAAATGTCTGGATTAAATCTAGTAGTGAGGTTCGCTTACCTGTTCCGATATTGTAGGTTCCATTCTGTTCGGTATCTAGCGCTAAAACATTGGCTTTAGCTGCATCTGTAACGTATACATAGTCTCTAGTTTGCTTACCGTCTCCAAATACAGTAAAAGCTTGTTGTCCCAGAACTTTGTCTACCAAGATGGAGATCACTCCACCTTCTCCTCTAGGGTCCTGACGTACACCATAAATATTGGCGTAGCGTAAGAGCGAATAGGAAAAACCATGTTCTTTTGCATACATTTTTATGTACTGTTCCGCTGTCAGTTTCGAGACTCCATAAGGTGAAAGCGGCTCTGTAGGATGCATCTCATTGATTGGAAGATACTGAGGTTCTCCATATACGGCTGCAGAAGAAGCATAGACAATTTTACGAACTCCTCCACGCCTTGCTGCTTCTAGTAGATTGATGGTTCCGATCACATTGGTCTCAGCATCAAAGAACGGATTCTCTACTGAACTTGGAACATGAACTTGAGCGGCTTGATGAATAATCGCTTCTGGTTTTTCTTCTTGTACCAAATCGATAAGCGCTTCGTCCGTAATATTTATGCGATAAAACTTTCCTTTAGAATGGACTTGCTCTTCCTTACCGGTAATCAAGTTATCAACAATGATCACTTCATCTCCACGTGCTAATAACTGATCTACGATGTGGGAGCCTATAAATCCTGCTCCTCCCGTTACGAGGACTTTCATCTCTCACACTCCTTTCTACAATAACGCGAAACTATTCTGCTGTATGATAATGGATCTGATTGACTTCTTATGCACAACAACCGATCAATTCCCCACCTAGCAAAAAAGAGAACAAGTCTATTGATACGCTTGTTCTCTTTTCTCCGGTAGATTCATACTCACTATTTATCTTGTTGATCTAGCTTTTCCCGGTCGGGAACATCACGCAGAACACGAGCTGGTACCCCAATATAAACTTTTGCTTTTTCTGTATCACGGTTGACCAAAGCTCCTGCCGCAATAAAGCTCTCTTCTTCAATCGTGACACCTGGAAGTAGTACCGAAGCCCCTCCAACACGAGCCCCACGTTTGATGGTAGCTCCCTTGACAAATTGGAAACGTTCTTTCGTACGTCCCATGAAGTTATCATTGGTCGTAGTAACCGTTGGAGCAATGAAAACCTCTTCCTCGATGGTGGTGTATGCCGTAATATACGAGTTAGTCTGGATCTTGGTCTTTGCACCAATTTTCACTTGGTTCTCAACCGCCACACCACGTCCGACAACTGCACGATCTCCTATTGTACACTTTTCACGGATCGAGGCGAGATCTCCCACCATTACTTCTTTTCCAATGGTACTTCCACGATACAAAACGGTATTTGCACCAATGGTAGTCCCTTCCCCAATGGAAAGAGGTGCCAAATCTGCATCTACTTTTACCGTAGATGCTTTAGCAGGTTTTGGCCAGCGACCGATGACGCAATTATCACTAATGGTAACTCCTGCATCAATAATCGTACCTTCGTGAATGGTTACATTGTTACCAATGCTTACATTATCGCCCAAGACTACATTTTCCCCAACGACCGAAAAGTATCCAATCTGAACGTTTTCTCCCAATTTCACGGAGTCATGGATGATATGATTCATCAGTCGACCGCCTTTTTCTTTATAGTTTTTCGTAATCCGCTTTAATATCTTCCACACCTTGAAGAGCATTACGGGTGTCAAAGATCGCTTTGGATTTGGTTGCAATCATCTTATAATCAAAATCACTATGGTCCGTTGTGACAAGTACCAAGTCAGCCGATTCAAGCAACTTTTCACTGAGCTCGACCGTTTCATAGTTTTTCTCTCCCACACGGAAGTTCTCTACGTATGGATCTACTACTTGGATATCCGCACCATACTTATCTAAAAGCTCGATGATAGGAAGTGTAGGGGATTCCCGATAATCATCAATGTCTTTTTTGTAAGCGACTCCTAAAACCGCAATCTTGGAGTTACTAAGCGCTTTGTGATGACGGTTTAAAATTTTCATCGAACGATCGACCACAAAGTTTGGCATTTCGTTATTGATCTCACCCGCTACTTCAATCAGACGAGTATGGTAGTTGTACTCTCTTGCCTTCCAAGTAAGGTAGAATGGGTCAATCGGGATACAATGCCCACCCAAACCAGGTCCTGGATAAAAAGCCATAAACCCGTATGGTTTCGTCTTAGCAGCATTGATTACTTCCCAAATATCAATCCCCATCTTATTACAAAGGATTGCCATCTCGTTTGCTAACCCAATATTGATATTACGGAAAGTATTTTCTAAGATTTTCTCCATCTCTGCTACTTTTGGACTTGATACTTCGTGAACTTCGCCTTCTAACACAGCACGATACATAGCAGCTGCTACTTTGGTACAAGTCTCGGTTACACCACCAACCACTTTTGGAGTGTTCTTCGTTTTAAAGGTTTTGTTACCTGGATCAACACGTTCAGGAGAATATGCTAAGAAAAACTCTTTCCCTACATGTAAACCCGTTTTCTCCAAGATCGGCATTACAATTTCTTCTGTCGTTCCAGGATACGTTGTACTCTCCAACACTACCAACATACCTTCATGAAGATACTTCGCAATACTTTCAGACGAAGACTCTACATACGTGGTGTTAGGCTGCTGATATTTATCCAAAGGCGTTGGTACACAGATGGCTACAGCATCAACTTCTTGGATGAGAGAGTAGTCAGTGGTTGCCAGGAATTTGCCACTTGCGATTAAATCTTTTAAATCCTCATCGACAACATCCCCGATATAGTTAACCCCTTCGTTAACCATGTCTACCCGGTGTTGAAGGACATCAAAGCCGATTACTTTGAATCCTGCTTTTGCCTTTTCTACTGCGAGAGGGAGACCCACATAACCGAGCCCTACGACCCCGATCACAGCAGTACGGTCTTCAATTTTTTGAAGCAATTGAGAACTAACTGTCATAGTAGACATCCTTTACTTGTAGTAGTTACGAATTGTTTGGGCGATATACTCTTGATCTTCTCTGGTTAACTCTGGATAGAGAGGGATGGCGAACGTACGGTCTGCCATTTTCTCCGAAATCGGAATGCTACCCACACCATACCCGAGAGATTCATATACGTTTTGGCGGTGCAATGGAACTGGGTAGTAAATACCTGTCGCAATTCCATTTTCTTTTAAATGGTTCATCAGACCAGCACGATCATCCGCCTGAATGATATAAAGGTGGTAAACGTGACGGCGATCTTCTGCATGATAAGGGGTTACTACTGGTAAATCTTTTAACAACTCATCATAGATCGCTGCTTTTTGGCGACGAGCATCGTTCCAATCACGCAAGTGACGTAATTTAATACGAAGTGCTGCTGCCTGCAATTCATCTAAACGGCTGTTATATCCAATCATGCTATGGTAATACTTTGGATTACTTCCATGAACCCGCAAGATCCGTACTTTCTCTGCGATTTGATCATCATTGGTTACGATCATTCCACCATCCCCATAACCACCAAGGTTTTTGGTTGGGAAGAAAGAGAAGGTTCCTGCATGTCCCCAGTTTCCGATTTTCTTGTTTTTAAACTCTGCATCGATCGCTTGTGCTGCATCTTCCAACACAAACAGATTATGCTGTTCAGCCAACTTCATCAATTCATCCATTTCTGCTGGCTGTCCAAAAATATGTACAGGGATAATCGCTTTCGTTTTGTTCGTTATTTTAGCACGAACTTGTTCCACATCAATGTTGTACGTTTTAGGATCGATGTCTGCAAATACCGGAGTTGCTCCAAGTTGAGAGATTACTTCTGCAGATGCAAAAAAAGTGAATGGAGTCGTAATCACTTCATCCCCAGGTCCTACACCAGCTGCATCTAATACCAATAACAATGCATCTGTTCCGTTTGCTACCCCGATCGCATGTTTCACACCGCAGAACTCTGCAATCTCTTGTTCTAACTTTTTCACTTCTGGGCCCATGATATAAGCTCCGCCTTCTAATACATTGTCGACAGCTTGGCGGATGTCGTCACGAATCGTAGCATACTGAGCTTGTAAATCCAACAGAGGAATCTTTTTCATGAAAATCCACTCCCTATTGTTTGTTTGAAATGCGTTCTAATGATTCAAGACGTACTGGCTTTCCTGTTTCGGCTGATTGTTGACAAGCTACCACAAATGCTAATGCTTCTCTACCTTCCTTACCAGAAACAATCGGCTCCCGATTTTCTCGGATTGCATCAGTCATATCTTGAATAATGCATTGATGACCAGGAGTACCAAATGGATCTTGGGCTACACGTTGTTTGGTCGACTCTGCTTCTTCATCGGATAAGCTCTCAAACTGCCAGTTTTGAATCCAGTTAGCAGTAGGGCCTCCAATGACTGCTGTTCCGTTTTCACCAAAAATACTAAGAGACTCCTCTAAATTTTTGGGGTAGATCGTGACAGCTGCCTCTAACAGACCTAGTGCACCACTCTTAAATTTTAACACGCTAACGGAGGTGTCTTCTGCTTCAATTTTACGGATTCGAGTCGCATCAAAAGTGGAAACTTCCTCAAGATCTCCCATCATCCAAAGAAGTAAATCCATATTGTGAATCGCTTGGTTCATTAGAACGCCGCCATCCATCTCTTTCGTTCCACGCCATGGAGCTTGATCATAATAAGCTTGATTTCGGTTCCAACGCACTGTAGCATTCGCATGTCCGATCTTGCCAAATGCTTCTTTCTCCAACTGCCGTTTCAACTCTACAACAGCAGGACGGAATCGATTGGGATGTACTACCGCCATCTTGACTCCATTTCGTTCACATGCATCCATCATTCGATCAGCATCTTCTAAGGTAAGAGCCATAGGCTTCTCAACAATAACGTGTTTTTTCGCTTCTGCCGCCTGTATAGTCAAGGCAGGGTGAAGACCACTTGGAGTACAGATGGAGACCACATCCACATCCGACTGTAACATTTCATCTAAGGAAAGGTATCCTCTAACACCATCCACCGCAAACTCTTTTAAGCGTTCTGCGTTGGTGTCACAAACCGCGACCAGTTCAGCACCTTCTACTTCTTTAATTGCCGTAACGTGTTTTTTGGCAATGTGACCGCAACCGACGATCCCGTAACGTACCAAGCTCGTTGCCCCCCAAACATTCTCTTCTCATATATTGTGATCTGCGAATAAGTTTCTTATGAATTGTTTCGAATGTTACAGTAACATTACAAATCTAAGTATCACTGTAACATAACTGCAAAGTTTTGAATAGAGTAGCCCCAAAATTTCCGTGACATCCTATTACTATCTAAATAGGAAGGGAGACCAGTACAAATGCGATGGTTTTGGACTATATCCAGTGAGACCAGCGACTGGCTAGTTGGCTTTTTCGTTGCCGTTGTCCTTAGTCTGCCCTTTTGGGGGATTCTCTACTTAGTCGGCCGATATTTGTGGCATTTTTTATCCCTTACATAACCAGTGTAAGGAAAAAGCCCAAAGATTCGACTAGTTCCAATCAGAGTGTGTAACCCAGATTCCAATTTCGTAGCACTTATCTCAGTATGTTTTTCTATTAACTACCTAAACTAACAAGCCCACTTTTAATGAGTGGGCCTGTTGGTTTTATTCGTTTGTTGGATCTAAGATAGCAAACATCAGATCGCCTTCCGCTGCTACTTTATCTCCAACTCGTGCGATCCCATGACCTTTCCCAATTGGTCCTTTTACACGAGTCATCTCCACTTCCAGCCGCAGAACATCTCCTGGACGGACTTGTTCACGGAAACGGAACTTATCCAGTCCTGTGAGAAATCCGATCTTCCCTTTATTTTCTTCCATGCTAAGCGCTGCAAATGCTCCTACTTGTGCCAGAGCTTCTACGATCAGTACTCCTGGCATTACAGGATAGTCTGGAAAATGCCCTTGAAAAAAAGGCTCATTAATCGTTACGTTTTTTTCTCCAATTGCTTTCTTCCCTGGATCTACTTCTACAATTTTATCAACTAATAAGAATGGATAGCGATGGGGAATGGTCTTCATAATTTCTTGCACATTGATTTCAGACACAAAAAAACTCCCTTCCAATCAGGTTTCTTGTCCATTATAGCGAAGCAAATGGCAAAAAACCACGAAGGAAAGGAGCTTTTCTATTTCCTTATTCTAAATGAGTGTATTACCCTTTGAAGAATATTACATAATGGGAAACTGATAGTTCCCCCTGTATATTACAGTCCATACATGCTACCCACTTCAGAATTACTCTACTCAAATCGAATTTTTTGGATGGTGAGCAACTTGTTCTACCGCACTAGCTACCGCACGATGCACATCTAGGTCGAGAGGTTGTGGTACCAGCTCACCTGGTTTCGCACAATCAGCAATGGCTTTTGCTGCAGTGACCAACATCTCATGTGTTATGTCAGTAGCTTGTGCATTTAATGCCCCACGGAAAATTCCAGGGAATCCTAATACATTGTTAACAGAACGGCCATCTGCTGCATAGGCTGCACCTGCACTAAGTGCAATCTCTGGTTCAATCTCTGGTTTTGGATTGGATAGTGCTAGGATAATCTGACCTTTGCGAACCCATCCTGGATTGATCAAACCAGGAACTCCTGTGGTAGAAATGACAATATCGCAAGTCTCCATCAGTTCTTGAATCGAATTAGCTGGAGTTCCTCCAAAACTCTGTAGACGATCTAGTGCTACAGCTTGTCGATCGACGCCTACCATTTGCTCCACACCATATGCCAAGAACATCCGACAGATCGCAAGACCTGCTGCTCCCAAACCAATCTGTCCTACTTTTGCCTTAGAAAGATCGGTTCCAGTAGCTCGACATGCTTGGATAACAGCCGCTAACGTAACAACTGCTGTACCATGTTGATCATCATGCATAACGGGAATTGACAAATCTGCTTTCAGACGTTCTTCAATCTCAAAACAATGTGGAGATCCAATATCCTCAAGCAAAATGCCGCCAAAACCAGGTGCTATATTTTTAACAGTCTGTACTATCTCATCTGGATCACTTGTATCAAGTAAGATCGGAACAGCACTAATTCCAGCCAAACGATCAAACAAAGCTGCTTTTCCTTCCATTACAGGCATTCCCGCAACAGCACCAATATTCCCCAAGCCGAGAATTGCGGTGCCATCTGTGACAATTGCTACTGTATTCCCAATACTGGTATAGTATCTAGCTTTGCTAGGATCTTTTTCGATAACTCGACATACTTCTGCCACACCTGGAGTATAAACACGACGCAAGTCAGCTAGAGATCGAATCTCTACTCGACTGGTCATGTGTATTTTTCCACCTTCATGAGCCAATAAAACATCATCTGATACTGAGTGAATATGAATTCCATTTCCCAACGCTTCTACTGCTACTAATACACGCTCGAATTGTTCAGGATTCTCACAATGTACTGTAATATCGCGCACCGTAGAGAAAGGCCCTATCTGTTTTGTTACAATATCTCCAATATCTCCACCTTCGGAACCGATTGCCATGGTTACTTTGCCTAAGTTACCTGGGCGAGAAGGGGTTTCGACTATAATGGTTCGTATAAAATTTCTAGCTGCCACTCTCTTGGCACCTCCACTGCTTTTACTGTATCTATTGCCTTATCATACTAAAACCTATAAAAAAAGCTACCCTCCTAGGTAGCTTTCCATAAATTAATGGATCCTGTATTTCTTTTTTATCTATTATAGCGGAAAATACTCCCACTTCTAAGCGTAGCGAAAGTGGGAGATGAATCTGCGTCGGACAGAACATGATCGTGACATTAATGCCGCTCAGAATATCTTAAAAGAAGTCTAAGACTTTTTGCCGTAGGAACTACGGTTTGAACTTGGTACATTCCTATCGGTAGATGGGATTAACCAAGAATCCCCCACCTCTTCACGTTAGCATAGGTGGAGGAATGTTCAATCATTAATTGATTTAATTCGGATGAAATAGATGAGAGTAGTAAAATATGAAAGCCCGATTACAAACCAAATAGAAAATGCTGGAATGGGTAGATCTGTCATTAATAACAATAGCACTATATAAAATAGTACAGTGGTCAACTTACCCAAAAAATTAGCTGGTACTGTCTTTTTACCCTGTAAATGGAAAACTGCCCCAAACAAGATCATTGCTAAGTCACGAAAAATAATAGCTCCTGCCGCAAGAAAACTGATTTTTTGCGAGTAAAACAAAGTGAAAAAGACTGCAAACATCATTAGTTTATCTGCTAGAGGGTCTAACATGATACCCATCTGGGTTACGAGTTGGTATTTTCTAGCGATATAACCATCTAACACATCCGTAAGCCCTGCAAGCAGTACAATGGCGATCGCCCAATAGTTTTTACCCGGAATATCAGAAAAATAGACAAATAAGTAGGCTGGAACCATTGCAAAACGAAGCATTGTTAAGATATTAGGTACATTCGACAATCGGTTCCCTCCCATTTTTCACATTGAACATGAAGAACCCCGTCGAGATTGGCGATCCATCAAGACGGGTTTTTTATTTACTATACACCAAATTGTAAAGATGTTCCCACGTTTTTATATCAAATACATTCGCAATCGGTTGCTCTCCTAAAACAGAATGCCCAATTATCAAACCAAATAACAACATTACTACTAAAAGAGCTGGAACCCAGAAAATCTTTAACCACTTGTTCGCCCACTTGCTCTTAGGTTGATCTGTCTCCGAAACTACTTCTTGTTGCACTGGATCGATCTGTTCTACTGTAGGAGCTACAGTATAATCTTTAAAGTCCAATGGTGTTAGAGTATCCTCAATACTAGCTGAAGCTTGTTGATGAGATGTAGATGGCGGAAAAGGATTTTCTTTATTATCCCAATTATTTCTCTCATCTTTTTCTTTATTTTCTAGTTCTTGACTTGAGTTCGTAACCAAACTATCTAGATCGGTCTCTTTTGAATCACTCTGTTTCTCTCTTAAATCTTCCTCTTCTTGGCTCCATTTCAACTCGCCTGGAGGATGTGATTCTTGTGTATTGTTATTTTCCAATGCTTCTTCATTGGTGTTGTTCTTCCAGTCATCAGATTTCATATATTACCTCTCCATTATGTCATCCGAATATCTACTAAAGTCTTATTCTACTTGTCCAATATACCAATACTTCATATTGAATATAACGCAACTAATTTTAGAAGTCTACTAATATACTCGTAGATTTTAACACAAGAAAAGAAGCACCGAAAGGGAAGAAATCTGGATAAAATGAAAAAATTGCGATAAAATGATCCATTTTCGATGCTCTTTACGAAATTTCCTTATACTTTTACTGGAACTTTGCTACTTACTGTTTTCCGTTTATACTTGATCTTCGTTGCTTCCCCGCCTCGTAAGTGACGGATTGATTTATGATACTCTAATATTTCTTTGACTTGGTTGGCTAGATCAGGGTTTATCTCTGGTAGACGCTCTGTTAAATCTTTATGAACGGTACTCTTGGAAACTCCAAATTCCTTCGCAATTTTTCGTACTGTATTTCTGGTTTCTAGGAAATATTCTCCTATTTTTATTGTTCGTTCTTTTATATAATCATGCATCTCCTCTCCCCCTTTCAGCATGTCTGCTACATTATATGAAGGGGTTTCGACGTTATTCGCCATCAGACAAGCATGGACAAGCAAAAACTTGTATTTGTTCTGTAAATAAAAAAGAAGCCCCTCTTAAAAAGGACTTCTTTTATTCGATAAACCAAAGAACTACTCTGTCTTTAAGTACTGACTAGGGTTGACTGCTTGGTCGTCTTTACGAATCTCAAAATGCAAGTGATTTCCTTGCTCTTGTTCAAACTGGTTCTGTCCTGCTTTTGCAAGCACATCCCCCTGTTGAACATTTTGTCCTACCTGTACTTTTACATCATCTAAACTGATATATACACTGACCAAGCCATTTGCATGTTGGATCTCCACAAGTTCCCCAAGAATTGGATTCTTGTCTACTTTCACTACTTTCCCATCCATCACGGCAACTACATTAAAAGACTTTTTATCTTTCCGTGCAAAGTCAAAACCGAGATGAGGCCAGTAAGTATTGGCGTACTTAACCAATGCAGATTCTTTTTGTTGATTTGTTGCATTCTCTTGATAAAAATCGGTTGTTTTACTTGCCTCTGAATCTTTGGCAATTGGGTAAATCATTTGCTCGGAAGTAGGAGACTTTTCTACTGGTAAAATGGTGTCTTCACTTGGTTTAACAGTAGTAGTGGCTGTTTCATTATCACGTAAGAACCAAGCGGTTCCTAAAAGGACAGCAACCAGAGCAAGGTAAAGACCTGGAATGAACCATTTACTTTTGACAATTCGTCTCCAAGTTTGTTTGCGTTTTTTCGCTTCTTCCAGAGAAGATACGTTATTTTTTGGTTCTTCTGGATTCATTTGTTTATCACCTCAGAACTCATTGTCGACCGCGAAAACTCTCTTTATACCTAAGGTGGGAAATATTTGTTCAATTCTCATTAAAAACGAGTTTTCTATTATCTTTTTGGTTACGGTAAATATTGGAGAAGCTGTTATGACATGCTTTTGAAAGAGAAAAGGGACATTAATATGGAGGTGACAACTAGTTGAAACCATTCCAACCAGATCTCGTATACTTCGAGCCAGGAGCTTTGGATTATCCACTTGGAAAAGAGCTCTACGAAAAATTCTCTAAAACCGATATCCCAGTCAGAATTACAAAATCTCATAATCGAATTACCGATTTACCTGGGGAATCCGACCTTGAAAAGTATCGGATCGCCAAACGAACACTCGTAGTAGGAGTACGCAAAACACTCAAGTTTGAGCAATCCAAACCAAGTGCTGACTACGCTCTACCTCTTGCAACGGGCTGTATGGGACACTGCCACTACTGTTATCTCCAAACTACCCTTGGGAATCGACCTTATGTACGTGTCTATGTCAATCTAGATGAAATATATGGAGCAGCCTTGAAGTACATAGAGGAAAAAAAGCCCCAAGAAACCGTTTTTGAAGCTGCTTGTACATCTGATCCAGTCGGCATAGAACATTTGACCGGAACACTTCGGAAAACAATCGAATTTATCGGGCAAAACGAGTTTGCAAGACTCCGATTTGTAACGAAGTATGCTAATGTAGATAGCCTTTTAGATGCAAAACATAATGGACGAACCAGATTTCGTTTTAGCGTTAATGCCAATTATGTAGTGAAGAACTTTGAACCTGCTACCTCTCCTTTGGAGGATCGAATTAACGCAGCCGGAAAAGTAGCAAAAGCTGGTTATCCTATGGGATTTATCATTGCTCCCATTATGATCTTTGAAGGATGGGAAGAGCAGTATCAAGACCTTTTGGATAAACTGCGCGAAAAACTGCCTACTGTAAATGACATTACCTTTGAACTAATCACACATCGATTTACGAAAACAGCAAAAAACATCATTGAACAACGTTATCCTAAAACCAAATTAGTAATGGAAGAAGAGGTTCGGAAGAAAAAATGGGGTCCTTATGGACGTACAAAATATGTCTATCAAGATGCCCATATGCAAGCGATCAAAGAACATATGAAACAACTCATTGAAGGATACTTTCCACAAGCGGAAATCAGTTATTTTACGTAAACACAAAAGGATGGACATTGGCTATTGTCCATCCTGTTCTGAATTACTATTCAGGAGTTTTTTTCTCCAGATTGGTTAAAATCGCATACCCTTTGTATACTTTTAAAGTAGCCACCAATTGCCCTGTTTGGGACATCTGCTCTAATTCTCTTCCTTTTCCTTCTTCTACATAATATTGTTCTAAAGCAGGATAGTGAATCTGATAGATACTACCATCCAATGACTGATTCGGCAATGAACTAACAATGTTTCCTTCTAGATAAATCCCCTTACTTGGTCTAGTACCAGTCACTTGAGAAATCTCATGCGATTTCCCATTATGTTGGAGTAAAACATAAACAGGTACAATCCCTTGACGCTCCATCATTTGGCGTACATCCGGTTCTATTTTAGACTCAGGTACTTCTTCCACTTCAAATTTTAGGCTTACATAAACTCCATACCAAGGATCTCGTGGGTCGACAGGAACAGTTTGTAACTGAATCTCCTCCCCAACAGAGACTGTATACAATGGTTTGGCTCCCATCGCTAAAAGTACCAATACTGGAACGAGCAGCATTGCCCAAAAGTTCTTAGTTGGTAAACGTTTTCGAGTCTCCATCTTGGATCTTCCTTTCCTTCCGACTTTTCTCGAACCAGAATCCAAACAGGATAAGTATTGTTCCCCCTAAGATAAAAAAGAGGGATTTGGGTAAAAAGTCGTAAGAGAAATCCACATAGTATCGAAAGATGAGCGCAGCCAAAATAAGAAGCGATGGTAAGCTACCCCTTCGCAACATCCAAATTAAAAAGATTAGCAAAAGAATGGAGAAGCCAAGTCCTAATGTTTGCGACTCCTGACCTACGAACACTTTCCAAGGATACTCAAATGTAAGAATAATCCCGTTTATACCAGATATCATCACCCCTTGCCATTCTAGTAGTTTGCCATAAGAAGGGATCGGAAGAAAAATCATACCTAATCCCAACAGGAAGAGAACATATGGAATCCAATTCTCGTCCAACGAACTTAGTCCAATACAGGCACTTATACCATACAGAATCAACAAATTCAGAAAAAACACCATTGCTTCCGATTTTAATTCTAGTTTATGATGTATCCAATAAAGTAGAGGAAGGTATAAAATTAACACTAATGGATATTGATCATCCCACAATGCATACGTCGTGTAGATTCCCATCAGGATCGTAGAAAATAAAAAGATCCATCGATCCTTCAAATATAATGCAAGAGCTACTCCGCCAACTGCCCAAGCTACAAAAGCTGTACCTGCTTCGGAACCTAGATGAAATGTCTGACCGATTAGAAAAATCCCTGCACCATAGATCAACAATCCGATTGCATACATACTATAAGAAGTTCTAGGATAACTTGATTCCAAGTACCACCCTGATAGATAAAACACAATCAAACTAACCAACAAAATAAAAAATTTACTCCAATCAGATATAACAGACCAATTCCCCGCTATAAAACTGAGGATTCCTGCTCCTACGAGTATCGCTCCTACCAAAAGAACGATTTTTAGAAAGGAAACGGAATTCTGAACTTCATATTCCTTTCTAACAGATTCAACTTGTTCTGCACTGAGAACTCCCTGTTCAATCAAATACAACCACTCTGTTTCTAGTTGTTGGTATAGGTGTTTGGTAACTTTTCTCTTCAAATTTATATCCCTCCTAACATAAATTTCTTTCCACAATCGTAATCCAGCCCTAAAAAATGAATATTACGTCTATTTATACTATATCACGATCTCTACATATTTAGATTCTAAGATAGAAGGGAATCAATATATACGAAATCCTGTTATTCTGATGGACTTTTCGATAAAGAATGAATCATTCTATCTCTACAGTAAGTCCCCCACAGGCGATAAATATTTCTGTTTATGAGATGTAAATGACTTTTCCAGTGATCTTTGTCTTACATAAACTAGAACCAAAAAGCCCTGAAAAACCGACCAAGTCGCGATAAAGAACTGGTCGGTTTTCTATTTCGAAAGATAGCCTACTTTAATCCATGCGGTTCGATTCGCACTCCTTGGTAATAATGCATTACAATCTCTTCCGCTTTCTTTCCGTCTTTAGCCATTAAATTGGCCCCCCACTGACTCATTCCTACTCCATGACCAAATCCCAACGTTCGAAAAGTAATCCTGTCTCCTGTTATTTCCCAGGAAAAGTCAGATGAAGCCAATCCCAGTGCTTCTCTTACTTCTCGTCCTGTCCATTTTTGGTCTCCAATGATAATCGTTGCTACTCGGTTTCCTGTTGATCGTTTGGTGATAATAAAATTTTCACTTGCAATAGTAGGGAACGCTAATGGCTTTTTACTTTTTTGCGAGAGTTTCGTTGCCATTTGTTGAATGGACATACTTACTGTTTTCTCGAACTTTGGAGATTGCTGATCCCATGGAGATTCCACACTTTTGAGATAGGGATAGGCTTGTGAAAAATACTCTTCTGAGTTCTCTGTTTTACCATTGCTTGTTGAGAAGAAGGCCGCATAAATAGGCTTTCCTTCATAGGTCAAAATTTGTCCTGATGTTTGGAGTACTGCATTCTCTAGATTTTTTATCTTTTCTTGATACGCTGAACCCCAATTACGTTGAAGTGTTTCATCTGTTTGAAATGCTTGATGTTGTACTGTATCAGTCACATGGGCATCCCCATATTTTTTCATATCAGATAAATGGGACTTCTTCAACCGATCTACTATGTAGGTACGGGCAGCCATTGCTTGTGCTTTTAACGCTTCGATATGAAAATCAGCAGGCATCTCAGAAGCTACCACATTACGAACATAATGTTCTAGTGGATAATTTACTATTTTCTTCTCTTTTGTAAGATAGACTTTGACTGTTGGCCCTTGTAAAAGAATATCTCCCGTTGGTTGTGGTTGCGTTGGAACCTGTATTTGCTTCGTGGAAGGCTGCTCTTTCCATTCCTTAATTGATGCAAGGTTTGTTTTTTTTGATAAAGAGGATTCCGCTGATGCCATGCTAACCAACAAAGTCGGTATAAGTAGGATCATTAGAATCAATATTCCAATAAAAAAAGCAATCTTTTTCTTTAACATAGTGATTCACCTACGTTTCTACTAGTCTTCTCTCTAAAACTATGTAAGTCATAGAATCATAGAACCAAAAAAAGACAGACTCCCTTAAAAGGATCTGCCTTTTTTTATATCAATATCTAGTAATACACAAAGAGAGTTTCCAAAACATTCACTAGAAAATCGCTTTTTATGCGTAATTTTTTTGATCTGATTTTGCTTCTGTTTCGCCTTCTACAAACGGCACACGTTCGATCTTGGCACCCATTGCATTCAATTTCTCGACGATTCCTACATAACCACGGTCAATGTGGTGAAGCTCCGTTACTTCTGTCTTCCCTTCTGCGATCATTCCCAACAATATGAGCGCAGCACCTGCACGAAGGTCTGTAGCTTTTACTTGAGCGCCTGACAGTGGACTACCGCCTTCTACAATCGCAGTACGACCATCTACTTTAATATGGGCATTCATTCGTTTGAATTCTTCTACATGCATATAACGATTTTCAAAAACCGTTTCTGTCATGATACTAGTTCCTTCTGCTGCAACCTGTAAGGCCATCATCTGAGATTGCATATCAGTAGGGAATCCAGGGTATGGAAGAGTTTTGATATCAGCTGGCTTTAGCGGACCTTCACGACGAACCAAAATACCATTTTCTCCTTCCATCACCGTAACACCCATCTCACGCAGTTTGGCAAGCACTGGGCCTAGATGATCAGGAATCGCTCCCTCTACAAAAACTTCTCCACCTGTGATAGCACCAGCAACTAGATACGTACCTGCTTCGATCCGGTCTGGAATAACGGTATATTCGCTACCACGAAGGAAGTCTACACCTTCAATCCGAATCACATCGGTACCCGCACCACGGACATTCGCTCCCATGCTATTGAGGAAATTCGCCAAATCCACAATTTCCGGCTCACATGCAGCATTTTCAATGGTGGTACGACCTTCTGCTAAAGTAGCTGCCATCATGATATTTTGCGTTGCTCCAACACTTGGAAAGTCCAAATAGATCGGTGCTCCTTTGAGCCGATCTTGTACAAAGCCATCAATATGTCCTGCATGTACTTCAAAACGGACTCCCAATGCTTCTAAGCCTTTCAGATGAAGGTCAATCGGACGACTACCGATTGCGCAACCACCTGGCAAAGGAATTCGTGCATATTTCTTGCGTGCAAGAAGTGGTCCCATTACCAAGAAAGAGGCTCTCATCTTGCGCACTAAATCATATGGTGCATCGAGATTTGGTAGGTCTTCAGCCGTGATCGAGACACTTTCTTCGTTTAGCTCTACTCTTGCTCCCAAGCTCTCTAACATTTGTGTAATCGTTTTGACATCCTCTAGCATAGGTACTTCTAAGATGTGATTAGTACCACGAGATGCAAGAAGAGATGCTACTAAGATTGGTAGTACGGCATTCTTGGCCCCACTCGCTTTTACTCGTCCTTTTAATTTCGCTCCACCGTGCACAATAATTTTTTCCATATTTTTCGCCTCCGCTTCAATCAGTATTCCATGGTGATAATGGGAGTTCCAATCGTCACAATCGTCTTGGATTGGTCATCACTGTATCTCGCAGCCACTTGAACATTCATCCAGCTTTTCCCTGTCGCAAGTTGTCCAGTTAAAAGAGGACTCTGTGCTGAGACTGCTAGGGTACGTTTCGTAACCATTCCTTCTACTTGTTTGGCATCTAACAAGTTCAATATTTGATTTATCGTCCCTTGTAATTCTAACTCTCTCTTTGATTCCCACTGATAGGAAACATGATAATCTAATATTAGTCCAAAAGATAGTAATAAGGATTGAAGATCTTCTTTTATAAAGAGCCACTGTGGATCTGGAGTCCCGGTTTCTTGTATAGAGAGTACCACATACGGTTGCACAAAGTCAGCCTTTGGACGATCTTGGACGATTTGCAATTGATAGTGCTTATTGAGAGATCGTTTTTCCGCCTGATACCGAATACCATCTAGGTCTACATCTTTTTGGACAGAAGACAAAGATAGATGATTTGCCAGATCTGTAACAAAGCGATCTACATCTTTTGCTGCCATCTGCTGTTTTGTTCGTCCACTAAAATGATACTGAGTCTGTTTTGCTTCTAATGAAAGATTAGATGCTATTTCCACTAAAATCTCTTCATTGGTTTTGGTAGTAAATCTGCTTCCTAGTAATACAAGACTAATAACAAGCCATCCACATGCAAAAAGTATGGTAGTACGTTTTTTCATTTGTTTTCCCCTCACAACCTGTTTGCTACCATCATTGACGGAGCAGCCAAAAGTTATGCAAGGATTTTCCAGAAAGTTTTCACTCGTCCAAACATTACTTCATATACTAAAAAAGTGTTTGACCGATCAGGCGTGACCAATCGAGATAATCAATTAGAAAACGAGCAACTTGATGACCAATCGCAACAGAAAGCAAGATTAGTAGTGCTCTCGCCTGACTTGGGTTCGGCACTCGCAACCATTTTTCTAGTTTTACGTTCCATAATACCCGCCAAGCAAAGACGATACAGACGAGAGAGATACAGATGTTGATGATTGCAGATACCCCTAGGGTCATGGTTGCCTCCATCTTATGCACCCCCTCTATGATCGGTTCGCCTCACAACAAGTACATGGTACCACAAATGACGAGTTTCGCAAAAAAAATACAGAGTATTCACGAAAAACCTCATTTCTTTTTCAATAAAGATTCGTTTTTTGCTCTAAAAAAGGGCAAAAACTAGAGCTATTTCATACTCTTGGCAGAAAAAGAGCACTAGTATTCGAAACTAGTGCTTGTTTCATTCTATCTTCTAATTTCCTGATTTCCAAGTTATTTTTTCTCATTTAGATTTTCTAAGTCATCAAAAGAGAGTTGGAATCTGATCGAGCACTAATCCTGGTAAAATTCCTAACAAAAGGGTTCCTACTAAACTTATCAAAATTACCAGACCCGCTCCAAAAGGAACAGGTAAACTCTCTGTTTCCTGTGTAGATTCCACAAAATACATCTGACGAATAATACGGAAATAGACAGCATAGGAGATGACCGTGCTGATCAGCATGACGGTAACAAGGACATATGATCCCACCGATAAAGCCCCCAATAGTAGATAGAACTTCCCGATAAACCCACCTGTTAAGGGGATTCCCGCCATCGCGATCAAAAAGAACGAAAAGGCAAAAGCCAAGAGAGGCGATCGTTTAGCTAAACCTTGAAAACGATTTAATTCTGCCTCCTTTTCAGCATTTTCGACAATGCTTAAAACCGCCAAAGATCCTAAGCTCATCAGCAAATACGCAGCTAAATAAAAATACAAACTTGGTAGTAAAAAGCTCGGTATCTGTAAGCTACTACCTGTTGTTTCACTCACAAAAGCCACTAGCAAATAACCAGCGTGAGTAATGCTAGAATAAGCGAGAATCCGTTTTACATTGTTCTGTCGAAGAGCAACTATTGCTCCCCACAACATGCTGAGCATTGCAATTAACAAGAAAGCTGGTTGTAATACTTGTTGCCATTGACCATCACTAGAAAAAGCAAAGCCTACTAAAAATACTCTTAGTGCTAGCAAAAAAGCGGCTGTTTTGGAAACGATCGATAAGAAGGCAATGACACTTCCCGACGCACCTTGATATACATCAGGTACCCACATATGAAAAGGTGCTGTTGCCATCTTAAAACCAACTCCCACTAACAGAAAAAAGAAAGCGATATAGAAATAAGGTTCATAGCCCATCTGATAGACGCTTGGTAATGAATAAGCAATCTCTCTTAGATTGGTGGATCCAGTAATTCCATAGAGAAAAGAGGAACCATAGAGGAAAAAGGCAGATGATACTCCTCCATAGACAACATATTTCCATGCAGACTCATTGGAATCCGCTCGATCTTTTTGCAAACCTACTAGGATATAAGCAGAAAGACTGAGTAACTCCATCCCTACATATAACGTAATGAGATCATTGGAAGAAGTTAAAATCATTGCCCCAAGGGTCGCCGTTAGTAGAAGTACATAGAACTCTCCTTCGGCAAACTTCCGCTCCCCTGTAAAAGAGGAAGAAAGGAGAACCACCATTGCAGTTCCAATCACTAACAGTAACTTAATCGCTTGACTGTATGCCTCAATCAGATAGGTGTCTTCTAGAATAGATACACTCGATGATCCCATTTCCGATATGAGAAAGTAAGCAGATGCACCTAATGAAGCAAGTGTTAGTAAATAGATCAAAAAGCGGGATTCCTCTTTTTTTAGCAATAACTCAACTAACAAGATTACTGCGGCGGCAACAGCGAGAATGCATTCTGGCGCCAGTAAGTTCCATGGTATATTCATCAGCTTATTGCCCCCTCATCCAAGAAAATGCTTCTACCGTTTGTTGAACTGGACCTAATATATTTCCTGGTGCAACCCCGATCCAAATAATTGCCAGCACAAGTACCAACATCGGAATGGATTCTGATAACCGGAGATCAGCCCATTCGGTTGCTTTCTCCTTTGTCTGACCAAAAGTGATCGTTAGAACTGCACGTAAAACATAGAGAGCTGCCAAGATTAAACCTAGCGACGCTACCGCAGCCCAAACCGGCTGTGTTTCATAAAGCCCCATCAAAGCATAGAACTCACTGATAAACCCAGATAGTCCAGGTAGGCCTAGTAATCCTAATCCTCCAACTAAGAATATCCCCGAAAAGACAGGCATCGTTTTGGCCAGTCCCCCAAGATCCGACAGTAATGTGCTATTGGATCTCTCTACTAAACTTCCTACAAGGAAGAACAATAGTGCAGAAAGTAGTCCATGGGAGATGCTTTGTAGAATCGCACCTTGGAGACCTGTTTGTGTCCCTGCAGCAATTCCTAACAAGATAATTCCCATATGACTAATGCTAGAATAAGCGAGCACTAGGCGCAGTTCTTTTTGGACATAAGCTAGAATTGCCCCATAGAACAAATTAATCAGTCCCAACACGAGCAAAACAGTACTCGCCTTTTGAACATAAGTAGGAAACCACTCTACTCCAAAGCGCAGGATACCGTAAGAACCAATCTTGAGTAGTACTCCAGAGTGTATCATCACAACGGAAGTTGGGGCCTCTTTATGTACACGGAGCATCCATGTATGGAAAGGGAATGCAGGCAATTTAATTGCAAAGGCGAGAAGAAATGCGACAAAACAGGCAACCACTAAAGGTACTTCAGTACCAACTTCCGCCACTCCTCTAGCCAAAGCTGTCCGAACCTCTGGATATTCCGTTGTCCCTATCAAAATTTGAATCACTAGAATCGCAACTAATAGAATCGCAGAACCGATTCCATTGTAGAGGAGGAAATAAAATGCTGCCTTGATCCGGCCTGCCTGCCCCCAGATCCCGATTAAAAAGAACGTTGCAACTAACGTAATCTCAAAAAATAAAAAGAACAACAATAGGTTCTGTGACACAAAAACTCCTGTTACACCAATTTCTAAAAATAAAAGTAGCAGGTAGAAAGTTTTGACCCGATTACGAATGGAGGAAGACGCAATCATCGCAATCATAACCAAAAAAGTAGCTAACAATAAAAATGGTATGGAAAGTCCATCTACCCCCAAATGATAGGCAAAATTCCACTCCCCACTATCTATTAGATGAATGGAGAACCATTCCACTTTCTCTTGAAAAAGGATCGTACTTGACGTAATTTGGTGATTCCAAAATACATATAGTGCAAGTAAAAAAGGGATAAAGCTCGTTCCAATCGCCGTAAATCTAGTTCCTGTGACACTTTTAGATGGCAACAAACCTATCACAACGATACCTAGTAACGGTGTAAAGATGATCAATGAAAGGATCCAATCAGTAAGCCAACTCATGGTAACAACCTCCCAACAGTCAATCCGAGGAAGAGGACGACCATCCCGATTAGACTAACAAGTAAATATCGTTGTACTTGTCCGTCTTGGAACTTGGAGCCACCTTTTCCAATCATCTGGACAAACCAAGTAGTTCCTTTTGCCAAGGCTCCGATTCCAAAGCGATCTAGTCCTGTTAAAATCCAACCTAGTCCCTTTAGTGGATAGACAAAGGCCACTTGGTACATTTCATTTACATAAAAAGCTCTACGAACAAATTGACGAACCATTGGTAGACCAGCTGTTAATTTGGCAGATTTCCCTGGTTGGCGAACATACAAGAAATAAGCTAATGCAATACCAAGAACAGAAACTCCAGTTGCCAGAATAGGGATCCATATAGGAGTAACAACATGCTCATTCTCTTGTAAAAAGGCAGTAAAGTGTGTAGTAGGAAACTGTAAAAACCCAACCAATACACTAAGAGTTGCTAGAAAATAGAGTGGCACTCTAGTAAAAGCTCCTACTTTCTGATATACATTGCGTTTTTCTTCTCCCCAAAAGATAGTGAAAAAGAGACGGAACATATAAAAAGCCGTTAACATAGCACCTACTACAGCAATTACAAATAAGACAAGGTGCCCCGATTGATAAACAGAGACGAGAATCTCATCTTTCGAGAAAAAGCCAGAGAAAGGAGGAATCCCTGCAATCGCCAAGCACCCGGTCAAAAACAGGACACCTAATCCTTTTTCTCGTTTCCAAAGTCCACCCATCTTCCGTATATCTTGATGGTGGTGATAAACAAGCATGATCGCCCCCGCTCCTAAAAATAGCAAGGCTTTAAAGAATGCGTGGGTAAGCAGATGAAAGGTACCTGCTACCGTGCTACCAGAACCTAGTGCCAGCATCATGTAGCCCAACTGACTGACAGTAGAATATGCCAAGATACGTTTGAGATCATTCTGTCCGATTGCGACAATCGCAGCAAAGATAGCTGTAATTCCTCCAACATATGCTACGACATTCAATGCCACTGTACTCGCCTCAAAGACAGGGAACGTAAATGCCACCAGATACACCCCTGCGGCTACCATCGTCGCTGCATGGATCAACGCACTGACGGGAGTAGGTCCTTCCATCGCATCAGGAAGCCAAGTATGTAGCGGGAGTTGACCTGATTTTCCAACTGCTCCAATAAAGAGAGAGATTGCAATCAAGGTGATAACCCCAGGAGAAATGGTGGATTCATCAATTGCTTGATAAAGAACATCCAGTTCAAAGGAACCAATCTGTGAAAATACCAATCCCAATGCGATGAAAAGTCCTACATCGCCAATTCTAGTCACGATAAAGGCTTTTTTCGCAGCCCGTTTTGCTTCTTCTTTGAAGTACCAAAACCCAATTAGCAGGAAGGACGAGACACCTACTAGCTCCCAAAAGAAATAGATTTGAAGCAAATTGGATGAAAGCACAAGCCCCAACATGGAGAAAGTAAAAAGACTCAGATAGGCATAATAGATTGCGATTCTAGAATCTTTTTTCATATATTCCATGGAATAGAACTGAACAACAAGACTAATCAAACTCACCATCGTTAGCATCATCAGTTGAATTGGTTCTAAGGAGTATCCTAAGTAAACCTCATGCTCCCCCATTTGAAACCAGAGATGTTTGGCACCCGTCAGAGGTCTATCACTTCCGATCCCCTGGATAAGAAGATAAGTACTTAGGAGAAAAGAACAGCCTACCGCTAGCATGGCAATGCTGCCTGAACCATTTCTCTTGAGATAGGTCCGTCCAATGACCAACAATATAAAGGCGAGCAGTGGTGCAAATAATAAGATACCGACTACCATTGAAGTTACCTCCTTCCTTATCCTTTGAGTGAGTTATACTCATCCGCTTCAATTACGGCCTTATTTCGATAGAGCGCAATAAGGATTGCAAGTCCAACAGCTGCCTCTGCTGCTGCAATGGCAATTGTAAACAACGTAAAAATTTGTCCAGTTACATTCGGAATCAGCCCATATCTGGAGAAAGCAACTAGGTTAATGTTGGCAGCATTCAACATTAGTTCGATCGAAAAAAGTACGATCACTGCATTACGTTTCGTTAATACACCATATAGGCCAACGCAAAATAAAATTGCAGCAAGTGTTAGATAAGAAGTTAGATGCATCAGTTTTTCTCCTCTCTTTTTGCTAAGATGATGGCACCTATAAGGGCGATCAATAGCAAGATCGAGGCAATCTCAAACGGAATGACATATTTTTTAAAAAGTGTCATTCCGATATCAACTAGCTTGAAGTTTCCTATTTCGGGAGACCCGATAAATGGAAAACGGTTCAGAATCCATAGCAAAGCGACCAGCAAAATTCCGACTCCTGCAAATGCAGTCGCCTGATCCCAGAACCGCCTTTCTTCTTGCCCCTCTTCTTTTTTTTGCTTGGTTAGCATAATCCCATAGATCATCAAGATAGAGACAGCACCTGTATAGATCAATATTTGAATTACAGCAAGGAATTCGGCATGAAGCAGTAGATAGATCCCAGCGATACTAAAAAAACAGAAGGCGAGGGAAATCGCCATATGCATAACTCGCTCTAAGTTGATAAAAAAGATAGCCCCTCCAATAGCACCAAAGGAGAGGAGCAGAAACAAAATGGTCTCTCCATTGATGTTCATTTCTTATTGCCTCCTGTTTTTGGCATAGCTGAATTGTTTTCTTCTCGGATGTTTTGATCATTTTCGAACAGCCACTTCATGTTTTTAAAAAGTTGATCTCGACTGTATTCAGCTAGTACAAAGTTATTCGTCATGACGACCGCTTCGGTTGGGCAAACCTCAGTACAAAGATCACAAAGAATACAGGTCTCAAAGTTTATATCATAGGTATCGATCACTTTTCCTTTTTTCTCTGGATCCGGATTGCGCTTGCCAGTAAGCGAAATACAATCGGTTGGACAAACTCTGGCACATTGGTTGCAAACAATGCATTTTTCAGGATCAAAGTACTGGATTCCCCGAAAACGGTCGGGCATTGACAAGGGTTCCTCTGGATAGTTAACAGTTACTTTAGGTTTCGTCATGTTTTTGAGGGTGATGCCCATGCCTTTTACTAGTCCGAACATTGATTTCCCTCCTTATTGATTGGTGTTGCTTGGATTCTTTCATTTAGTTGATAAGATTTTGGTAATTGGATTTTTTATTTTTACCATTACCTATTTCATTTGGTGATTTCACAACATCATTTGGACTGATGTAGTTTTGCAATGGAACTTGCTTTTCTTGATAACGAAATTCTCTTGAGCAACTATTGGTTTTTTAGTAGAAGTTTTGAAAGAACGGAACTTCTTTGAGGATTGCAGTTAACAAGATGTTCAACAGTGCGACAGGTAATAAAACTTTCCAAGCAAATTCCATCAATTGGTCGGTACGTAATCGTGGCATGGTGGCACGTACCCAGAATAAGAAAAAGACCATAAAGCTAAATTTGAGGAGAAACCAGATGATCGCCGGGATGAAAGTCCAGCCAAATAACGGATTCCAACCACCTAAGAAAAGGATTGTAATCAAGGAAGACATGGCAAAAACATAGACATACTCCGCTAACATAAAAAAGGCAAAGCGAAACCCAGTGTATTCAACATGATAACCTGCTACTAATTCCGACTCAGCCTCAGGTAGATCGAAAGGAGTTCTGTTCAATTCCGCTAAGGAGGAAATGAGGAAGATAACAAACCCCAAAAATTGTGGAACAATAAACCAAAGATCCTGTTGAGCCTCTACGATGCGCGTCAAATTCAGACTGCCTGTGGTTAAGACAATTCCGACTACCGACATCACAAGTGGGATTTCGTAACTGATCATTTGGGCTGCAGATCTCATGCCCCCTAGTAGAGCATATTTATTGTTAGATGCCCAACCACCTAAGATAATCCCAATTGTGGTGATACTAGAGACAGCAAAGTAATAAAGAAGTCCAACACCCAGATCAGCGAATTTGAGTGTATCAGTAAAAGGCAAGACCGCTAATACAGCAAATGCTGGCACATAGGCAATAATAGGAGCGATCTTAAAGATCTCACGATCCGATTTCTGCGGAATAATATCTTCTTTCATTAAAAGTTTCGCAACATCTGCTACTGTCTGAAGCAGACCCCAAGGTCCTACTTGGTTTGGTCCAACTCGATTCTGAATCCAACCGATTACTTTCCGTTCGGCTAGAATGGCGTAGGTGACGAATCCTAGTACTAATAGCAACAAAACAATCGGTCCAAGCCATAAAAAAAGCGTCATTTAGCAGTCTACCTCCCCTAGAACAATATCAATTCCACCGAGAATAGCGACTAAGTTGGAGATATTCTCCCCTACTAGAATTTCGGGTAGGATCTGTAGATTGTAGAAAGAGGGACGGCGGAATTTGAGACGCCAGGGCTTGTCTTTACCCTTACTCACAATATGACACCCTAGTTCTCCCCTAGGAGATTCTAATCCTACATAGACTTCGCCTTCAGGGACACGTAACACGCGTGGTACTTTACCCATGATCTCTCCGCCTGTAGGAAACTGCTCCACTGCTTGACCTACTATATGTAACGCCTCTTCGATCTCTTGCATCCGTAATAGGTACTTCTCATAAAGATCCCCTATTTCCCCTATAGGAACTTGGAAGGAGAATCGTTCATATAAGGAATAAGGACGCTGTTTTCGCAGGTCATAATCGACTCCTGTGACACGCAGATTGGCTCCTGTTAAAGCATACTGAAGCGCTTGTTCCTTAGTGATTACCCCTACACCCATCGTTCGCTGGCGGAAAATTTCATTCCCTGTAATCAGTCCATGATATTCTTTCATTTGCTTTTTCATATACTCGACAAACTGATGTACTTTTTCGATCCATCCAGGTGGCGCATCCCATTTAACTCCACCTACTCGCATATAGTTATAGGTCAATCTTGCTCCACATAGTTCATTAAATAAGTTCAAAATCTCTTCCCGATCTCGAAAAGCATATAGAAATGGACTCATCGCTCCCACATCTAGAAGATAGGTTCCCATCCAAACTAGGTGGCTAGCTACACGATTAAGCTCCATTACGATAATCCGTAAAAACTCTGCTCTCTCTGGAATTTCTAGATCCATCAGTGCTTCTGTTGCATGAACAATGGCATAGTTATTGGTCATGGCAGATAAATAATCCATTCGGTCGGTATATGGAATGATCTGTGTATAAGTGAGATCCTCTGCCAATTTCTCTGTTCCCCGATGCAGATAACCTACTACTGGCTCTACATGGCGAATCTGCTCTCCATCAATTTGAACTACTAACCGTAATACCCCGTGTGTACTAGGATGTTGTGGTCCTACGTTTAGTAACATCTCTTCTGTCCGTACCACGCTTACACCCCCTCATCGTATGGCTCATAATCTTTTCGTAATGGATATCCAACCCAGTTATCTGGTAACAAAATTCGTCGCAGATCAGGATGCTGCTGGAAGGTGATACCGAGTAAGTCGTACATCTCTCGTTCGTTCCAGTTGGCCACTTTCCAAACTTGGCTTAATGTCTCCACTTCCGGTTTATCTCGATCTAATTTGGCTTTGAGACAAACTGTTTCATTTCGTTCTAAGGAATACAAGTGCAAAACAACTTCCAGATGGGTTTCATAATCAACTGCCGAGTAATTTTGCACAAAATCAAATTGGAAACCATCCGTTTCTTTGAGAAAATGAGCCATTTTGAACCATTTTGCCGAGTTGATTACGAAAGTAGGTGTATGTTCTCCTGCCTGATTTACATATGCTTCTTGGATTAGATCCTTGTCAAACTGCTCCTCGATCTGTTTACGATAACTCTCCAATAGCGGCTCCTTGGGAGAGGGTGGAAGTACTTTTGGTTCCGCAGGCTTACGTGGCGTCGGTCTGGGTCGAGCAGCAACTGGACGTGGTGTAGCCGGTTTGGGAGCTTCTTTTTTCTCTGAGGACTCCACTACCGATTCCTCTGGTTTTTTTGATTCTTTCTCCTCGCTCATAATGTCACCCGCTTCCCATGTTTGGCTTCATAGCGAATTTTTTCTTGAAGTTTATTAATTCCGTAGATAAGTGCTGCTGGATTGGGGGGACATCCCGGTATATAAACGTCTACTGGTACGATCTGATCGACCCCTTTTACAACTGAATAACTTTTGATATAAGGCCCACCTGCTGTAGCACAAGATCCCATCGCAATTACCCATTTGGGTTCGGGCATCTGATCATACAATCGACGTAGAAGAGGTGCCATTTTTTTGGTAACCGTTCCAGCGACGATCATCAAGTCTGATTGTCTAGGGGAGGCACGGAAAATCACCCCAAAGCGATCTAAGTCATAGTGTGCTCCACCTGTACCCATCATTTCGATGGCACAACAGGCCAGTCCAAACGTCATTGGCCATACCGAGCTACTCCGTACCCAAGCTTTTACTTGATCTAAACTAGTTGTAAGTACATTTCGTTGGAGCTCCGCCTCTTCCCATGGGCTTACTTTCTCATAATTTACTTCCATTCCAGCACCTCTTTTCTCCATGCATAAATCAGACCTACGACAAGGAAAAAGATAAATAACAACATCTCATAAAGTGCAAACAACCCTAGCTCTACACGTAGTGCATCATATACCGTTGCCCAAGGATAGAGAAAGACCGCTTCGACATCAAAAATAACAAACAACAAAGCAAACAAATAATAGCGAACATGAAATTGAATCCAACTATCTCCCGTTGGATCTACACCCGATTCATACGTTATCTGTTTCTCAGCTGTAGGCCGATGGGGACGAAGCCAACTTCCTACGGTTAGTGCAACCACTGGTAATGCAATTCCTAGCAAAAAGAACAATCCTAGTACTACAATATTGATATCTAGTTGCGATTCCACAGGTACTCACTCCTTTTGAAACTGCTTACATATATACGGCTGCAAAATTAGTAAGATTCACTTTTTTCTAATGATTATAGCAAAGGAAGCCAAACATTGTCTAATTGTCGAATGTTATATGATAATCTGTCGAACAAAAAAAGCAGAGAAAACAGAAAAGTTTCTCTACCTTATTAGACGCTAAAAGCCTATCAAATATGCAGTTTTATGGAAATATTGAGATTACCGGAATCAAAAACGAAGAATTTTTTAAATAAATCCTAAAATGAGAGAATAGAGCAGAATATTAGAGATTAGTCCTCCTACAATTGATACCATATGGAAATAGTTATCTAACTTATACCGGAAAAGAATAGTAAATACTAACTCCCCTAAAGCTCCACCTAAAAAAGCATATAGCCGAGTCGGTCCTTTACGAAAATAGGCAAGGGATCGATGATTTTCGTATGCCTCAACCGTTTCTTGATGATATTCATTATACATTTGTACAAATGAAGCTCTATTAAATATGATAAACATCATATACGCAAGAGTTAGGCGTATATTATCTGTATAAAAATAAATAACAAATGGACTGAGAAATAAAATAAGACGAAGTATTCCCAATCCGATTGCACCTAAAACCCATGATAACACTTTCCAAACTACATTCATTTGCATCCTCCAAATTTTTTTCTATAGACTTACATGAAAAAGATGGTCAAATCCATACTATATTGTAAATAACCATATAATTCTATCAAAAATCACCGTATCTTACATCGAACCCTTGTGAAGAACACTTAACACTCCGAATACAAACATAATTAAAATATTAGTACGATACTAAAGCCATTTTTCCTAGATGAGGAGAACGGCTTTGCTATATTTTTAAAGTTTTATTTACTTGATGTTGTTACTCTTCCTGCTAGATCGAAGTGGAGCTTTCGGTATTCTTTGGTTTTCAATGATGAATCAAACAGAATAAACGGATATCTTAGGTGTTCCTAACTTTTAAAAGATAGAGTATTCATAGAATAATCAAAAATGGAGGGTACTTTTTATGCGTCGTAAATGTCAACTTCATAAACGAAAAAGGCATCTTCGTCGTAAATTCAAAAGGATTCCACACCGCTTTCTTTACAGGCGTGTTCAAAAAGTTATACGAAATATATCGAATCCTACTAATACTTCTCATCCAATTAACACCAATACTTTTACTCCAACTGTTACTGTGAATCCCTCTATTTCGGAGCCAACTCCAACGCCACCACAAGGCGAACAAGGACTGCTAACAGAATTTACAGCAGATCAACCATTTACTACACAAAATTCTACTGCTTTGACAATTCCAACTGCACCTCAACCACCGTTAATTCTAGCACAAATTAGATTGTCTATTGATAATGTCAACGATCGAGTTCATTTAAACGGTACTGTTGGATGGGGAGCAATCCAATCGGAACCTGCTGTAGAATTTTCTATTACTCGTACTAGATTAATCAATGGACAACAAGATGTTATCTTTTCCACAAGAGATGATGCGGAATTTGTTGCAGACAACAGGGTTACTACCAGTTTTACCTTTGTAGATGAAACACCTATTGCTTTACAAGGAAATCAACTAATTGAATATACATTACAAATTTCACAGATTTCCGAAAGTACTAACACTGTTGTATTTGGTCCTGTTATTTTTACTGGAGCAGAAATAGAAGCTAACAATTCGTAAAAAGTTGATAGTACTCTTAACCTGTATTTACCACAAAATATTTTGGAATCATCGCTTGTTCGGACCAAAATCTAAAAGCCTTGAGAACCTTCCATCAAAGAGTTTCTCGAATTGATCCTTTTCTCTCTAACATAAAAAGCTGAGACAACCCTAGAAGGGTCACCTCAGCTTTCTTTTTATTACATCGGTTTTTGGACTACGTTGATCCGGTTGAGCGCACGTCTTAAAGCAAGCTCTGCACGTTTGAGATCGCCATCACCATCATGCAGGCGTTTCTTTGCACGCTCCTTCGCTGCTTTTGCACGTTCTAGATCGATTTGACCAGGTAGCTCAGCTGTTTCAGCCAGAATGGTCACACGGTCAGGACGAACTTCTAAAAATCCACCATTTACCGCGATTGACTCTTCTTTGCCATCCTTTTTCACACGAACAACCGTAACTCCGAGTGGACTAACCAACGGTGCGTGCTTTGGCAAGATCCCGATATCTCCACCAGCAGCCCGGGTCACAATCATGTCCACATCTTCGGAATAAACATTGCGTTCAGGGGTCACGATGTCCAAGTGCATTTTGCTCATCTCGGACAACTCCTTTAAATCTCGCGACGGTAGCCGAGTTTTTTGGCTTTCTCAAGTGCTTCATCGATGTTACCTACCATATAGAATGCATCCTCTGGTAGATCATCATGTTTACCTTCAAGCACTTCTTTGAAGCTACGAACGGTTTCTTTGACTGGTACATAGACACCAGGTTGACCAGTGAACTGTTCTGCTACGTGCATGTTTTGGGAGAGGAATTTCTCAATCTTACGAGCACGAGCTACGAGCAATTTGTCGTCTTCAGACAACTCATCGAAACCAAGAATCGCAATGATATCTTGAAGTTCGTTATAACGTGCAAGAATTTGCTGTACTCCACGAGCTACTTGATAGTGTTCTTCCCCAACTACTGCTGGAGTGAGAATACGAGAAGTAGAAGCAAGTGGATCTACCGCTGGGAAGATCCCTTTTTGGGTTAGACGACGCTCCAAGTTGGTCGTTGCATCCAAGTGAGAGAACGTGGTTGCTGGAGCTGGGTCCGTATAGTCATCCGCAGGAACGTAGATCGCTTGGATCGAGGTTACGGAACCATTTTTGGTAGAGGTAATACGCTCTTGCATCGCACCCATTTCGGTAGCCAAGGTTGGTTGGTAACCTACCGCAGATGGCATACGACCTAGTAGAGCAGATACCTCAGAACCAGCTTGGGTAAAACGGAAGATATTATCTACGAAGAACAATACGTCTTGACCTTCGCTATCACGGAAATGTTCTGCCATCGTCAAACCTGTCAAAGCAACACGCATACGTGCACCTGGCGGCTCGTTCATCTGACCGAAAACCATTGCCGTTTTACTGATTACACCAGAGTCTTTCATCTCATGGTATAGGTCGTTCCCCTCACGGGTACGCTCTCCTACCCCTGCGAATACAGAGAGACCACCATGTTCTTGCGCTACGTTGTTAATCAGCTCTTGAATTAGTACGGTTTTCCCTACACCCGCACCACCAAACAGACCAATTTTTCCTCCTTTTGCATAAGGAGCAAGCAAGTCTACTACTTTGATCCCCGTTTCGAGCATCTCTTGTTGAGTAGATTGGTCTTCAAACTTTGGAGCTGGACGGTGAATAGGAAGAGTTTCCTTTTGATCCACTGGACCTGCTTCATCGATTGGTTCACCCAATACGTTGAATACACGTCCTAGAGAGCTACGTCCTACCGGAACCGTAATCGCTTTTCCTGTATCTGTCGCTTCTACTCCACGCACGAGACCATCGGTGGATGCCATTGCAATGGTACGCACCATGTTATCTCCTAAATGAAGAGCTGCTTCGCATGTTAAAACCGTACCGTCTTCAAGTTTTACGGTAATCGCGTTATTAATCTCTGGCAAGCTTCCACTGTCAAATTGCATATCGACAACAGGACCGAGTACCTGCGTTACACGACCAGTGCTCATCATTTCCCCTCCTCGACTGGGATTCTATTTGTTTACGAAATTATCATCTCTATTACAATGCTGCTGCTCCACCTACGATCTCCGCAATCTCTTGCGTAATCGCAGCTTGGCGTGCACGGTTAAATTCGAGCGTCAGCTTCTTGATCAGTTCGTTTGCATTATCGGTAGCAGCACTCATCGCATTCATCCGTGCGGAGAACTCACTTGCCTTTGCTTCTAGAACTGCGCTGTAAACTAAGGTTTCAGCATAACGTGGCAAAATCTCTGCTAACACTTCTTCTTGTGAAGGTTCAAACTCATATGCTGGTAACGACTTCGCATGATCTTGTTCGAAATCTCCACTAGCGAGTGGGAGAAGTTGTTTTACGACCGGACGTTGCACAACAGGGTTTACAAACTCGTTATAAACCAAATGTAGCTCGTCATACTTTTCTTCACTGAAGAACTCTACAGCTTGATAGGCAATGCTCTTAATATCGGAAAAATAAGGACGGTCGCTCATACCTGTTACGGAATCAATGATTGGAACATTTTTCTTTTTGAGGTATTCCAACCCTTTACGTCCAATGACAAAGACAGAGTAAGTATCAGCTTGATTCTTGTGTTTTGCATTTAAGGTTTCGAGCAAAAGACGGAGCAAGTTACTGTTATAACCACCAGCAAGCCCGCGGTCGGAGGTAATGACTAGATAACCAGTACGTTTTACCGGACGAGTCGCAAGCATTGGGTGGTTTGCATCTGCCCCTTTAGACAAGCTGGTGATTACTTCGCGCATCTTTTCCGCATAGGGACGAGATGCTTGTGCCTGTTCTTGAGCACGGCGCAAGTTCGACGCAGCTACCATCTGCATCGCCTTGGTAATCTGCTTACTTTTGTTATAGGAACGGATCTTTTGCTTGATCGCCTTCATGTTTGCCATCGCAAGTCACCGCCTTTCTTCGTTTGACTTGGGGAAATGAATCGCTGATCTGAACGATTCGTTTCCATTTTTGTCCTGTTCTAACGGGCAGTAAGATCCCCACCTCCAAGCTTAGCAAAAGCAAAGAGGCTTAGGTGGAGAATAACTGCCATAAGAACCCGATAAGGTCAACTAACATTCAGAGAGGATGAAAGCTCCCCCCCTCTGAATGAAGTTTCACTATATTACTATCCGTTACGCAAACTTTTTCTTAAACGATTCTATTGCACCTTTGATACCTGCTTCTACTTCATCCGTTAGCTTCTTCTCTTTACGGATCAACTCATATACATCAGCTTGGTTTTGACCGATAAATGCATGAAGCTCTTTTTCAAAACGACGAACGTCTTCCACTGCGATATCGTCCAAGAAGCCTTTGGTTACAGCGTAGATAGAGATCACTTGCTCTTCTACTGGCATTGGATGACCTTCGTCTTGTTTCAGGATCTCAACCGTACGACGACCACGCTCTAATTTAGCTTGGGTTGCTTTATCCAAGTCAGAACCAAATTGAGCAAATGCTTGTAACTCATAGTATTGGGAAAGATCCAATTTGAGTGAACCTGCTACTTTGCTCATCGCCTTAATCTGAGCAGAACCCCCTACACGAGATACGGAGATCCCTACGTCTACCGCTGGACGGTTACCAGAATAGAACAGGCTAGAATCCAAGAAGATCTGACCATCCGTAATCGAAATTACGTTGGTTGGGATATAAGCTGATACGTCACCTGCTTGAGTTTCGATAAAAGGAAGCGCAGTGAGAGATCCACCACCACGAGCGTCAGACAGTTTCGCAGCACGCTCTAACAGACGAGAGTGAAGGTAGAAAACATCCCCTGGATATGCTTCACGACCTGGAGGACGACGGAGCAAGAGGGAGAGTTCCCGGTATGCTACCGCTTGCTTGGACAAGTCATCATAGACAGCCAAAACATGTCCGCCGTTATACATGAAGTACTCACCCATTGCACAACCAGCATAAGGAGCCAGGAATAGCAGTGGTGCTGGGTCCGAAGCACCAGCAGATACGATGATGGTGTAATCCATTGCACCTGCTTCTTCTAGTTTGCGAACTACGTTCGCAACAGTCGATTGTTTTTGTCCAATTGCAACATACACACAAACTACATTCTTACCCTTTTGGTTAATAATGGTGTCCAGTGCGATCGTGGTTTTACCCGTTTGACGGTCCCCGATCACTAGCTCACGCTGACCACGACCGATTGGAATCATTGCGTCAATCGCTTTGATACCAGTCTGCATTGGCTCATGAACCGATTTCCGATCGATTACCCCAGGAGCACCTGATTCTACTGCACGATAGTGAGTCGTCTCGATTGGACCTTTTCCATCGATTGGTTGTCCGAGTGGGTTTACTACACGGCCAAGCAATGCTTCCCCTACTGGTACTTCCAACAGACGACCGGTACGTTTTACCGTGTCCCCTTCGCGGATATCTTGGTAAGGTCCGAGAATAACAATCCCGACGTTATCTTCCTCTAGGTTCATCACATAACCCATAACCCCGTTGGAGAACTCAACTAGCTCCCCAGCCATTGCACTATTCAATCCATGGACACGAGCGATACCATCCCCGATTTGGATAATAGTACCTACATCCGCCACTTCTAATTCTGTCTGATAGCTCTCGATTTGCTTTTTAATGAGAGAGCTAATCTCTTCTGGTTTAATAGTCATGCGTTTTTCACCCCAATCTTGACATTCTATCCGTTCTATACTGCAGAGAGATTTTCCCGAAAGCGTTGCAGTTTGGTGCGTAGGCTACCGTCATAAAGGCGATCCCCGATTTGTACCACTGCACCACCCAACAAATCCGAGTCGACTTTCTCTTCTAGTACGAGTTTTTTTCCTATGATCGGTTCAAACGTACGAGCGATACTCTCTTTTTCCACATCCAATAGTGGAAATGCAGAAGTAACAACCGCTTTTGCAAGTCCTAATGCATCATTGGCAAAGTTACGGTAACTTGCAAGAATTCCAGACAAATGCAAAAGTCGTTTACGATCCACTAGGAGAAATAATAAGTTTTTTACATGCGAAGAAAGTGAACCAAATGATTTTGCGATCATTTCCTTTTGCTGTTCTAGTTGAGTAGAAGGATGAGTCAGCCAAGCAACGAGAGCTGGTGTTTCTTTCATCACTTTTTCTACTAGAACTAGCTCTTGCTCCGTCTGTTCTAAGAGGTTTTTGTCAGAAGCAATTTCAAAGAGGGCTTTTGCATAGCGCTTATCTACTACAGCCGCACTCATTGTACTCGTCCTACCTGCTCCAAGTAGTCGTCTACAATTTTGGTTTGCTCTTTTGCATCAATCTTTTGGTGCAAAATTTTTGCACTTAGTTCGATCGCTAGAGCGCCCACTTCGTTTTTCAAGCTAGCAATCGCTTTTGCTTTCTCTCGATTGATCTCTAATTTCGCCTCTTGAACTAACTTCTCTGCACGTTCGTTTGCTTTTTTGATAATCTCTTCTGCTTCACGATCTTTCTGCAGACGAGCACTTTCGACGATCTCTTTCGCTTCTGCTTTTGCTTGTTGCAGGAGCTCTTTTTGTTCTGTTAGATATGTTTCCGCTTTTTTGCGGTTTTCTTCAGCAGATTGAATGGAGTTATCAATGTGGTCTTGACGCGCTTTCATCGTGGTAAGGATTGGACGTAAACCAAAGCGAGTTACCAATCCTACGAGAATGATGAAAATTGCTAGCTGTGCCAACATTGTCCCCAAGTTCAGTTCTAACATTCGAGAGTCACTCCCTTCCTGAATGCAAATAGAAGCGAGGGAAACCAAGATCCCCCGCTACCGGGTCTTTGCAAAAATTAACCAATGATACCGAAAAGAAGCAAGATACCCATACCAACTCCGATGATAGGTAGCGCCTCGATCAAACCGAACAAAATCATTACTTGTCCAAACAGGGTACCACGTACTTCAGGTTGACGAGCTACACCTTCTACATACTTAGCAAAAAGATTGGAGTTACCAATCGCAGCACCGAAAGCAGCAAGACCGATCATGATAGCAGCAGCAAGAAAATTCAAATCCATTTATATTTCCTCCTCTTATACACATTCCAATTTTTATTTGCATTAAGGCATATGTACCAACTTTTTCGGGTAAAGAATGGGATGGCACTACTTAATGCTCTGTTGAGATTTTTTGTGCAATGTAAACATTGGTCAAAACGGTAAAGATGTAAGCCTGAATCGCACCTACAAACAGGGAGAAACCAATCCAAACGGCAAGTGGTACACCTGTTACATAGAGCGGGAATTTCGTCAACATGATGGTAATCAAGACTTCCCCAGCGAAGATATTCGCCCACAGACGCATTGCATGAGTTAGTGGTTTGGAGAATTCCTCGATCAAGTGAATCGGAAGCATTGCATTGGTGTAATGTTTCACATAACCACGTGGATTATGACGAATCCCTAGGTAATGAGAGTAGATCGCGACACCCAATGCCATGGCAATCGTAACGTTGATATCTGCTGTAGGAGATTTCAACCATGCAATTGCATGTGCCGACTCTAATTTCTCTGCGGTAATTCCTAAGGATGGAATTGGATGATGCACTTCACTGGTAACCATCAAGATTACCCCGATCTGGTTCGCAAAGAAAATAAACAAAATCAAAGTGAACGTCAAACCTAAAAATTTCTCTGCTTTCTTTTGATCTAGACTCATTTGCGTGATTCCACGGCTAAAATCAATCATCATTTCTACGATATTTTGCATACCGCTAGGAACCATCTGCACCCTGCGCGAAGCCAGAATTGCAATTAGAAAGACGAGTACAGCCGCAAGAAGACTACCAACAATAATAGTTAGATCAAAGGTGAGGCCTAGGAACTCAACTTTTGGTGTCAGCTCCATTCTCTGCATTCACCTCCTTTGGGAACTCTAAATTCTCCCGTACTTGAAAATAAGCGATGACAGATATGATGTAGCCCAGAGGAAAACCGATTAATACTGCTTTGATATCAAAGATATGTGGTAGCTTACCTGCAATATATAAAAAGAGGGCTACTGTGATGAAACGCGTGACCATGCCGGTTCCTCTGGTCCATCTTTCCCCCCGGGAAACTGTCTCGCCAATCCAATACAACTTTTTTGCTGTATTGAGCGCATTGTAGCAACTTAGTATAAACCCGAGAATAAGTCCAGATAGGAAAGTCTTGTAAGGAGTAAGGTATAGCATGATCAAGAAAATACTGAGGAGTCCAGCAGTGAGAAGTAATATCCGCTGACGGATAATTTGTAAGGGATTCATGAGGAAATCAGTCCTTTGTCATTCGAACCAGTGTATAAATCGCACTGATTAGTCCAAAAAGGATCCCTAATAGAACCCCAATCAGAGTGAAAGTGGGTTTCGATTGCCACAGAGCATCTAGCTTGGTACCAAGCCAAGTTGCACCGACAATGAGGAAAATCATCTGGAAACTAATGGACCCAACGAGAACCAACATCCGTAGAATACGACGATCGGTTTTCAAGTAGTATACCCCACCTTCAAGCAATCTGATAAACTGCTAAACAGACTCGACGTACTTTCATAGGAGGGTCTTCAAATTTTCAGGCGTTTCCCCTGCTTATAGTAACCAAGCAAAATTATGTTGTCAACGCTTTCTTTGAGAGGATTATGAAAAAGTCGTCACATTTATACGTAAATTGAACAAAATGTGACGAAGGCAAAGTCCAAAATGTCCAGTCTCGAAATATATCATTATTCAAATGTAAAGTGTTTGTATTATTTTTGAATAGAATTAGTAAATCAAAAAGAGATTATCTAGAACTACCCAATCTATAGGCAATCTTTAGATAATCTCGAAAACCGGACAATAAGACACGAGAGTTACTATTTCGTTCCGAAAAGTCGATCCCCTGCATCCCCTAAACCTGGCACGATATAGCTTTTTTCATTTAGTCTCTCGTCCACAGCAGCTACATAGATATCTACATCTGGATGATCCTCTTGAATTCTTTTTACACCTTCTGGACAACCGATTAAACACATCATTTTCATGCTCCGAACACCCATACGCTTCATGATCTTTAACGCTTCGGACGCAGATGCTCCCGTTGCCAACATTGGATCAATTACAATGAAATCCCGTTCTTCTACATCATTTGGCATTTTGTTAAAATACTCTACTGCTTGAAGTGTGACCGGATCGCGATATAGGCCAATATGCCCGACTTTAGCTGCTGGAATCAACTTTAAAATGCCATCGATCATCCCAAGTCCAGCGCGTAGAATGGGCACCAATCCAATCTTTTTTCCAGCCAACACTTTACATTTTGCCTCCGTAACAGGGGTTTGGATCATTACTTCTTCTAGTTGTAGATCGCGCGTGATCTCATATGCCATCAGTGCAGCAACCTCGTCTACTAACTCGCGAAACTCTTTTGTTCCTGTGTTTTTATCTCGTATATATGTCAATTTATGTTGGATCAATGGATGATCCATAACATGGACTTGTCCCATTATCGTACACCCCTTATATACATAGTATTCTTTTTCGAAGGTTCTCTTATAAGTGGTCAACCAAACATTTTTGTCTTATGGGTAGTAAGAACCCATGATAACTGTCCATAAGAACCGATAAGGTCAATTAACATTCAGTAAGGGATGAAATTAACCCTACACTAAATAAACGCTCTCTTTATTACGCAGAAAAGAGAGACGAGAAAGCCAGCTCGTCTCTGCTTAAAAATCAAAAAGCTATATCAAAACCGAAAGGGCTATTTTGGAGTTACTAGTAATCTAGAAATCTTGTTTTGGAGTCTCAGCTGCTATTAGCCAATTACCAGTTCTGGATACATTGGGAATTGCGCTGTTAATTTGGCAACACGATCTTTTGCCTCTTGTTGTTTGTCCTCATTGTTCGGGTTTTGCAAAGTGAGTGTGATAATCTCTGCAATCTCTTCCATTTCTTTTTCTTTCATGCCACGAGTAGTAATCGCAGGAGTCCCAATCCGAATACCACTAGTAACAAATGGACTCTCTGGATCATTTGGAATAGAGTTTTTGTTGGTGGTGATCCCCACCTCATCCAATAGATGCTCCGCAACTTTTCCGGTAAGTTCCATGTTACGTACATCGATCAAGATCAGATGATTATCCGTACCACCCGAGATCAATGTAAATCCTTTTTCCTGAAGGCGAGTTGCCATCGCTCTAGCATTTTTTACGATTTGTGCGGAATACTCCTGGAACTCATCGGAAAGAGCTTCTCCAAATGCAACTGCTTTAGCCGCAATCACGTGCATCAATGGACCACCTTGAATACCAGGAAAGACTGCTTTATCAATCGCTTTGGCGTATTCTTCTTTGCAAAGGATCATTCCACCGCGTGGTCCTCGTAGTGTTTTGTGAGTCGTAGTCGTCACAAAATCCGCATGAGGAACAGGGTTCGGGTGATGCCCAGTTGCCACAAGTCCTGCGATATGAGCCATATCCACCATAAACATAGCTCCTACTTCACGAGCGATCTCGCCTAATTTGGCAAAATCAATTGTTCGGGAATATGCGCTTGCTCCTGCAACCAACAATTTAGGGCGATGTTCGATTGCAAGGCGGTGTACTTCTTCATAATCAATTACTTGGGATTCCTCATCTACCCCATAAGCTACAAAGTTGTACAGTTTTCCTGAAAAGTTAACGGGGCTTCCATGCGTGAGATGACCACCATGTGCCAGGTTCATCCCAAGTACGGTATCACCAGGCTCTAGTACGGCAAAATAAACTGCCATGTTGGCTTGTGCTCCAGAATGTGGTTGTACATTGACATGATCTGCGCCAAACAACTGTTTTGCCCGATCTCTCGCTAGATCTTCTACCGTATCTACATGCTCACAACCACCATAGTAGCGTTTGCCTGGATACCCTTCTGCATATTTATTGGTGAGTACAGAGCCCATCGCTTCCATCACTGCTGGCGTTACAAAATTTTCCGAAGCAATCAACTCAATTTTATCTCGTTGGCGATTGAGTTCTTGCCCGATTGCTTCTAATACTTCTGGATCTTGTTTATGTAGATGGTTCATCTATTTCTCCTCCTGAATATCCAATTGGTAGATAAGTTAATCTGTCATTTCCGTCAAACTAATTAACCGCTAGTTGTTAAGAAAAACTAAAGAGAATATACCGCACGAGCTCCCCCAATTAGCTTAGGTCGTGTTTTCGCCATCGTGACATGCGCATACCCTATCTGCTTCTGTTTGGAACGCACAGGTACAGCAACTGGCTTCAGATGCATCCCAATTAGGGTATCCCCTATATCGATTCCAGCATCTGCTTGGATAGACTCTACTAATACAGCATCAGGTAAAGCGGAATGCGCAAAAGAGGCCATCGCTCCACCTGCATGAGGTACGGGAATTGCCTGGACAGCTGTAAGCCCAAAGCGTTCTCTCGTTGATTCGCATATAACTAACGCCCTATTTAGATGCTCGCAACACTGAAAAGCTAAGTGAAAGGAATGCTGACGGGCAAAGCGATCCAAAACAGCAAATAAAACCTTTGCTACCTCTTCACTACCATTTGTCCCAATCTGCTCTCCCAATACCTCACTCGTACTCGTACCAATTACCAAAATATGCCGATCGGTCAAAGGAGATACTTCTAAGAGATCTTGGAGTACCTGCTCCAATTGACTAGTGATAGAAGACAGAAAATCTTTTCCCATTTGTCCTTAACCTTCTAATTGTGCAATTTTATCTACACGTCTAGCATGACGATCACCAGCAAACTCGGTAGTTAGCCAAGTGCGCACAATGGATTTGGCTAGGTCTGGACCTACGACCCGCTCTCCAAGAGCCAAGATATTTGCATTATTATGCTCTCTGCTCATTCTAGCCGAAAACTCATCACTAACTACTGCACAACGGATACCTTTTACCTTGTTTGCGGCAATCGACATGCCAATTCCTGTACCACAGACTAAAATCCCTAAGTCATACTCTCCAGCTGCTACCTTCTGGGCAACAGGTGCAGCATAGTCTGGATAATCAACCGAATCAGTACAATTGCAACCTTCATCGGCATAGGAAATGCCCATTTCCTCTAATAAAAACTTTAATTCTTGTTTTAGATGAATACCACCATGATCAGATCCAAGGATAACACGCATGATAAAACCCCCTGTCCGGATTGTCTCTCCTAGTATACCTAGAAAGTCCAGGGGATTCACAAGCATTTTTATAAATTATGAGTGAGATAACTTTTTTATTATTCATGATGTAGTTCCCTTTGTTGTCCAATATCTCAAAATGATCCGAATCGCTTCTTCGATCTCCTCACCACATTGGCGATAAATAGATAAATCCCCACCAAACGGGTCTTGAATATCGATCGATTTCATTGCTTGCTCAGAAGGGGACAGACTGTGTGCATATTCAGCTAAAGTATAAGTTTTTGGTAAGCTTGCCTCATAGTGTTCTCGAATAACATCACGATGATAGGATGTCATTGTTAGCACAATATCGGCCCAATCGACTAATTTTTGATCCATGGATTGAGCTACATGATGATCCGACCAACCTTTGTCTCTTAGTATCGTTTGCGTGTGATCAGAAGCAGGAGAGCCTGGGAAAGCAGCAATTCCAGCAGATTTCACTTCTACTTCCACTTGGTACTCCTTAGCAAGTTGTCGCATCATCTCTGCTGCCATAGGACTTCGGCATGTATTACCTGTACAGACGAAAAGAACACGTAACATGTTTCTACCTCACTTTTGGTAGTGGTGTATGTTTAGTAACATTGTATACTATCATTTTACCAGATAAACTTCACACCTAGGGCGATGAGAATGATCCCTCCGATCACTTCACCATACCCTCCAACGAGAGAGCCGAGAATTCTTCCGATCGAAAGCCCTATTCCACTAAGGATAAAACCTGCCAATCCAAACATCATGATTGCCAATAATAGATCTACCTGAAATAGTCCAAGAGTAAGGCCCACTGATAAGGAATCGACACTGACACTCAGAGAAAAAAGAAACAACCCAAACCAAGTCATACTTTTTACTTGAAGTTCTGCCTCTTCCCCTTTTATATTTTTGTAGACCATCTGGGCTCCCAAAAGACACAACATACCTCCACCCACCATTACTGCAATACCCTCTAACCAGCCACCAATGGATCTTCCTACTAAAAATCCAAAAAAGGGCATAACAACATGAAAGATTCCGACCATAATAGCAAACAGCAAGTTCCGTTGCCAATTTAGCCGCTTGGTTCCGATTCCGATGCCAATGGAGAACGCATCCATCCCAAGTGCGATAGCAATAAAGGCTAGCGTCACAATTTGTCCCAGTTCTGGTGTGGAGAGTTGCATTTGTTCGACTCCTTCTTGTCCATTTCTCCTATAAACTATGCGGGACAAGAAGTTGGTAGAAGCTATTTCGTATGGAAACTACACTCAATAAGACTCTAATCAGATTCTCTTTTGTTACAACGATAAACTAACTCCTTAGCTCAAGCTTTCTCTGTTAGTTACTCTGGGAATAAGTCCAAATAACAAAAAAAGACCGACTAGTTAAGTCGATCTCATTCGTCAGATTCATTTATCCCACTACTTAACAATCATACATAATTCGGAGGTTACAAAGATGGAAAAACCGACGATTACTATTCAGCACTTCAACTAACAATGATCTTAGAGAGAAGTTTTTATCAACAGAACTTTCCATCTGCTGCTTTGCGCAATCGATTCATCACAGAAAAAAAGATCCCTTCCTCGGGAAACGTTTCACCATAAATGACATCCACTTTTAACTCATCAAATTGGCGTAACGCTTGAAACAAGTTTCTAGCTACACTTTCCGGTTGTTTGCGGGAACCGGCTGACACAACTGCCGCTGATTTGTATTTATCTTCGTTTTCCGTTGTGGTGAGTACTCCCACTTTTTTGCCGTGAAGGTTTGATTCTTCTATTAATTTCTGGATTTGGGTAACCATGTTTTGGGGATTCCCTTTGACTAACCACATCGTTGCCTCTGGTGCATAATGCCGATATTTCATTCCTGGAGAACGAGGTTTTGAAGCAGATTCAGTCAGTCCTAGATCCACTTGAATCGTTGGAACTACTTTTTGTAGATCTTCTAGCGAGACTCCACCCGGACGTAGCAAAATAGGGTATTCACCTGTCACATCCACTACGGTCGACTCCACTCCTACACCTGTCGGTCCCCCATCCAACAACAGCTCTATTCTCCCTTGTAAATCTTGCCAAACATGGCGAGCTTCTGTGGGACTAGGGCGTCCAGAACGATTAGCACTAGGTGCAGCAACGGGATGTCCTGTTAATTGCAAGAGAGCTCTGGCAACGGGATGATTCGGAATCCTCACTCCTACAGTAGGCAATCCAGCAGTCACTTCAGGTACTATTTTTCCGCTATGAGGCAATATGAGAGTCAAAGGGCCCGGAACAAAAGCTTCCAAGAGTTGCTCTCCTGCTGGAGGTATACTTTGAACCCACTCTCGAATTTGGTGAACCTCTCCAAAATGGATAATTAACGGATTATCACTCGGTCTACCCTTTGCTAAGAAGATCCGCTTGACTGCCTCTGATGAGGTGGCATCTGCACCTAATCCATAAACTGTTTCAGTAGGAAACGCAACCAAGCCACCTTCACGAAGAAGCTGGGCAGCGTCATGCATTTCTTCTTTTAGGAGTAAGTCAGATAGAGGTTGGTTGGGATCTATTTCCCAACAGTGTGTTTTCTTCAGTTGCAATCCCAATCCCCTTCTTTTTTAAACAATATTTTAGTCGTCTTCCTGTTCAATGAATCGATCCATAAGTGAACAGCTAAAAATGTTCCCTCTATTAGCAATCTCTGAAAAATGTATGGAACAAGCCACTTCAAACGGAACTTCCTCTTCCTCAATCGGATAAAAACAGAGCGCTTGTAACCAATCGCTAGGCTGAGAAGTGATGAGATAAACGCTATCTAATTTCGCATCCGAGGCTGCTCGCAATAAGATTTGAATCAATTCCAAAATAACCTTTTCTGAGCGGGCTTGCTTCTCCAAAACAAACGAACGAAATAATCCATAATCCCCACAAAGTACCATACCAGCTGTTCCAACCACTACTGGTTTGTCCTCCACCATGCCCTCTACTACAAAAAACAAAGTAGGTTCTTCAACAGCTCCTCTGGTAGAGAGGTTGGCGCGTTCTATCAGAGAGAGAATCTGTGAATGATCTTCTGGCTTTGCTTCTCGAATCCATAACATATGGCTTGTCTTCCTTCCTCGCTATCTGTGATGGAGCATATGAGGGAGACAAGGAAAATAGAACTTCTAAAAGCCCATGTTAAAACATCACTTACTCCAAGAATCTTGATCAAACTCGCTCTTTATCAAGATTCTCTCCGTTTTTAAGTTTAGAAATGAGCTCTATTTTTCATCCCGATCGTAAGGGTCTATTGTTGGTTCCAAAGCTCCTGCCATTTTTCTTGAAGGTAAAATTTTACTTCTACTTGTTTAGGTTGATCTGATTTCGGTTCCTGAACTAACATATGATCAGAGCTGATCGATGCAGAGAGAGTCTCTTCTTCTTTGGGAATTGCATTTCCATTGCCCATATCTACAAAGCACAAAGGCGGAAACAAGACACACCACCAATTGTCCCCATTCCCTTTGCCCAGAGTAATAAGTAGTGCTTCATAGTCACCAGCAGGATAAACCTTATTCCCATATAGCTTGGTAGGAAATGAAACGGAACCAAAATCCACTTTTACTTCATAATCAAATCCATGTTGATCCAAGGTTTGACGAGCTATTTTCTCGAATAATGCCTTGTGCTCTCCAATCATTTTACGAGCTTCTTCCAAATTGGCTGGTTTGGTAGACCAAGTTTTCAACTCTTCTACGATAGCATTACGAACAAGTCGCTTGATCCACTGGTCTTGTGCTGAGTCACTATTGGCTAAGATCCGCAGACGAATCGCTTGATCGGGTATCTCCTCTTGCTCTGACACAGATGATTCTTCTTGTGATACCTGTTTCCCTGCTATCGGCTCTTTTGCAAAAGATGGGAAGAGACCATTGCTCCATAATAAAATACCAAAGCCAATCCATATGAAAAGAAAAGAAATAACTCGATAAGTGCGTAGTCTCATTTTGAAATCCTCCCTCTATAATCCTAGTTACAGTATGGACGCATAGAGGAAAAATTAATCAACTAAGATACCAAATTTTCAAAAGAGTAATCCACTTTACGGACATACCCTCTCTGAGAATCTCGATCTGAACCTTTACGTTGCTTTTAATAAAATGGCTCCCTAGATCAATATTCTTTCGTTAAAAGGCATACTATCTATCCAACCATGCCAAAACGATTCTATCTCGGGCAGCAAAGTCCTGTTCTACTTCTACTCTCACAAAACCAGGTAACTTCTGAACCTCACGAGCAACCGCTTCACCTTGATCGGCACCAATCTCAAATGCTACTAAAAGTCGCTTAGGTAAGTTCTTTTTTTGGGATAACTGCGAGACAAGTTCTCGATATGGGGCAAGCCCATCTACACCCCCATCGAGTGCTAAGCTAGGTTCATAGTCCTTAACTTGGCTTTCTAGCTGAAGTAAATCAGACTGAGATATATAAGGTGGATTGGAAACCAAAACATCAAACGGACCTTCTACAGGCTCCAAAAAGCTACCTTGCAAAAATTGAATACGATCTCGCACTTCAAGGGAATCAGCGTTGTATTTCGCCATACGTAATGCATCAGAAGAAAGGTCGACAGCTGTAATCTCCCATTTTGGTCGTTCGCTAGCTAGGGTGATCGAAATACAGCCACTTCCACTTCCCACATCCACTGCTCGTATCTGTTCTCGTTGACACCAACATTCAGCCTCTTGTAAGACTCTTTCAACCAGTAACTCCGTCTCTGGCCTAGGAATGAGAACAGCTGGGGAGACATGAAAAGTCCGACCAAAAAATTCCTGATCCCCCACGATATATTGAATTGGTTCTTGTTTCTTTCTCCGCTCTAACCATTCGTTTAACTTAGGAAAAGATGCTGACGGAAATGATTCAGGCATCCGGACAAAAAAAGAGGTGCGATCGAGTTGCAGCAGACGACGAAGTAAATATTCTGCTTCAAACTCTGCGGACTCTACGCCTGCTTCTTGTAAAAAAGAAGAAGCCTGGCGAAAGGCTTCTCGAATCGTTCTAGGTGTATCTAGTAGCATAAGTTCCTCACTCTGCATTTTGGAGAAGCTCCGCTTGTTCTTGGTTAACCAATGCATCGATGACTTCGTCGAGATCTCCATCCAAAACATAATCTAATTTATGAAGTGTTAATCCAATACGATGATCTGTCACACGGCTTTGCGGGAAATTGTATGTGCGGATCCGCTCACTACGATCTCCTGTTCCGACAGCAGATTTCCGTGCATTGGCAAGTTTCGCTTGTTCTTCTTGTTGTTTCATATCAAACAACCTTGCACGCAACACACGCATCGCTTTATCTTTATTACTAATCTGAGACTTCTCATCCTGACAAGAGACTACAATCCCTGTTGGCATATGAGTGATCCGTACAGCAGACTTCGTTGTATTGACGCTCTGACCACCAGGACCACTGGAACAGAAAGTATCAATCCGCAAATCTTTATCATGTACTTCAATCTCTACCTCTTCTGCTTCTGGCAAGACTGCAACTGTCGAGGTAGAAGTATGAATCCGTCCACCAGACTCCGTCGAAGGAACACGCTGAACACGGTGAGCTCCACTTTCAAATTTTAGACGACTGTACGCGCCTTTTCCTTGGATCGAAAAGACAACCTCTTTAAAGCCACCCAATCCAGTAGAATTCGCCTCTAATACTTCTACTTTCCATCCTTGACGCTCCGCATAACGGGTATACATACGATATAGATCCGATGCAAATAAAGCAGCTTCGTCCCCGCCTGCTGCACCCCGAACTTCCACAATAACGTTTTTCTCATCGTTTGGATCTTTTGGAAGCAAGAGAATCCGAATTCGTTCTTCTAGCTCTTCCTTTTTGTCAGAAAGTTCGTCAACTTCCATCTTGACCAAGTCTCTCATATCTGCATCTAACTTTTCTTCTAGCATGGACTTTGCATCACTTAATTGGTCTATTACACTTTTATACTCGATATAGGCCTGATTTTGCTCCTCTAGATCCGATTGCTCTTTGGAATAAATACGTAGCTTACTCGGATCATTGATCACCGCTGGGTCACAAAGCAATTGGCTCAACTCTTCGTAACGGCGATGAATCGCTTCTAAACGATCCAACATATTTTGTCACTCCTACCATTTCAAATCTATCTATATCAACAATAGTACTCGTTTTATTCGCCATGAAGGCATATGATAGTATCATATCACAGTTGGTAACACTGCTACCATAGGTAGGTGTTTTCCAAACAGTTAGGGGTTTTGATATGAATGATATCGTTCAATCCATATTAAGCCAGCTAATCATGATGGCGCCTTTCGCATATCTCTTTATATGCCTAAACAAGGCTGAAAAATATCGTTTAAATGGCCAGCACTATGGAGAATTGGCTAATTTGGAATCAGAGGAAATCCAAGTAACCAATTATAAAGCGCTCGCTAAAGAAAACAAATCCAAAGCCAAGACCATTATTTCCATTGCCATTGGGATCATAGCCTTTCTCTACTTACTCTCTTCCATTGTTGGTCTATATGCTCAGCAATCTAACTTTTTGTCCGATATGTTTCCTGCCTTTTCTCCAAATGGCGGACTAGGGATTTGGATTCCCTCGATGATTGGGTTACTGCTTTTGATACCCATCATTCGAAAACAGTTGTCTAAATGGGTTCCGATCGATCCTCAAAACTCTCTTCACACTGTCTCTCTATCCCTAAGCATGCTGATCTTTATCCAGCTTTTTGTCTCTATGTCCATTGGGCTTGAGGATAGTATGATAGGGCTCCCTGATCAGACAGCCTTACAAGCGATTGTGGATCTCTGGACGCAAAATATTCTGCTTGCTTTCCTTGCCTTTTTTGGAGTTGGCTGGTTAACCAGACGATCTGGGAAAGAGTTGCTGGACAGATTAGGATTAGTTCTACCAAGTGGTAAAAGTGTTTTAATTGGTATGATAGTAGGCCTATTATTTGTTGGTGTTGCTGTAGGATTAGAATTCGCCTTTACCCAATTTGGCATCGGTTCAGACCCAGAAGTAAACAGAGCAACAGAGCAACTTTTAGGACCGCTTTTCACTTCGTTCTTTGGCGTGCTGACACTTGGACTGGCTGCTGCGTTAGGCGAGGAACTAATCTTTCGAGGTGCATTGCTTCCACGATTTGGCATTTTCCTAACCAGTATTCTCTTTACCTTTCTTCATACCCAATATGGATTCTCTGTAGCTACTCTTATTGTATTTATCCTAGCTATCGTGCTTGCCTATCTGCGCCAACGCTATAACACTAGTGTGACCATGATTGTTCATGCAACCTATAACATAGCACTTGGACTCCTTACATACTTTCAAATATAAACATCCTTGATTTCAAATTAATTTATCTCGTTGAGAATAGAAACAGGAAACCAAGCACTCTATCCGCTTCGGTTTCCTGTTCTTTTAGTTAACACAAATTCTATAGTAAAAACATCGCCAATATCGTCGTGACGACAATCCCAACTAATACCGGAACCAGATTCCGCCTAGCCACTTCTATGGGGTCCACTCCTGCAATGGCAGCAGCAGGTAATAGTGCCCAAGGTACGATCGTTCCCCCACCTACCCAAAGAGAGATGACTTGCCCGAGAGAAGCTAAGGTAGCTACGCCATGATCAATAGCACCGGCAAAAATAGGGGCAATCGCTCCAATAAGCGCTATCCCCGAATAACCAGAACCATCCAATGCAGCGACTACTCCGATTCCCGATACGACCAATGCTCCTATTTGCGGAGTGACCGCAACTAAATTAGTTAATCCAATCCCCAAATCATAGACAATCCCTTTAGACGTAAGGGGTAAGTTTTTTCCGAACATTTCAAAAAATAGATCGCCACCTAGATAAAAAAAGGAAGCAATCGGAATCACAGGTGCAAATACACGAAAAGCGAAAGCAAAACCACTCGTTACAGTTTGAATAGTGTTTTTGAGTCCTTCCTTTGGATTGGAAACGATGCTGATCAATGCAAGAACCAGCATAGAGGTTCCACCAATAAGAGCAGTTGCTTCGTCTCCTTGAAGCTCAAAAAGGAACATCGCTGCTATATTGCCAGCAAAAGCAAGCAACACCAATCCAGCCAGAATCATTTTTGCTTTACGACTTAGTTGTTTCTCGTCTGCTTTCACCTCATCTAATTCCGTATTGCTAACTACTTTTAAACCTGTCTCCATCGTAAGTGACCCATTTCTTAGATCTCGGCGAATGAAGTAGTAAGCCAGAAGTACCGAAACGACTCCCATGCTAATTACAAATGGTACACTTGCAGTTAAAATATCTCCAACTGGCACGTTAGCCGAATCTGCTGTAATCTTCGGAGAACCTTGAATTACATAATCTCCAGACAGTGCAATACCATGTCCAAATAAATTCATGGAGATTGCGGTGGCAAGAGGCGGCAACCCTACTTTAGAAGCAACTGGTAGAAAAAATACCCCCAATAAGGCAACTGCTGGTGAAGGCCAAAAAAACCAAGAGAAGATCATGATAACGATCCCAATCACCCAAAAAGCTAACATCGGGGTACGAATGATAGAGGTAAAAGGAGCTACCATCATCGCATTGACACCTGATTTTTGGAGAACTTGACTCATCCCTACGATAATGGCAATGACCAAGATAATACTAAATAGTTGGTTCGCTGTGTATAAAAAAGTTTGGAAAATTGCAGTGATGGAGTCTATAAAAGAACCTGTGGCAAGGAGGCCTAAAAGAAAGATCCCGACCGTACAAAGAATAGCTGTATCCAAACGATATACCATACTGATTACAACCAAAACGGTAAATAACAGATAGAACCAATGAACATAAGTTAACTCGACTCCCATTTTCCCACCTCCATCAAATGACTTGCTTCATTCATATGCAGATAGACAGGGAACTATTTAAACATTAAAGAGAACGAAATAAAAAATGAGCAATAGGGACAGCCTTTGAGCTCGGAGCGCAACACAGAGTTTTTATATAAATTTCTATTTTTTGGATATGTTTATATTTTAAGGCAATTCGTTGCTCCCGTCCATATCAGTTTACCTTTAAATGGATAAATCCAACTATAGTAGGTCTTATGTTCGATCAACTTTCAAGAGCCTCTTCCCTATCAAGAATGATGGTTCAAATTCGCCTATGTCCAACAAAACACCTATATTACTTGGTACCTCTTGGATGGGCTGGACAAAGATATCTATCCCTTTTAGTGTCCATTCTAATTCTGTGTCCTCTAAAGTTAAAATATCTCCAATCCATAACGCTTCCTTGGGATGGACCATCAAAAATATATCCCCTACCTGGAATGGGGAAGAAATCTTCTACCAGTAATTGAAAACTCATAACGTTTCACTCTCCCTCTGATATACATTGCCTAATAGGAATTTATACTTTAGATATTCGATCAGTACATACAAAAAGAACGAGGTAGCACCTCGCTCTAGTTGAGTTTATATAATGTATTATACTCGTGCCTCAGTTTTCACCACATGACAATGACGACAGCGTGCCTCATACTGCTCCGAAGCTCCTACTAGGATAATGGGATCATCCCAATGAGCTGGCTCTCCGTTGATCAGCCGCTGGGTTCGACTAGCAGAATTTCCACACTGTACACAAATTGCTTGCAACTTGGTAACATACTCTGCGATCGCCAATAACTTTGGGGTAGGTCCAAACGCTTGTCCACGAAAATCTTGATCTAGTCCCGCACAGATTATCCGTTTCCCTTGATTTGCTAGTTCTTGGCAAATGACAAGAATCTCATCTGTATAAAACTGAACTTCATCAATCGCTACCACATCGACTTCTTCCGTGATATGCTGTAGAATTTCTTCACTACTTCGAACTGGAATAGCATCAGCTAACAACCCACTATGAGAAGCAATTGCTTCATTATGATATCGATTATCGATTGCTGGTTTAAATGCCATTACTGTTTGTTTTGCAAAATTAGCTCGGCGAATCCTACGGATCAGCTCTTCACTTTTTCCTGAAAACATCCCACCGCAGATTACCTCAATCCAACCTTCTCGATGGACAAAATTCACCCATTTCCCTCCCAGTAGACAAAAGAAAAGGCAAGCGGTTGAGTTCGCTTGCCTTTTCATAAGTCCAAATTAGAACTTTATTTAACCAAAGATTACTTGATGTTGTATTTTTTCTTAAAGCGGTCAACACGTCCGCCAGCGTTTACCATTTTTTGTTTTCCAGTATAGAAAGGATGGCAAGCGGAGCAAACGTCCACACGTAGGTTTTCGACCGTAGAACCTGTTTCGAACGTGTTCCCACATGCACAAGTAACCGTAGCCGATTTATATGCTGGATGAATTCCCGTTTTCATGCTTTTCACCTCTTTCCCTTGCCAATCAAAACGTTCTCATGAAACCACTGACACATTATAGCATGAGCGGTTCGAGACTGCAAGGATCAAGGGCTTCTCTATATATACGCAAATTTGCGGAATCACTTTAAAGGGAAGGGTAGAAAGATATTGAATGAGTGCTTTTTATTTCAAAAAGTTCGCCGGATTGTAAGGCTTTCCGTTCTTACGGATTTCAAAATGCAAGTGAACTCCAGTGGAATTCCCGGTACTCCCCATATATCCCACTAAGTCCCCTGTTGATAGCTTTTGACCCACTTTAACCTTGATACTACTCAAATGCGCATAGTATGTTACCCAGCCACCGCCGTGATCCACTACTACCAAATTTCCATAGCCATTATTGAAATAGGAAGCTTTGGTAACCACACCACTGAGTGCAACTTGAATCGGTGCTTTTGTTTTGGCTGAGTGCCAAATATCCATCCCTTGATGCTGCCTTCCATTGCGCCATCCAAAAGAACTTGTAATCTGTCCCTTCACCGGCCATTTGAACGTAAATCCTTCTTTTGGTGCTTGAACAGGCCCTTTATGGAACTGAACCACTTTGCTACTGGATTTATTTGCTTTGGGAGCATCCTTGCGTACAGATAATTTCGTAAATGATGTCTCTTTTTCGACTTGTTGTGGGCTGACCAATACACGAAGGAGCTTTCCTTCTGTCAATGTTTCACCACGAGTCACAGTGGGGTTTAACTGCAACAGAACCTGAAGATCGATCCGATTCTGTTCGGCAAACATTTCCGTTGTCAGATCGGCAGATGGAACACTCACTAACTTGGTTTGGACTTCTACTTTCAAGTCGTCCCCTGTGGAGATCTTATCTGGGTTGTGAATTTTGTTGGTACTAGCAATCCCCTCGTAGTTAACTTGAAAGAGATCTCCAATTTTGCTCAGAGTATCACCTTTTTGAACTCGATAAGCTAGCGATTTGGTTTCCACACTTGCATCGCCCTGCCAATTGATCGCCACCGGATTTAGGTATTGATAGACAGTTTCTTGGGCATCTTTTTGTAGTTGATCAGCAGTAGTATCCAGTAATTCAGCTTGAACATTCGGTTCTTCAGCAGAAGCAAGAACAGCCCAAGAAGCTGTCGCGGCACATACAGACAGAGAAGAAGCGATTAACGTGCTTTTCCTAGACATTACAACACCTCGAAGAAAGATGATGGGGTAGCTACCCGAAAACATCTTTATGTACGAATCTCGTGGTGTATGTCAGAAAAATTTATGGCTAGGAAACTGTTGTTACTTTTCGAGAGGAATTGGGTTCTATTGTTTTTAGGAATTCTTCATTGGATTTGGTTTGTTTCATGCGACGCAAAAAGGCATCTACATATTCGTTATTATCAGGCATAGAGTTACGGAAAGCCCAGAGACGCTCTAGCTCATTTTTGGAGAGAAGTAGCTCTTCGCGGCGGGTACCGGAGCGACGAATATCAATAGCGGGGAAGACACGACGTTCTGCCAGTTTCCGGTCTAGATGTAGTTCTAAGTTACCTGTACCTTTAAACTCTTCATAGATCACATCGTCCATTCGAGAACCTGTTTCTACTAGAGCAGTCGCTAAAATCGTGAGACTACCGCCTTCTTCTATATTTCTTGCAGCCCCAAAAAAGCGTTTAGGACGATGGAAAGCTGCTGGATCAATCCCACCAGACAAAGTTCTACCACTTGGAGGTATCACTAGGTTATAGGCACGAGCCAATCTAGTAACACTGTCAAGCAAAATGACAACATCTTTTTTATGTTCTACTAGACGTTGTGCACGTTCTAATACTAACTCTGCCACTCTAATGTGATTCTCAGGCATCTCATCAAAGGTAGAGCTAACGACCTCACCTCGAACAGAACGTTGCATATCGGTTACTTCTTCAGGTCGTTCATCGATCAATAAAACAAATAATTCAATATCAGGGTTATTTTCTGTAATGCTGTTCGCAATCTCTTTTAAAAGCATCGTTTTCCCGGCTTTGGGTTGAGCTACAATTAACCCCCGTTGTCCAAGTCCAACTGGTGCCACAAGATCCATGATTCGAGTTGAAATTTTTTCAGGAATTGTTTCCAAAAGAAGTCGTTTTTGAGGATACAAAGGGGTAAGTGCTGGAAAGTGTAGCCGTTCGGCTGCTTGATTAGGATCCTCTCCATTCACTGCCTCTACATGTAGCAATCCAAAAAAGCGTTCATTTTCTTTGGGAGCCCTTACTTTTCCAGAGACAAGGTCCCCTGGACGGAGATCAAAGCGGCGAATCTGAGAAGCGGAAATATAGATATCTTCGGAGGAGGGCAAAAAGTTAATAGGACGAAGAAAACCATATCCTTCTGGTAGTACATCTAAAACACCTTGCATAAACATAAATCCATCTTTTTCGGCATGCGCTTTTAAAATCGCAAAAACTAATTCCCTCTTATTCATCTTACTGTAATAGGAGATTTGATACTCTTTCGCTAGCTTGTAAAGCTCTGTTAACTTACGATTCTCTAAATCACTAATCGTATAATCCATACTAGTTGTTCACCACATTTCCAATTCAAGTTGTTCCCTAGATGGGAACAAGATATGCTTACTTTAGTACTAAATTAGGCTTTTTCTCTAAACGATGAGAAGCCTCCATAAATCGGACTGTTCCTGTTTTGGCTCGCATAACAACAGAGTGCGTATGAGCTTGGTTTCCTTGATAACGTACTCCACGCAATAATTCTCCTTCTGTTACTCCAGTTGCAGCAAAAATCGCGTCGTCCCCCCGAACTAGATCCTCCATGCGTAGGATTTTTTTCGGATCAGACAATCCCATTTTGATACAACGATCAAATTGTTCTTGATCCTCAGGTACTAGTCTACCTTGAATCTCTCCACCCAAACATTTGAGTGCTACAGCAGCTAGAACCCCCTCTGGAGCCCCACCAGATCCAAACATGATATCTACATCTGTATCAGCAAAAGCCGTGTTAAATGCTGCTGCTACATCTCCATCTGGAATCAGCTTAATCCGTGCTCCTGCTTTACGAATTGCTTCAATCAATTTAGCATGCCTTGGACGATCTAGCAATACAGCAACTAAGTCTTCTACATCTTTTCCATTTGCTTGGGCAACGGCCTTTAGATTATCTTCCACCGGCGCATCTAATTCGACTTTTCCTACTGCTTTTGGGCCTACTGCAATTTTTTCCATATACATGTCAGGAGCATGCAAAAGTCCACCACGTTCCGAGATCGCAACAACCGAAATTGCATTCCATTGCCCTTTGGCGACAATATTGGTTCCCTCGAGTGGATCTACTGCGACATCCACTTCTGGCATATATCCCAGACCCAACTTTTCCCCAATATACAGCATGGGAGCCTCGTCCATCTCTCCTTCTCCAATTACTACCGTACCGCGCATGGGAATCGTGTCAAAAACTTTTCGCATTGCAGAAGTAGCTGCTTCGTCTGCTTCATTCTTCTTGCCATAGCCCATCCAACGTGCAGATGCAATTGCTGCTGCTTCCGTTACACGAACTAATTCCATCGTTAAGCTTCTTTCCATCTTGTTCATCCCCTATCTCATTATTCCCATACTTGTATTTCTACCAAATTAGTATAATACATTTATGATTAATGTTACACTAATTGGCGCAAGTTCGAAAGAATAATGTTTACCAAGAAAAATAAAAAAGAGATAGAATCCTTGGGAATAGGGACTTTTTGAAATATACTCCCTTTCACCATAAAACTCCTTCTTCTAAAAAGAAAAGAATCCTTACTAAAAAAAGATGTGCAAAAAATCTGCACATCTCCTTTTATTATCACCGATTTATATATTTCTTCCAATCTGCTTCAAACTTCTCAATACCTGCATCTGTTAGCGGATGATGTAATAGTTGTTTCATCACACCAAACGGAATAGTAGCGATATGGGCACCAGCTAAAGCAGCTTGGGTGATATGGGCGGGATGACGTACGCTTGCTGCAATAATCTCTGTTGGGATATCATGGATGGCAAATATATTGGCAATTTCCTCTACTAAATCGACTCCATTAAGCGAAATATCATCTAATCGCCCTAAAAATGGGCTAACATAGCTTGCCCCTGCTCTAGCTGCCATTAATGCTTGATTCCCAGAAAAGATCAAAGTTACGTTCGTTTTGATTCCTTTTTTGGAGAAATGGGATACTGCCTTTAAGCCCTCTACCGTAATCGGAACCTTAATCGTGATATTAGGAGAGAGCTCAGCAAGACGTTCTCCTTCTTCGATCATGCCTGCTGAATCAGGGCTTAACACTTCTGCGCTTACCGGTGCATCTACAAACTCTAGGATCTCTTTTAGTACTTCTTCAAAGTCTCGACCAGATTTTGCGATCAAACTTGGATTCGTAGTAACTCCAGCCAATAGACCCCACTTATGAACCTCACGAATCTCATCCACTATTGCCGTATCCAAGAAAAATTTCATCTTTGTATGCCCCTTTCTTGTTCCGTAAGTTAGAAAAAGCTGGACAATCCGATCCCTTTGCAACATGCCTTGGTCGTTTTGTTCCAGCTTTATTCTAACTATTTGTTATACAAATTATGATTCTATTTTTACGCTTTGTTGGAGCTACCAAACAAGCGCATTTTTCCTTTTACTACTTCTTTGATTGCGTCACGAGCAGGTCCCAAGTATTTGCGTGGGTCAATCATGCTTTCGTTTTTAGCAAGTAATTCGCGAACTACTTGTGCACTTGCTACTTGATTTTCAGTGTTTACATTGATTTTGCCTACACCCAAAGATACCGCTTTTTGGATCGCTGCATCAGGGACTCCAGACCCACCATGCAGAACGATAGGAGCATCTACTGCTTTGGCTACTTCATCGATAATATTGAAATGGATTTTTGGTTCACCTTTGTACATACCATGAGCAGTACCTACGGCAATTGCCAATGCATCTACTTTGGTTTCATTCCAGAAGTGGATCGCTTCAGCTGGTTTGGCAATCGTTGCATCTTCTTCCGCAACATCCAAATCATCTTCGACACCACCGATTGTACCCAATTCCCCTTCTACGGATACACCTACTGCATGAGCAGCTTCCACTACTTTTTTGGTTAGACGAATATTTTCTTCAAATGGATGATGGGAACCATCAAACATAACAGAGGAGAAACCAGCACGGATACACTGGATTACTACTTCAAAAGTGCTTCCATGATCTAGATGCAGTGCAATCGGCACATCCGCTTGTTTTGCTGCTACTTCTGCTAGTGCTACTACGTTTTCTAACCCAATGTAGCGAATTGCACCTTCACTAGCACCAAAGATAATTGGGGAGCGTTCTTCTTTTGCCGCTTCTGTAATTGCTTGGAAATATTCCAAGTTGTTTACGTTAAACTGTCCAACTGCAAAACCTTCTTTTTTTGCACGGGGCAGGAATGCATTCATCGAAACCAATGCCATATGTATTCATCCTTTCAGAGATCATTCTCTCTTTACAGTTTGTGCTATATCGGAAATAGCATTCTTATTTATCATATCAAAACTAGACCAACTTCAAAATATGTCTTGCTTCGACAGGAGTCGCAATTTCCCGCTCCATTTCCCGGGAAATACGTACCATTCGCTCTACTAGCTGTCGATTTGTCGCAAGTTTTTCAGCACGATAAAAAATATTATCTTCTAAACCAACACGTACATGTCCACCCATAGCAATAGATAAACTCCCCATAATTAGCTGATGACGCCCGATTCCAGCTACTGTCCAAGTAGCTCCTGCCGGAATTTGGCTCACACAAAAAAGAAGCTGTTCTGCAGTCGCCGGCATCCCACCAGGCACCCCCATCACAAAATCAAAATGCGGATGGGTCTTGCAATACCCTTTATTTACCAAAAAAATCGCATTGGAAATCATCCCTGTATCAAAAATCTCAAACTCAGGATGAACTCGATATCGGTTCATTTCTTCTGCAATTCTCTCCATCGTCGCTCGATCATTCCAAAATACATCTCGACCAAAGTTCACTGTTCCTGTTGTAAGCGTTGCCATTTCAGGTGAAAGAGTTAGCGGTTGCATCCGCTCTTCAACTGACATTCCAACTGCTCCACCCGTTGATACCTGAACGATCACATCACACCGTTCTCGAATCAGTTCCATAGTTTGTTGGTATAAATCACAATCTTGGGAGGCGTTTCCCTCTTCATCTCGTACGTGTAAATGAACGATGGATGCTCCTGCTTGCCAGACTTCATATGCTTGTGTTGCAATCTCTTCTGGTGTAATCGGCAAATATGGAGTCTGATCCCTTGTTACTTCTGCTCCCACTAATGCAGCAGTAATAATTAACTTGTCCATTTGCCTCACTCCTTTTGATTTTCGTCGAACTTTGGAATCACACATGTCCCTACAGCTTTGGTGACGAGAATCGGAGGATCTATTATTCTAGCAGCAGATGGTCTATTAAGATTTTTGCATGATTCAATAACCTTGTAAGCAAAAAACTCCATTTTTCTAGATCGATTTCCTACTTTCTGTATCTTCCCAATCACTTCGATATAATCACCTGCAAAAACCGGAGCGTGAAACGCAACTTCTTCATACGCAACAAAAAGCCCCTCATCTCCATCATGACGGATGAGAAGCTCTGTTGCCACATCACCAAATAAAGCCAAAACTCTCGCACCATCAACTAGATCGCCGCCATAGTGAGCATCTTGTTGGGACATTCTCACTCTGATTATCGCTTCCATCTCACACGCTCCTTAACTGGCGAGTTGACGAATCACTTCTGTCCTAAGCTCTACAATATCAAAAGGTTTTGTAAAATGCGCCAAGGCCCCTAACTTACTAGCCTCGTCCACCATATCTAACTCTCCATATGCTGTCATCATAATTACTTTACACCGATGCTTGATATAACGTAGACGTCTGAGTAACTCCAAACCATCCATTCCAGGCATCTTCATATCCAATAAGATGAGATCTGGTTGGACTTGTTGAATCTTTTCCAATGCTTCCATTCCATTTGCAGCTTGGAAAATCTCTAATCCATCACGCGAAAAAACTTCACTTATTAAAACGCGTATTCCGTATTGATCGTCGACTACTAATAGTTTTTTCTCCGACATGGATGCCAAGGCCCCCTCTAACAACAATACCTTTTTTGTACCGTTTTCTTCTTATCAGATTAGTTAAACCATTCCATATTTTCTTTACGCCATCACCAAATCCCTTCTTGACATACTATCTACTCTTTATTTTTCCAAATGATAAAATAATACATAAGAGTCACGACTAGGTTAGGAAATGATTCTTACTCTTCATCAGAAACATCACTTTTACCAATCATTTTTATATGACAACAAAAATGGGCAATGAAAGGGATGGAGTAGATGCGTGTATTGGTAATAGGGGCAGGTGCAGTAGGAGGTTATTTTGGAGGGAGATTGGTAGAGAAAGGAGAAGATGTAACTTTTCTCGTCCGTCCAAGAAGGCAAGCGGAGTTGCAAACAAATGGGTTAACCTTGAGAAGTGTAAATGGTGATTTCCAAAGTCCTGTGCAAACTTTAGTAGCAGGCGAAAAAACCCAATCTTTTGATCTCATCTTGTTAACTACCAAAGCCTATCACCTCAATCAGGCAATGGATGATTTTGCTTGCTACGTTGGCGAGCATACTACCATTTTCCCAGTTCTGAATGGTTTCGAACACTTTGATCGCCTTGCCAAACGCTTTGGAAAAGAGAAAGTGATTGGCGGATTAACATTTATTGAATCTACCCTCAATCAAAAAGGAGAAATTGAGCACTACAGCAAGATGCATCATCTAATCTTCGGGGAATGGAATGGCGAGAAAACAGAGCGAATCGAGCAAATCGAAGCGTTGTTAGAAGGGGCTAACCTACGATACCAAGCTACATCGGAAATTTGGAACGAAGTCTGGAAAAAATATCTCTTTATCGCTGCTATGAGCGGAATGACTTCCTTAATGCGCAGTAGCCTTGGACCCATCTGGGATAGCGATTATGGAAAAGAGACCTACCAACAATTTTTAGAGGAATTGGTAGCAGTTGCTCTCACTCAAGAGCCCCGATTAGATAAAAATACTGCTAATCAGATTTGGGATCGAACAAGCGGAATGCCTGAAGCAATGAAATCCTCCATGCTTCGTGATATAGAAAAAGGTTACCCGATCGAAACAGAGCACTTCCACGGATATCTGCTTCGTAAAAAGCCTGCAAACCTTCCAACACCTATTTTAGCTACCGTGTACACTGCATTAAGTTTATATCAACCTACTAGCTAAATAACCAAGACCAATTGAAAGCGATAAATTAATTTTCAATTGGTCTTTTATTTATAAATAAAACATTAAATAATTAAAATAATCTTTTTCTCTACCCTCCAAACAAAATGTCCTTATCATGAATTTTTTATTTGAAAACTTCTCTTACTTATTTATAATAAGTAGTGGATAGATGAATTTTATATTCAATTATCCTTCGGGGCAGGGTGAAATTCCCGACCGGCGGTGATGATCCATATGGATCTCAGCCCGTGACCCGCTACGGCGGTGGATTCGGTGAAACTCCGAAGCCGACAGTATAGTCTGGATGGGAGAAGGATGATAACGCGTACGATCTTTTTTCGAAAAAGACAGGCTTCGCTTTTTTGGTGATGTATGTCTACAACAGCCTCTTGGAAGGCTGTATTCGAAAATAGGGTATAGGTACCTCTGCTTTCCTATGTTTAAAATACAGGAAATGAGGTTTATTTCTTATACAACGCTAAAGTCAGTAACTCATAACCCGAAGGCTTGTTGTGAAAAACATCACAGCTTCCTTTGGGTTTCATACTACTTGGATCGTACAAAGTTGTCATCAGAAAACACATAATAAAAGGAGTGTCGTTCTGATGCAACAGTCTACCAAACGTTTGACCACCATTGTTTTTGTATCTCTTTTATCTGCTATGTCGTTTATTTTGCAGATTCTCGATTTTCCACTACCAGTTTTCCCTGCTTTCCTACAGATTGACTTTAGTGAAATTCCTGCTTTAGTCGCTGCCCTTATATATGGTCCATTAGCAGGAATAGGAGTGGAGTTCTTAAAAAATATTCTTCATTTCTTATTTCAGGGAAGCGATACAGGTGCCATCCCAGTAGGCCAAATTGCTAACTTTTTTGCAGGGAGCATCTTTGTGGTAATCACCAGTACCATCGCTAACAAAATGAAAGGGATCAAAGGTCTCATCACCGGATTGGCCGTAGCAACCCTTACGATGTCTGTTATCTTGGCTTTTGCCAATTACTATATCATCCTCCCTGCTTATAGTTATCTTATTAACTGGACAGTAGAAGGAGCAGAAAAACTCAACTTAGTCCTTTATGCGATCGCCCCATTTAATATGTTAAAAGGAATATTAGTTGCCATTTTATTTGTCCCAATCTATCTAATGTTAAAACCACACTTACGACATCGTGTAATAGTTTAAAAAACCTTAGTAAAGAGGCAGTTACGTATAAGTAGCTGCCTCTTTGGTATCTCAAAAGAATTGGATACATAACTCCAAAATCTTAGATTTTCGCCATCTAACCTATTTAGATAACTGTATCCCCTGGATTTATATCATAAACCGTTAGGTCTTCGATATCAGAAAGCAAAGCTGAAAGTTCGCTAGGTCTACCCGTTAAAAAATCAAATACACCAAAATGAGTAGGAATCACATTTTTTATATTTAGTAAGCGGACTGCCTTAGCAGCTTCTCGTGGGGACATCGTATAAACATCCCCAATGGGTAATAAAGCTAACTTTGGCTCATACAATTCGGCAATGAGAGCCATATCCCCAAATACGTTTGTATCCCCAGCATGATAAATCGTATATCCGTTCTCGAATTTTATTACATAACCCATTGGCTCTCCACCATAAAGAATCTGATCACCATCCACAAAAGCCGAGGAATGGTCTGCATGTACAGCAGTGACCGCAATATCTCCCAATAGTCGAGTTCCGCCTTTATTTATCGCTACTATATTTTGAACCCCTTTTTTCTGGAGAATAAATGCCAACTCCCAGCCTGCCAATACCATCGCTCCTGTCTTTTGAGCAAGCCAAACAGCATCTTCGGCATGATCACGATGTGCATGGGTCAACAAGATGTAATCTACTTTTTCTATATTTTTTATCGTTTCCGGGCAAACAGGATTATTTTGAATCCATGGATCTATAAGAATTTCTTTCTCTCCGGGTGTTTTAATATAAAATCCACCAAAACCCAGCCATGTAATCGAAATATTCTGATTTAACACTCGGATGATCTCCTTCTTAAACAATTAGTTTATAAATTTCTTGTATGAAAAACTTCCTTTGCCGCATTGAGTCCATTGAGAGTGGCGGGAAATCCAACATAAACTCCCATTTGCATCATGATTTCTATAATTTCTTCTTTTGTGCATCCCACATTTAACGCACCGTTGATATGAACCTTGAGTTAAGGAATGGCATATCCGAGAGCGGTTAAAGCTGCAACGGTTGCAATTTCACGAGATTTTAAATCTAATCCTGGTCGGCTGTAGATATCGCCAAATGGAAATTCAACTAAAAATTGTTCAAAATCAGGAGCCACTTTTTTCAAACTCTCACGTGTATGACTCCCAGATTCTCCAACAATCCTATTCATTAATTGTAAACCAAGCTCATACCTATTTTTAGTCATCCTGAAAATCCTCCTTTTCTTTTTCCTCTGTACCTTTAACGTATCTCTCATAAAATGAGATTTTTTGAGTTACCACTTGATGTAATAGCTCGAGTTCACGTTGTTGCTCGATTAATTTCTTCTGATGTTCTTTCAAAATCGATAGCCGATGGTTCACTGGTTCTTTGGGCATCTCGCCAGACTCCAAACTCTCTAGTATACAGCCGTCCTTCGTAAACTCCGCGATCTCATCTAGGGACATCCCTGTTTTTTTGAGTGCTACCAAAAATTTTAGAAAATGAACGTCCGAATCTGTAAATTCACGTATTCCGTTCTTGGATCTCTTTATTTTAGGGAACAAGCCGCTTCTTTCATAAAATCGAATGGTATGAGCAGAAAGTCCGGTTCTTTCTGCTACCTCACTAATATTCATTTTTTGAAGCTCCTTTTGTCGACATGGTCCCATCGTACACCTTTGAGCCAACTCAAAGTCAAGCTTTTGCTTACCAAAGAAAATGATAAAAACCTTGCCATGTAAACAACAAATTTTCTTAATATATTGATTGCTTATTGAGATTCCATAGACGTAAAATAAATATAGGACTACTTTACTTCCCTTTATCCTTCCAAAGAATTCCCTTTCTCCTCTAACTTTCATACATAACAGACCAACACCCACTGAGTAGCCTTAGGGGTGGATTTCTCTATTTCTACCCTGCAACTCTAGATCAGAGAGGGTAATGCACGATAATGGAAAATCTCATTTGGCAAGTGTCATTAGGACTAATTATCTTTTTGGTTTTGTTAGGTCTCGCATTCTGGGCTCGTTATAAAACAGTTGGCGCGGACGAAGCAATGATCGTAACTGGTAGTATGTTAGGTAACAAAAATGTAGAAGTAGACGAATCCGGACGCAGAATCAAGATCATCCGTGGTGGTGGCGCTTTTATCACCCCTATTTTTCAAAGGGCGGAGAAGCTAAGCCTCTTATCACACAAACTGATCGTATCCACTCCAGAAGTCTATACGGAGCAAGGGGTACCAATCTTAGTAGATGGAGTTGCGATCATTAAGATTGGAGGAACATTAGAAGATATCGCCACTGCAGCAGAGCAGTTTATGGGTAAATCGAATGCTCAGTTAAACGAAGAGGCCAGAGAGGTACTCGAAGGGCATCTGCGGGCAATTCTAGGTACTCTCACTGTGGAAGAAGTATATAAAAACAGAGAAAAATTTGCTCAACAAGTACAATCCGTAGCTGCAATTGATTTGAAAAAGATGGGCTTACAAGTTGTTTCCTTCACCATCAAAGATGTTCGAGACAAAAATGGATATCTTGACGCTCTAGGACGCCCGAGAATTGCGATGGTACGTAGAGATGCGGATATAGCAGAAGCTAATGCAATGCGTGATACAGAGATCCAAAAAGCGAAAGCGAAGGAAGACGGGACGAAAGCAACCTTGATCTCCCAAACCAACATCGCTGAAGCGAGTAAGGATAAAGAGCTACGAGTCGCAGAATTCAAGATTTTACAAGATATGAAAAGGGCAGAAGCGGACCAGGCATATCAATTGCAGGAGAATCGCTATCGCCAGCAAGTAGTAGATGAAGAGATGAAGATCGAGCTCGTTCGGAGACAAAAACAGATCGAGCTGGAAGAAAAAGAAATTACGCGTCGGGAAAAACAATACGATGCGGAGGTACGAAAAAAGGCGGATGCTGATCGCTATGCCAAAGAGCAAGCAGCCGAAGCGGACCGTTTTGAACAAGAAGAAAAAGCAAAAGCAGAAGCTTCTACGATTAAAGCAAAAGGATTGGCGGAAGCAGAGGCCAAGAAAGCGCAAGGTCTTGCTAACGCAGAGGTGGAACGACTAGAAGGGATTGCAGAAGCAGATGTAATCCGGGCCAAAGGGTTAGCAGAAGCAGAAGCCAAACAAAAATTGGCAGAAGCATTCGAGATGTACGGTCAAGCTGCAACATTAGAGCTAATTGTAACGATGCTACCAAAACTAGCTGAGAGTTACGCATCTCCATTAGAAAAAGTGGACAAGATTACGATCGTAGACGCTGGTGGGCCGAATAGCGATGGAGCAACCAAGCTGACCAATTATGTAACAAAACTAATGGCACAAGCCCCAGAAATGATCAAACAAGTCTCTGGTGTGGACATGCTACAATTAATACAGCAAATTGCGCCGAATCCGTCTAATATGAATCTTCCCACAGCTACTCTACCTGAATCGGATGGGAAAGCAACAAAAAAGAAACCAAAAAAACACGATGATGAGAACAATATCCAGTAACGGTTTCAGCGAATGAGCGAATTGTTACTTCCTAGGTTTAAGGATGTGTTGTTTATGAAAAGATTTATCAAAAGGTATTTGGGTATGGCGAATCAAAACTTAGACAACATTACCTTACCTAATTTAGAACAAAAAATGAGACAAGAGCAATTTGATGAAAATGTAATCCAAGAAATACTTACTCTTTTTCAAAAGAGAATTGATACTGATGGCCAAGCGGAATTTCAGACTTGGTTATGTAATTTGCATTATAGATTACCTGAAGAATTCCAAAATGAAATAGTAGCTACACAAATTTATGATAAGTGCCTCAATTGGATCGAACAAGAAGTAAAGAAATTAAAAAACGAAACCAAGTTAACCTGGGAAGAACAGACAGAGGATATTCAATCTTTAAGTTTTAAAGCAAGAAAGGCACAATTGGTAATAAGGCATAGACTTTCGGAAGTTGTCTTCGATTTATGTAGCTAAGTACAATCTCGACTGATGAATCCTCTTCATTTCACTGAAGAGCGGAAGAAATCAATAAAACAGAGGCATTATCATCACAGTTCCCTATTTGGAACATATTGATGATAATGCCTATTCTTTTGCAGTAAGGTCGCTTAGTCCGTTTCTTTATATTTCTATTTCCTTTATCATTTTTGCAGGATTCCCACCAACTATTACATTATCAGGCACATCTTTTGTGACAACCGCTCCTGAAGCAATTACTACATTGTTACCAATCGTAACTCCTGGATTTATCACCGCTCTACCACCAATCCACACATTATTACCAATCGTAACAGCTTTTCCAAATTCTATTCCAGCATTACGTTCAAATGGATTCGTTGGATGAGTTGCTGTGTAAATATGTACACCTGGGGCAATAAAGCAATTATCACCTATTCGTACTTCACAAACATCTAATATGACACAATCGAAATTAGCAAAAAAGTTTTCCCCTATATGAATGTTGTAACCATAATCACAACGAAAAGTTGGCTCCACATATAAGTTATCTCCTGTCGAACCAAATAGATCCTTTAACAGGATCGTACGTTGCTCTACTTCGGTCTCTAACGTTTGATTGTATAATCTCGTCTTTCTTCGTGCATTTTCACGGTCCCTTACTAATTCAGGGTCAGCGGCGTTATACATCTCTCCGGTCAACATTTTCTCTTTTTCTGTTTTCATTATGTAATCTCCTTTATAACCTTTTGCTATCACTCTTTCTTTCATATATAAGAGAAACGTTTCTACTACCGAAAAAAGGGGCTTCTCATGACTGAACATTCATCGTATGCGAAAGTTTGAAAAAAACCAATGTACTCTGGCAAACGGACACAACAAGTATCCGTTATTTAGACTTTTTAAAATACAAATAGAAGGAAGACAATAGCACGATAATACCATTGATTATATAAAGCCCCGTAGCAATTAAAGTCACTACAAAAGCTCCCCAGCCCATCCCTTTATCAAAAAGTAAAACAAAGTATAAAGTACCAAACAAGATAATTGGTGTTAGCAGAAGAAAAATCACTCCTGCCCATATTCTTTTTTTTATATTATCTTGAGAATATTTGAATGCATAAAAGTTGATAATGCCAAACACTGTTATTTCTAACAAAATGGTGATAGACATTCCCACATCAGCCGACAAAAACACATCACCTCTCCATTTTAAAAAGCGCCTTTATCTATATATCCCATAGTACCCTCAATTTCACCAGAAAGAAGACAAAACACCCACTAAAAGCAGCTAATATCACGCTTCTAGTGGGTGTTTGTTTGCCAAACGATAATATATTTCTACGCAGAAGAACAGTTATATTTGGTGAATTGACACTACTGATTTCTACAAAATTACATTAAACGAGACATAGTCCGACTTGATTTTATACACTAACCTCTTGTTTTTTTGTCGCCTGTTTCACTTCTAAAGAAGCTTTAACAAACTCACGGAACAAAGCTTGTGGACGATTTGGACGGGATGTAAATTCCGGATGGAATTGAGCCGCTAGGAACCAAGGATGATCTTTGTATTCTACAATCTCCACAAGACGTCCATCTGGAGATGTCCCAGAGAATACATATCCTGCTTGTTCCATTTGCTCCCGGTATTGATTGTTGAACTCATAACGATGGCGATGACGCTCATAAACGAGATCTTCCCCATATGCTTTTGCTGCAAGGGTTCCTGGTACTAACTTACAAGGATAGAGCCCGAGGCGCATCGTACCACCCATATCTTCAATATCTTTTTGTTCTGGTAAAAGGTCAATAATTGGGTGAAGAGCACTAGCGTTAAATTCGGAGGAATCTGCTTCTTCTAAGTGAAGAACATTTCGTGCACCTTCTACGCACATCATTTGCATGCCAAGACAAATCCCTAAGAACGGAATTTTCTTTTCTCGTGCAAAACGTGTCGCAATCACTTTTCCTTCAATTCCACGATCACCAAATCCACCTGGAACCAATATTCCATCAACTTCTCCAAGAAGCTTATCTACATTTGCCTCTGTCACTTCTTCGGAATGTACCCAACGGATTTGAATGTCACTATTACTAGCAAAACCAGCATGTCGTAAGGATTCTACAACACTCATATAAGCATCATGAAGAGAAACATATTTTCCTACAATTGCAATTCGAGTAGTATGTTGTAGGTTTTTCACCTTTTGGACGAGCTGAATCCAATCTGTCATGTCCGCTTCTCCACACTCAAGACCTAGATTGCGAACTACGATCTCATCCAAACCTTCTTCTTGCATCATAAGCGGGAGTTCGTATAGTGTTTCTGCATCACGTGCCTCAATTACTGCTTGGCGATCAATGTCACAGAACAGAGCAATTTTTTGTTTCATCTCTTCTGAAATTGGATGTTCCGTACGACAAACGATCACATTTGGCTGAATGCCGATACTACGAAGTTCTTTCACACTGTGTTGAGTCGGTTTTGTTTTAAGTTCTCCACTAGCACGAAGCATCGGAACCAACGTACAGTGAATGTACATTACATGTTCCCGACCAATATCGCTTTTAATCTGACGAATCGCTTCCAAGAATGGTAGACTTTCGATATCTCCAACTGTTCCACCGATCTCAGTAATTACTACATCTGCTTTCGTTTCCCGAGCAGCACGGAAAACACGATCTTTAATCTCGTTTGTAATGTGAGGAATAACCTGAACAGTAGCGCCTAGATAGTCCCCACGACGTTCTTTATTAATTACTGATGAATAGATTTTACCAGTAGTCACGTTGCTATTTTTGCTTAGGTTAATATCGATAAATCGCTCGTAATGACCCAAATCCAAGTCAGTTTCCGCACCATCATCCGTTACAAATACTTCTCCATGTTGGTAAGGACTCATAGTCCCTGGATCAATATTGATATAAGGATCAAACTTTTGAATGGTCACTTTTAGACCGCGATTTTTTAGCAAGCGTCCTAGAGAAGATGCTGTAATTCCTTTTCCAAGAGAGGAGACAACTCCACCCGTTACAAAGATGTATTTCGTCATCGTAGTATTCCTCCTGTATTTGGTAGGGTTCCCGATTTTCCTAGAAAAATAGAAAAAGCGCCCCTAAAAAATAGGGGCGCTCGATAGACAAATGTCATGAATAATTTTCCGTTCATAGTGAGCCCAAGCAATAGTCTATCGAAGCAAAGAAAGTTTGTCAACGAGGAAACACGAAATTAGTATTCTTCTTCCTCTTCTTCCTCATCGTTATCTTCGTCTTCTTCTTCAAAGCCTTCATCGGAAGCTTCGTCGTCGTCATCTGTAAATGCTTCGTCTTCATCCAAATCTTCTAGGTTGGTATCAAATTCATCTTCGTCATTTTGATACAAATCTTCATCGAAGTCATCATCAGACTCATCGTCTTTAATACTACCTACTACCGCAGAGTCTGATCCTTGTTCTAATGTATACCAGTCTTTCAAACCCCAAGTGCTCTTTCCTACACAGACAAAACGTCCATCAATGTTTAAATCAGTATACAATTGGGAGAGATACAGGTCTACATCTTCGTCTGTAAACTGTTTTTGTTCCGCAACAGACTTCATCATATCACGAAACTGTAGTGGTTCACCTTTATCTTTTAATAGTTGAAAAACCAGGTCTACCATAGAGGATTCCCGGATTTTTTCTGCTACTAAGTGGTCGCTCAAAGCTACACTTCCTTCCGATTATGAGGCAAATAAATTATCCCCATCTTCATCCATTCTGTATATCTATTCTAACCAAAAACAGGATGAAGTCAACCAACGAAAGAGAGTAGTTTTTACAGAGACATCCTACATATTTCGACGATACTGTCCGCCTACTTGGTAAAGTGCTTGAGTAATCTGGCCTAGACTCGCTACTTGTACCGTATTCATCAATTCTGCAAATACATTACCATTTTCTCTTGCCACTTCCTGTAATCGAGCTAGAGCAATAGGAGCTTGATCAGCGTGTTTTGCCTGAAAATCCCTTACATGCTCAATTTGCATCTCTTTTTCTTTCGTATCAGCTCGTGTGAGAGGCACCTCATCTAGTGCCTGTGGATGGGGATTTTCGAATGTATTGACTCCAATAATCGGTAACTCCCCTGAATGTTTACGTGTCTCATAAAGCATGGATTCATCTTGAATTTTGCCTCGTTGGTACTGACTCTCCATCGCTCCCAGTACACCACCACGATCACTGATCCGGTCAAATTCGCGAAGCACTGCTTCTTCTACCAAATCAGTCAGCTCATCAATAATGAACGAGCCTTGTAAGGCATTCTCATTTTTTGCTAATCCAAACTCTTTGGTAATAATCAACTGAATTGCCATTGCCCTTCGAACCGATTCCTCCGTTGGAGTTGTGATCGCTTCGTCATATGCATTGGTATGAAGAGAATTGCATTGATCTTGAATAGCTAACAGCGCTTGTAAGGTGGTACGAATGTCATTAAAGTCGATCTCTTGCGCATGCAATGATCGCCCCGACGTTTGAATATGGTATTTTAACTTTTGACTGCGTTCATTAGCTCCATACAACTCTCTCATTGTTATCGCCCAAATACGGCGAGCTACCCGTCCAATGACGGTATACTCTGCATCCAACCCATTACTAAAGAAGAAGGAAAGATTGTGGGCAAATTGGTCAATCTTCATCCCGCGGCTGAGATAATATTCCACATAAGTAAAGGCGTTTGCCAAAGTAAATGCCAGTTGAGTAATCGGATTCGCACCCGCTTCGGCGATATGATAACCACTAATGCTGACCGAGTAGTAATTTCGCACTTGATGATCAATGAAATATTGCTGAATATCACCCATCATCTTCAATGCAAACTCGGTTGAAAAAATACAGGTATTCTGACCTTGATCTTCTTTTAGAATGTCAGCTTGAACTGTTCCTCTCACAGAGCGTAGAGTATAGGCTTTAATTTCTTGGTACTCATCAATAGAAGGGTCCCTTCCCTCACGCTCTCGAAACTTATCTACTTGTTGGGCGATTGCCGTATGAAAATACATCGCCAAAATGATGGGAGCCGGTCCATTGATCGTCATCGAAACACTAGTGGAAGGATCACAGAGATCAAACCCTTGGAATAGTTCTTTCATATTATCTAAGGTACAGATACTAACCCCCGATTCGCCTACTTTCCCATAGATGTCTGGGCGCTCACTCGGGTCTTCCCCATAGAGGGTTACACTGTCAAAGGCTGTAGAAAGGCGCTTGGCTGTATCATTCTGGGAAAGATAATGAAAACGTTTGTTGGTGCGACTAGGAGTCCCTTCCCCAGCAAATTGACGTTTGGGATCTTCGTCAGCTCGTTTAAGTGGAAATACTCCTGCTGTGTAAGGGAACGAACCTGGTACATTTTCCTTCCGTAGAAAACGCAAGATATCTCCTTGGTCTCGCCACCTCGGCAATGAGATCTTAGGTATCTTGGTGCCAGAAAGAGTCTCATGGAAAAGAGGGCTTCGAAGCTCACGATCCCGAACTTTAGTAATGTACTCCTCTTGTTTATAGCGCTCTACAGTAGAGTCCCAGGCAGCGAGAAGTTCTTGATTATCTGGGGTAAGTTTCTTTTCTAACTCTTCTACTTTGGACGAAAGGGCTCTTTCTACTGCTGAACTCTCTGTTGGAAAAAGGGCTTGCACTCCTCTTATCTGAGTCAGACTACTAGCAATCTCCGCTTGTTCCTCTGTTTGCCGATGATATTTACGAACGGTTTGAGCTAATTCTGCTAGGTAGTGCGTTCTAGCAGGCGGGATAATGGTTCTGTTTGTTGCTTCCTTTAATTGTTCTTTTGCGACTGGGATTTCCCAGGATAGGGCTAACTTTTCTTTACATTTGATCAGTAAAGCAAGATAGAACTCTTCTGTTCCGGGATCTTGGAAACGACTCGCCATCGTGCCATAGACTGGAAGATCTTTTTCAGGTGCATGAAAGAGATCTTGATTGCGCCGAACCTGCTTTTTCACGTCACGCAATGCATCCTCTGAACCCTTTCGATCAAACTTGTTAATTGCAATGAGATCTGCATAATCGAGCATTTCAATCTTTTCAAGTTGTGATGGAGAACCAAATTCAGAAGTCATCACATAGATCGACAAGTCACTAACTTCGACTACCTCTGCATCTCCCTGACCAATTCCACTCGTCTCCACTAAGATCAGATCATAGCCCGCACCTTTCATAAGGGCAATCACGTCTTGGATCGCAGCAGAGAGCTCTGATCGCTGGCGTCGAGTTGCTAGACTGCGCATAAAAACCCGTTCATGATGTATCGCATTCATCCGGATACGATCACCAAGTAATGCTCCTCCAGTGCGCTGTTTCGAAGGGTCAATCGAAAGAATCGCTAACTTTTTATCAGGAAAATCTTGTAGAAAACGTCGTACCAATTCATCAGTGAGAGAGCTTTTCCCCGCTCCCCCTGTACCTGTCATGCCGATCACAGGACATTGTGTCAGTTGAACATCAAGGCTAGTTAGCAAGTGAGAGCTCGCTTCTTGATATGCTGTTTCCTCCACTGCATTTTCTAAGAGTGTGATGGCTTGCCCAATCTCCCGAATATCACCTGATCGAAGTTTGGCAAGATCAATCTCGGTGTCTCGACGAGTAGGATGGTCCGTTTCCCTAATCATGGTGTTGATAATTCCAAATAAACCTAGCTCCCGTCCATCATTCGGGGAAAAAATCTTGGATACACCATATTCTTCAAGTAGCTGGATCTCTCTCGGAACAATGACACCACCACCCCCACCAAATACCTTGATCGTGTGAGCTCCTCTTACTTTCAGCAGATCAATCATATATTGGAAAAACTCTACATGCCCACCTTGATAAGAAGAAACAGCAATGCCTTGAACATCTTCTTGAATCGCCGCTTGTACAATCTCCTCTACCGACCGATTGTGTCCTAGATGAATCACTTCGACTCCTGCTTGTTGGAGAAGGCGTCGAAACAAGTTAATGGAAGCATCATGTCCATCAAAAAGACTGGCAGCAGTCACAAACCGCACAGCATGTTTCGGACGAATTAGCTCTGTCTCCATCACACGCTCTCCTTTGTTGGTAAATTACGTAACAGATGATCCAGCTGCAACTCTACAAACTCATCATGCGAATAGGATTTTTTGAGCGACCACTGGCGGAAGGTCCACATCTGTCCTAGAACCAAAATGTTGTGTGCTAGTAATGGAATAATAGCCTGATCCAGACGAAGCGATCCATCTTGCTGACCCAATTCCATCACCTGGATAAAAAGCTGCATAATCTCCTCTTCACGCATAAATACTAGTTCTCGTTTTTCTTTAGGTAATGACTTCGTCTCTTGGTAAATAAGGAGAATGGAGCTTCTCATGGTCTCCATCAATTTGAAATACGCTCCAATAGCAGAGCGAAGGGCAACCAAACCATTCATCTCAGGTCGAATCGCTTTGCGTAGCTCTTCCTCTAAGGAGTTGTGGATGTTCTCACAAACAAGGTACAGAACATCTTCTTTCGTTTGGATATATTCATATAAAGAACCTATGGAGAGGCCACATGCTTTGGCAATCTCTCTTGTAGTAGTCTTATGAAATCCTTTTTGGGCAAATAATGTGACAGCCCCTTCAATAATCTGTTGTCTGCGTTCTTTGACCAGCCGTGGATTTTTGATAGGAGAAGGAATAATCATGTTTTTCCTCCTTTCTGAGAATGAGGATCAGTGTTGGGCTTATAAGAGAGGAATCCTTCTGCCCACCACTTATCTATTAAATCTTGCGGAGAACTTTTGGTCTGAATAATTTGTTTCATCTGCTGTCTACGAATGGGTTTTGCTAATTCTTCTTCTACTAATAATCGAATCTGTTGATGAAGATAGAGAGATACTTCTTGAATAAGACGATTTTCTGCTTTTTTACTTGCCCTTTTCGGTTCTTGGAGATAACCTCGATGGGTTTGTGCTGCATTCCATAGTTCTTCCATTCCACGATTCTGAGAAGCAACTGTCCGAATAATCGGGGGCGTCCAATCTTTTTTTCGTGAGATCCGTAAAACATCTTGTAGCTCTGCTACTAGTCGGTCAGCAAAAGGTTGATCTGCTTTGTTTACTACCAAAATATCCGCGATCTCCATCACACCTGCTTTGGCGATTTGGACACCATCCCCCGCTCCAGGCGGAAGTACCAACATCACGGTATCGGCATTATGGACAATCTCCAATTCCGCCTGTCCTACCCCGACCGTCTCCAAAAAAAGCACATCATAACCTGCTACATCAAGCAGATGGGCCACTTCATGCGTTGCCAGAGAAAGACCACCCATTACACCACGATTGCTTAGACTACGCATCCATACTCCATGGTCCGTCGCATGGCGATTCATCCGTACTCGATCTCCTAACAATGCTCCACCAGTAAAAGGACTACTAGGATCTACGGCAATGATTCCTACTGTAAGTCCTAGGCTTCGTAAATACGTAGTCCATGCTGAGATCAATGTACTTTTCCCTGCTCCTGGAGGACCTGTTATGCCAATACGATGCGCTTTCCCTACTAAGGGATAGATATGGCGCAAAATCTCATTTCTCTCAAGACTTGTTCCTTCTAGTAAAGTAATCAGCTTGGCAATCGATTTTCGGTCTTTTTGCTGTAATCGAACTAGCCAGTCTTTTGGAAGCATAGGACTATTCTTTCAAGAGATACTTCGCGATTACAACGCGCTGAATCTCATTGGTTCCTTCATAGATCTGTGTAATTTTGGCATCCCTCATCATACGTTCTACTGGATACTCACGCGTATAGCCATATCCTCCAAAAATTTGTACTGCCTCGGTAGTAACTTTCATCGCAGTATCAGAAGCAAATAACTTCGCCATCGCAGAAGCTTTGCCATATGGAAGCTGTTGACCCTCTAACCAAGCTGCTTGATAAGTAAGAAGACGAGCTGCTTCGATCTGTGTCGACATATCTGCCAATTTGAACTGAATCGCTTGTAAATCAGCGATTGGTTTTCCAAATTGTTTTCTCTCTTTAGCATAGGCAAGTGCTGTATCCAAAGCCCCTTGAGCAATTCCAACTGCTTGAGCAGCAATACCATTTCTACCACCATCTAAGGTTTTCATGGCAATGGCAAATCCTTCTCCTTCTTGCCCTAGGAGCTGGCTAGCTGGTATGCGGCAGTTTTCCATCACAATTTCGAGGGTTGGGGAGGAACGAATACCCAGCTTCTTCTCTTTCTTGCCAAAGGAAAAACCAGGTGTTCCTTTCTCCACAATAAAAGCACTGATACCACGATGTTTCGCTGCTGGATCTGTCACGGCAAAGACAATGTAGATCTCTGCTTCCCCACCATTGGTAATGAAAATTTTGCTACCATTCAGAACATACTCATCTCCATCTCGAACGGCAGTCGTTTTCATCGCTGCGGCATCCGTACCAGATCCCGGTTCCGTCAGACCATAAGCACCCAGTTTTGTGCCTTCTGCCAGTGGACGCAAGAAGCGCTGCTTTTGTTCGTCATTGCCATAGGCATAAAGCGGCCAGCTAGCTAACGAGATGTGAGCAGAAAGGGTAACTCCTGTTGACGCACAGACACGGGATAACTCTTCGACTGCGATTACATAACTGAGAAAGTCGGCTCCTACCCCACCAACTTCTTCCCCCCAAGGAATCCCCGTCAGGCCTAGCTCTCCCATCTGATCATAGATCGCACGATCAAAACGCTCCTCTTCATCCCGCTCGGCAGCAGTAGGAGCTACCTCATGAAGCGCAAAATCGCGAACCATCTTTCGCATCATTTCATGTTCTTCACTCAGACGAAATTGCATCTAATGTAAGCTCCCTTCCCATTAACAACTAATTAATATCAATAGAGATATGTCACCAATCTACGAAATAAGCTCTTTGGCAATAACCAATCTCTGAATTTCATTGGTTCCTTCATAGATCTGCGTTACTTTGGCATCACGGAAATATCTCTCAACGGGAATCTCCTTTGTATACCCCATACCACCACAGACCTGAATTGCCTCCGTTGTCACTTCCATCGCTACATCTGTTGCAAACTGTTTGGCCATGGAAGCTTCTTTTTTACAAGGAGCATTCAGCTGTTTCTTTTCTGCGGCAGAATAAACTAACAAACGTGCCGCTTCAATCTTGGTTGCCATCTCCGCTAATTTGAACTGGATCGCTTGTTGCTCTCCAATGGGTTTTCCAAACTGTTTCCGCTCCTTGGAAAATGCAAGCGCATACTCAAATGCAGCTTGGGCAATTCCCAATCCTTGGGCGGCAATTCCGATCCTACCACCTGCTAGATTAGATAGGGCAATCTCATACCCTTGACCTTCTTTCCCTAGTAAATTGGCCACCGGCACTTGTGCATTTTCCATTATCAATTCTCCCGTATTAGAGCCATGGAGACCCATCTTTTTCTCTAGGCTGCCAAAGGAAAAGCCAGGTGTACCCTTCTCTACTAGAAAGGCAGAGATTCCTTTTGATCCTAATCTTGGATCGGTCACAGCAAAAACGAGATATAGATTCGCCTCGATAGAGTTCGTAATAAAGATCTTGGTACCATTTAGGATATAATGTTCTCCCTGTCGGACCGCCGTTGTCCGAATCTGCGCAGCATCAGAACCTGCTTGAGGTTCGGTGAGTCCAAAGGCTCCAATCCACTCACCTGATGTTAGCTTGGGAAGAAACTTTTGCTTCTGCTCCTCTGTTCCATAACGCACAATCGGCATCGTACCAACTGAGGTGTGAACCGCTAAAATGACTCCCACCGTTGCACTTACTCTCGAGATTTCCTCCAAGGTTAGGATATAGGAAGGAAAGTCGGCTCCTGCTCCTCCCCACTGATCTGCAATCGGAATTCCAAGAAGCCCTAACTTCCCCATTTTGGTCAAAATCTCTCGTGGGAATCGTTCTTCTTGCTCCATTCGTGAGATCTCAGGTAAGATTTCCTTTTGCGCAAAATCTCGTACCATATCTCGTAAAAGTTTCTGTTCTTCTGTCCATGTGAACTGCAACCTCAGCACCTCCTAGCTGTTTAAGCATGTTGTAGTGTGTGGGAGAGAGTGAGAATCTTTTGTTTAGGAGTATTGGTAAAAACCTCTACCACTTTTGCGTCCTAGCCAACCAGCTTTGACATATTTGCGTAACAGGGGACACGGACGGTACTTGGAATCCCCAAAACCATCTTGCAATGTCTCCATAATGTACAAACAGGTATCTAATCCAATCATATCAGCTAGTTGAAGCGGTCCCATTGGATGATTCATCCCAAGTTTCATCACTGCATCAACCGCTTCAGGTGTAGCAACTCCTTCATAGACGGAGTAAATCGCTTCATTAACCATGGGCATGAGAATGCGATTCGAGACAAATCCTGGAAAGTCTTGTACCTCAACAGGGTGTTTTCCTAACTTTTCCGTCAATTGATGAATTGTCTCATAGACCTCATCGGACGTAGCCAATCCCCGAATGATCTCCACTAGCTTCATCACCGGTACGGGATTCATAAAATGCATACCAATTACCTTTGCTGGGCGATTCGTCACTGCTGCTATCTCCGTAATCGGCAAAGAAGAGGTATTACTGGCAAGGATCGTAGAAGCTGGACAAATCTGATCTAATTGAGAAAACAGCTTTGCTTTTGCATCCATTTGCTCCACAATCGCCTCTACTACTAAATCTACTTGCGACAATGGTGTTAATTCTATGGTTGTCTTGATCCGTGCAAGAGTTGCCTCTTTTTCCTCTTCTGATAACATTCCTTTCTGTACAAAACGGGCTAAGCTCTTTTGGATCGAATCTATTCCTCTGGCCAAAAATCGCTCCTGTGTATCGACTAACGTAACCTGAAATCCTGCTTGGGCAAATACTTGAGCGATGCCACTCCCCATCTGCCCTGCACCTACTACTCCGATATGCTGTAAGCTCATAACCTCTCCTCCCGAATCAGGATACACGAATCAGAACAGCATCCCCTTGTCCCGCACCACTACAGATCGCAGCAACTCCAAGTCCACCGCCACGACGTTGTAGTTCCTGAGCAAGTGTTAGCAAAATCCGGGTTCCAGATGCACCAATTGGGTGTCCAAGAGCTACTGCTCCTCCATTGACATTCACTTTCTCTTGATCCCAGCCAAGCAGCTTACCAGTTACCAATGTCACCGCTGCAAAAGCCTCATTCACCTCAAACAAATCAATCTGATCTAGTGTTAAACCATGTTTTTGCAATAATTTTTGAATAGCAAACGCAGGAGTGGTCGGAAAATCCCGTGCTTCCATCGCCACTGCTGCATGTCCTACTATTTCAGCAATTGGGTCCAAACCTAATTCCAATGCTCGTTCTTCAGAAGCTAGAATCAATGCTGCTGCCCCATCGTTTACTCCTGGTGCATTCCCAGCTGTGATCGAGCCATCTTGAGAGAGAGCTGGTCGTAGAGCTGCTAGTTTTTCTAAGGTAGAATCAGGACGAATAGACTCATCTTGGGCAATGGTGGTAGTTCCTTTGCGTCCTTTGATCTCTACCGCTACAATCTCCTCTGCAAATTTCCCCGACTCTACCGCTGCTTGTGCACGAAGGTGACTACGTAATGCCCAATCATCTTGTTGCTCTCGTGATATCTCGTATTTTGAAGCAATATAGTTTCCATGATGGATCATATGAACATTTTCAAAAGCACATAAAAGACCATCCCGTAACATTAGGTCCGTTACTTCACCATGCCCCATTTTATAACCAAAACGGGCACTCGGAAGAACATAGGGCGCTTGGCTCATACTTTCCATTCCACCTGCAACGAGTAAGTCTCCATCACCCGCTCGAATGATTTGATCTGCCAAGGTAACACTTCTCATACCAGAAGCACACACTTTATTTACTGTCTCTGTACCAACAGACCACGGAATTCCCGCTTTCACCGCAGCTTGACGAGAAGGAATCTGCCCATTTCCTCCCTGAAGCACCATTCCCATAATCACTTCATCTAATTGATCTCCAGACACTTTTGCACGTAGTAGGGCTTCTCTGATTGTTGCTGCCCCTAGCTCTACCGCAGGTATAGTGGACAACCCTCCGCCAAATTTCCCGATAGGAGTACGTGCTCCTGCAACGATTACTGTTTTCCTCACCATCGCACCTCCTGATGTTTTCGAACGATCGCTCAGTTTTGGGGTAATATCATATGAAATCGCTTTCATTTATAAGGATACTCTACTGTTTGTTTGTTTACAATAGTGTGAAACAATCTATATTTCGGTCTCTTTATATTGTTAAATATCATCTATCGCTATATGATAGTAACAGTCAGAAAGCAGGGCGGGGTTCATTTTTTCCCATCGAATAGCTTCCTTGAGAGGCTATTGGATGGGAAAAAACGATATGACTCCGCCCGGTCAAGCTAATGACCAAAAGGGAGTCCTCATTATAAGGAGGATTCACTTTATGAAAACTGTAGTAACGTTCATCAAAAAGCCCGGTATGATTTGCTTGATGGCTCTAATCGCCATTTGGTTGATCATCTCAGTCGCATTTGGAGCAAACCTACTAGTAGATCTCATTTTGGTATCAGCCATTATCGCTTACTCATGGTATTTGAAGAAATTTTACTACCAGAATTCCAACATTAAATATTTCTTGTATGGGATTATACTAACTTTCGCTCTCATCGTCGCAATTTCTGTTCTCATCTTTGTAATGAATCATTTTATCTACATCATCATTGTCGTAATAATCGTAGTAGGCATCTTGAAAAAGATATAGCTCGTCTTAGCACTTTCTGACAAAAAGTATCTCGAAAGAAGAAAACTCTTCTTTCGAGATACTGCCATTTTATGAGGAAATTCCAATACTCAACTCCAAGATTTCCGCTACATCCATGGTCTGCACTTGATCTTCTACCTCTTTTGCCTTTGTTCCATCAGACAACATCGTAAGGCAATATGGACACGCACTTCCGATCATGGTTGGTTTGACTGCCAATGCTTGTTCGGTACGAGCTATATTTACTCTAGTTCCTTCCTTCTCTTCCATCCACATCAAACCGCCGCCCGCTCCACAGCACATTCCATTTTCACGGTTTCGCTCCATCTCCACTAACTCAAGGCCTGGAATATGTGACAGGACAAATCGCGGAGGATCATATTTACCATTATAACGACCGAGATAGCAAGAGTCGTGATACGTAATTCTCTCTTTCACTTCTTTCATCGGCTTAAGTTTGCCCTGATCGACTAACTCTGCCAATACTTCTGAGTGATGATAAACTTTGGCGTTGAGTCCAAGGTCTGGATATTCATTTTTAAACGTGTTATATGCATGAGGATCAATGGTTACAATTTTCTCTACATTATGTTTTTCGAACAAAGCAATATTCTCTCCCGCCAGTTGCTGAAACAAAAATTCATTCCCTAGACGGCGAGCGGTATCCCCTGAATTTTTCTCCTTATTTCCAAGAATGGCAAACTTCACGCCTGCATGTTGGAGCAATCGAGCAAAGGAACGAGCGATCTTTTGACTTCTGTTATCATACGAGCCCATCGAACCAACAAAAAATAGATATTCGAATTCCTTTTCTTCCTTTACGGTTGGTACGACAACATCACCTTCATTAGCCCACTTTGCACGATCTTTCTTGCTAATTCCCCACGGATTCCCTTGACGCTCGATATTTTGCATCGTCCGAGAAACCTCTGGCTCCATTTTTCCTTCAGTCATCACGAGATAGCGACGCATATCCAAAATCTTATCTACATGCTCGTTCGACACAGGACAAGCATCTTCACAGTTGCGACAAGTGGTACAAGCCCATAATTCTTGCTCTGTGATTACCTCACCAATCAGCTGTTTGCGCTCGCTACCTGCTGCACTTTCCAGTGCCGCTTGATTAGCACCTCCAAAAGCAAATGAAGGAACCCATGGAGTCTGCGAAGTGATCGCTGCCCCTGTCTCTGTCAGATGATCACGCAGTTTGACGATGAGATCCATTGGAGATAGGGTCTTCCCTGTACCTGATGCAGGGCACATATTGGTACAACGCCCACACTCCACACAAGCATACAGATCCATCAATTGTTTTTGATCAAAGTCCTCAATTTTGTTTACTCCATATTCTTCTACCGTCTCATCCTCAAAATCAATCAGCTTCAATTTAGATGGAGCATCTTGTCTTTTTAATAGCACATTAATCGGTGCGACAAGGAGGTGAAAATGCTTTGATTGTGGGACATAGACCAAAAAGGTAAAGACAACTAAAGCATGTAGCCACCATGCCGCATAAAATAGTGCTTCTCCTGTCTCAGGACTCATCCATCCCAAGAACGGAAGCGCAAGTAGAGAGGAAATAGGTGTCCAGATTTCGACTTGCCCACTTATGGCGATCTTTTCAAAGGTAGCGGAAAATAAAATAGAGAACATTAAAGTGGTCAATAAAATAATGACGATTCCAGCTTTCCAGCCTCGCTTCAGTCGAGCCAATTTCTCGATATATCGACGATAAAAAGCATAGAGAGTAGCAAGGAGCACAAAAAAGGTAGTCAGCTCTTGCAGCAATAGGAATCCTGGATAAAAAGGAACTGGTAAGTGTGAACCAGGAGCAAGCCCTTTCCAGAACAAGTCAAGAGCCCCTAACTGAATGAGAATAAATCCATAGAACATCACTACATGCATCCAACCGCTTTTTTTATCTTTCAATAACTTTTTCTGTCCAAAGACATTGACCATAAACTCTCGAAAAGCAACAGACCAATCGCGCTGTAGATCGGCTGGCTTTCCAAGACGGACATACACATACCTCGCATATACTACAGAACCAAACAGGTAAAACGCCATGCCTGCTACTAGTACGAATATGATCCAATTCAGAGTAAGTAAACTCATAGACGAGCACTCCTTTGAAGGTTTTTGTAATCGCTTTCTTATGTGTAAATTCATTTTAACAAAAAATGAATGACTATTCATTCGATTTTTAGGAAAAGAAAAACATCTCCTATTGGATAAATAGAAGATGCCTCTAAAAGTGATACTCATTACTTTATTTTGGTACTATGACCCATATAACATCTGGTAATATCATGATAAAAATGCCCGTAATAAATGTGATTCCGAACATAGTCCAATCCAATGACTTTCTATATACTAAAAATCCAAATAAATAACACAAAAAAGCAGGTACTATTGTAATAAGACTATAGCCCCAAAACATTACCATTTCTAATCCATGTGAATATCTATCATATGCACTTTGAACAGCACTACCTATAAGAAACCAAGATATGAACAAACAAATACATCCTAAAGTATGTATAACAAAATACTAAAAATTAACTTCTCCTTTTGTTTTTCGATTATTTTGGGGTTTCAATTTTTTTCACAACCTGTCACCCACTTGAAATGTGGATTGAATCGTACAGCCATAAAAAATCTGTTTTACGGCTTCATCAGATACAAGTGTTTGCCATACTTCTTCTGGTTTTGCCGCTATATAAAAATCATAAGTGTAAACAAACAACATTTTATAGATTTGTTGCGTTTCTAATTGTTATCGGAAAACCCCTACAGTCTGTAACATAAACATCCATTCATATATTGAAAACTGCATACTTATTCAACCGTCAATAACTGCTCAAAAAATCCACCAATTTTCAGGTTTCGATCAATAAAATGGACTTCCAAGATCCAATCTCGTGGCTGACCGTTTTGATCAAGATCTCTCATCCGTACTTTATTATCACGATGAATATAGTTCTCCACTTCATCACCTTGAATTCGTTCATGAGGGAACTCGCCAATGAGGTGACCTGCATGTGGTCCGCCATATTCCCATCCATATTTCGTCGCAAGTTCATACATAAACTCAAAAAGTTCACTGCCTGTTATATCTGGATTAGATTGAAAGAAGTTTTTCCCCTCTTGCCAAGCCTCTTCAATATCGTTTCGTAACTTTATCTTCTGTGGATCGTTTCCAAGAACATAAGTGCGTCCAAAATCCGCTTCCCAGTCTTCAAAGATAGGGCCAAAGTCGAGAAAGATAATGTCATCGCTAGCAACAGTTAGATCTGGTGGATTCTCTTTATATGGAAACAAAGTATTTTTCCCAGTTCTTACAATCCGTTTATGCCAATATTTCTTGATCCCGAACATTTCAAATGCTAATTGATATACCTCGCGATTGATCTGCTTTTCGGTTACACCAGCTCTTAAAATATTTCGCTTTTCGACCTCTTTAAATAAAGATTCTGCTTTCCTTTCAGCCTCCCGAAGAGCTGCGTGCCTGTTCTCTAAAGATTGCCTCAAAACCTTCTCACCTCTATGTATTATGCTATAGGTAATTTTGTGAACTACATCGCCATTGAAATGGCGAGCTTCTCGATTCATTGAATCGACCAACGTCGCATTCTCCACGAAGGCACGTTCCATGCCTATATTAGGTTTAGTTCTAACTGTCCGCATTTTAGCGTTGGAACATGTCCAACTGCTTTATGTAGTATGTTTCTTGCCGCATTTACATCTCTATCTTCTGTATAACCGCAAGAGCAACTATGGACTCTATCTTTTCGTTCTTTTTTTACGATCTGACCACATTTTGAGCAAGCCTGAGACGTGTTGTATGGGTCCACTTGTATNTCTCTCCCACCTCCATCATAGCTACTTCAAACCCTTTCTCCTCCGCAATCTCTTGAAAAATAACTTTTAGATACGTTTCAATCTCTTGATCCAGTACGGCTCTACGATACTTCACCGACCATACCATGTGGTAGTTGACATTATACACGCAAGTCCTAGCGTGTTTTACAGTGTTTTTACTCATACATATAGTATAACAAAAATAGGGTAAATATAGTAACATATAAGGAAAATTATATTACATGTAGTAGGAGGAAAGTGCAAAAAATAAATTGCTCTAAGCATCCCCACAAGGAGGATACTGAGCAATGCTCCCTTTCATCTACCCATTGAATGGGGAGAATTCCCGTTCGCAAATCTTAAAAAAGCAACTACTATATAAGGTGATCTTCATGAAAAACAAAGCAACCATCATCATGGAATTTGAACAATTCCTATTCTGGATTCAGCAATTCAAATTAGACGACCATCAAACTTTTCTAGAACCGATTTCAGAGGGGAAATGGTCCATCGCGGAAATCCTATCTCATTTGATGTTTTGGGACCGATATTTTCTTCAAGAAATACTTCCACATATACGCCCTGGAGCGGACATCGAGTTTATTCCATTTCAACAGTTAAATAATAAATCGTCTATATACGCTTTATCAGGAATTTCCATGAATGAGTTAGTAGAAGAAGTGATCCACTATCGAACAAAACTAGTGGAAAAACTGAGAGAACAAACAGAAGAGCAGTTTCATATTCCGTTTAAATTAAATGGAGAAGAAATAGATAGTTATTCTGGATCTCGCTATACATTATGTAACTATATCCAAGATTCCGTTCACCATGATCATCATCATCAACGGCAAATCGCGGAGTTCCTAAAAACAATAGAGAAACCACTATCTTGATCAAAATTGCTTATTCCACAAACAAAAGAGCTAATGATCTACTTTTGCAAAGCAGTCATCAGTAGCTTTCTATTACTTTCCATATTGATCAAGTATTTCTGTGATCGAAAAACCTTGATCTTTATAAGCTTGGATTTCTTCTATTCGTTTGATTGCAGTGACTCGATGATAACGTCTAGTGAGTCTAGTATCCTCTTATTCAAAAGGCAGAAGTTCAACTTCAGTTTAATATTTGAGGGACTATATCTATTAGATGTTAATCGAACAAGCTCACTGATTGTCACGTACTCTGCTTCCTGAATCACTTCCCAGCTACGCTGTCGGGACATATTGCTTCACTACAACTTTCCTAAATAACAGCTCCACCAGCAGACGCTGATGCTGCACTATCACTAATGACCGCTTTTATCGTTTTAGTAAATTTCCACGACTCTGAGTTTCCTACTTTAAAATCTTGTAGTCGCTCTACTAATTGCTGTTTCTCATAGGAGGAAAAATACCCCTTAACATATTAGAGGTATCTAAAAGTATGATCAACATAATCGTCTGATCCTCTACTTTGCCATCTTCTAAAACTTCTGCACGTAGTCGTTCGATAATTTGTCTATTAATATGTTCCTGATGTACGTAACGTTTTGTTGGAATAAGATAAAATAGCTTGGATTCGTCTTCCTTTATTGCATCCTTGCGAACTAACTCTCCTATTAATTGCTCCTGAATTTTCTTTCCCACTCCCATAGGTTTAGAGAAATATTGACTAGTGGATAAAAGAAAATTTATGAAAAGCAAAAGAAACCCAAGACTTTTTCATTATTCTTGGGTTTATCTATCGTTATAACATCTTTTCTTGTCTTCTCTTCTGTTCTCTGCGATACAGCTCCTGTACGAAATAGGAAGCCACATCTGGTGCCAGTGCACCCGGACCAAATCCAGCATCATAACCTAACTCCAAAGCAAGTTCATGATGAATCCTAGGTCCCCCACAAATCAACACGATCTGATCACGCATTCCCTCTGCCTCTAACATATCGACTAACTCAGTGAGATTGGTTAGATGCACTCCTTTTTGAGTGACAATCTGGGAGACAAGTAACACGTCTGCTTGATATTCTCTTGCTTTCTGAATTAAATCTTCATTGAGGACTTGTGCTCCCAAATTATAAGCTTCGATCTCTGGATAGCGCTCCAAACCATACTCTCCGTTGTATCCTTTCATATTCATAATGGCATCAATCCCAACCGTATGAGCATCCGTCCCAGTACAGGCTCCTAGCACGACTACTTTTCGTCCTATATTGTCATGAATAAACTGATTGATCTCTTGGAATTCCATTCGTTCGCTCTCTACTTTAGGTACATAGATGGAGGTGAAATCGACAGAGTGCTGACACTTACCATAGACGATAAAATAGGTAAAATTCTCTCCTAGATCTTTCATGTGGTAGACTTGCGGCTCTAACAATCCCATTTGGATCACTAATTGCTTAGCTGCTTCTCGAGCCTCTTCCCCACATGGCACAGGGAGCGAAAAACTTACTTGTACAGCACCATCATGATAGGTATCGCCATACGGGCGGACGTTTCGTAAATCACTATTCATTAGTACGTCCCCTCCCGCTTGGGTAATCCTAATCGCTTACGAAGAGATGACTCGACTGGATTCCAATAGGTATCCGACTTACGAAATACTCCAGCCAACCCTTTGCCACTTGTTTCGGTTCGTTTCACATCGGCCAAAATTCCTTTAGCTAGTGCTTGAAACATTCCCATGTCCCGAATTTGACGAAGTGTCTGAACAGCCTCTTGCAACACCTTTTGTGCCCTCTGTTCTATTGTCCCTCCTGGACGGAAAATGATCTCCTCTCCTAAATTATGAGTATTCCGAAAAATGTATTGGGCATTCTCGATTGCAAGTTGGCGATCATGGATATGTGGAGTATGCATCGCTTCTGTCATCATACCGAGAAGCTGAATTCCTTGCCCCGTCCAAGAACCAACGAGATTAAATAGAGCATCTTGGATATGTCCACGGAAAATATTTCCTGTCATATGTTTGGTAGGTGGCATATATTTCAGCGGAGCACGAGGGAAGATCTGTCGTGCCATTTGAGCTTGTGCTAACTCCAATAAAAACCCATCTTCTAGCATAGGATCCATCTCAAAAGCATGCCCTAATCCCATCTGTTCTTCAGGTAAACCAGAAAGGATCGCAAGTTGCTCATTGAGAAACTGAGAAGCAAGTACTGTATGCGCCGCTTGAACCGCATCCGCAGTGGTGAGGTAGTTGTCTTCCCCTGTATTGATCACAATTCCCGCATAGCTATTGATCATTCTGGAAAAGGATTGGTCGATAAACGTACGTTGCATATTAATATCGCGAAAAAGAATTCCATACAGTGCATCATTTAACATTACATCTAATCGTTCCATTGCTCCCATCGCTGCAATCTCTGGCATACAAAGCCCAGAACAATAGTTGCATAGACGAATATATCGTCCCAACTCTTCTCCTACTTCATCCAATGCTTGACGCATGATGCGAAAATTCTCTTGAGTGGCGAATGTACCTCCAAATCCCTCCCTTGTCGCTCCATAAGGGACGTAATCCAAAAGACTTTGCCCCGTACTTCGGATCACTGCCACGATATCAGCACCTTGCCTCGCTGCTGATCGAGCTTGTATCACATCTTCATAGATATCTCCTGTTGCCACAATCACATAGAGAAGAGGCTGCTTCCTTATCGGAGAATCTTGTAGCCATTGCTCCCGTATTGTTCTGTTTTCCAAGACTTTATCAAGTGCTTCTTCTGCCATCTCACTCCCTTTTTCCCAGATTTTCTCTGACTCAATAACCGGGATCTCCATTAGATTGAGTTGATTCTTTGCTACTTGTTCTGCAATTTCGATAGCAGATCGGTTTTCCTGAATCATGGCATTTATGACCCAAAAGGATGCACCTTCCGTTATCCCACCATTGTCCAATAAATGATCGACCACAATATTGACTAGGGGAATCCCATCCTCCTGAACCCCTTCGATTCCTAAAAAACGAAGTACGGTTCGCTCCATTGCTGTTGTCGTCTTAGATGCGATAAATTGGTCAATTTGTTCCGCAATCTCTCTTGCTAGATTTCTTGCCTCCATGATCTGCTCTTTACTTAAACGAAGTTTCTCCATGTCACTCCTCCCTCCTGCTTTCGAGTAACCTCTCTGCATTTTGCAAAATATCCTCTGGCAAACCTAGCTTTCTAGCAGTTTGGATCGCTTCTTGGGGAAGTTTCTCTCCTTTTTCCATTGGAGTCAGTTGAAAGAGAACTGAAAAACCGTCTTCAAGCGGAGTACTATGCGAGACCATCCGGTAGAAAGAGGCCCCTGATACTTCTAACACTTCTGGAAAATGAGTAGTCAAAATTGCTGGAAACCGATGTTTAACTAAATATTCTGCAATGGCAATTGATAGAGCAGCTCCTTCATTCGGATTGGTTCCCCTAGCCAGTTCATCTAACAAGAGAAACCCGAAAGACGGGCTAACCAGCACTCTAGCTAGCTGAGACATCTCACTGCCAAAGCTGCTGAGACCTGATAGCGTAGTATCATCTTGAATCAATTCCACCCAAGAAAACAAAGGTAGAGAACACCTAGAAGCTGGGACGAAAAATCCAAACTGAGACAGAAACGCAATCGTGGCAATTGTTTTCAAGACTACTGTTTTGCCACCCATATTGGGCCCAACGAGAATTGCTGTTTCCTGGCCTAATGAAAAGCTAATTGGATAAAAGCGTTTTCCTTGTTTTTGTAACTCTCGTTCGATGAGAGGATGCCGACCTTCTACTATTTCTAACTTTTGCCCGTAGTTAGGCCTTACACCCTGCCAACTTCTAGCCTTCCGCCATTTGGCAAAACTAAAATCTAACTCTCCAATTCTTTGCCCCCACTTACTTAAGTTCTCTCGATAAGGGTTGCATCGTTGATAAAGACCAAATAAAACACGTTGGGCTTCCTCCTCCAGCCCATCTCTTTGTTTCTCACACTCTATCCGTCTAATTTGTTCTTCTTTTGTTTCACGTAGTCTGTAGATTGATTCCCATTGCGTCTGCCGTACAAGAACCAATTCTTCTAGTAGTTCCTTTGGGATTTCGTTGTCTTGTTTAGACCAGGACCATTCTCCAAGATGATTTGATTTTTTCCCCAAAAGAATCGACATTTGCCTCCGACGCTTCTCCACTAATGAATGGAAAGACCGTTCAGATTGCTGTAATCTTCTCCAAAGTGTTTCATAATTTGCTGAAAAACCGTCTAACAAAGAAAAGGACGAAGTGATCGGAGCTTTGGGCTGTAACGTAGCGATTATCTCTTCCAATTCGAAAGCCTCCTCCTTTGTTAGCAAACTCAAAAACGAGTTATTCTTCAAAATTCGAATAATACGCATAAAACCTATTACAAAGCGCTTGAGGAAGAACCAATCTTGAATATTACCTAGTTGTTGAATTTCCCACATTTGAAGTATGGTAGTAAGATCTGGCAGAGCAGCTAATTCTTCGATCAACAAAGACTCTATTTCATCATTCTGTTCTATCATCTTTCCAATCTCTTCTTGCTTTTGTAGCTCTTTTTGCCAGATCTCCTCTTCCCCAGGCTGGTAGGCACTCCACTGTTTTTTTCGTTGTTTGCCATAAGAGGATAAGATCGGAATCTCCCATAGTTCCTCTATTTCTTTGAATATTTTCCCGCTACGTTGCCCCACCTACCATTCCTCCTTTCTAGAAGCCTACACAGAATCAAAAACAGGAATCTTTTGGTGTAGATCTTTTAATATTTTTGAAAGTCGACCACAGGGAACGATTTTGCTACTAACTCAATCTCTCGTTTTACTAAAGTGGAATTCCAAACAAAACCATCTACTGAATAAGGATTGTATCCGATTAGCAAAAGCTGGGGTAAATATAGCACTTGTACAGATGTCTTCTCCTTTGCTTGAAAAATATTGGGTGGTACAAAAAGATGAGTAGGGTCCTCCAAGACAATCGTTTGAATTCCAAAAGATGAAATTCGTTCATAAAGCCGAGTAGTGAGAGCTCCTGGGAAATAGAGAATACTCTCTTCTAATGATGCATGGGAACATAACATAGCAAGAATAGAGTTTTGGTCCAAATGAGATAGTAGCGTCTCACCGTTAGCATTTATCAGAAGGTACTCTTTCTTTTTCCGTGAACTATCCAGTAATGCATGGCTAGCAAACCGAGGAAGACAGTAACTGCTCAACCACTCCTCTACCTTTTTAGCTAGTGCTTGTGGATGGGAATAACCACTCGCACCGGCAATGAGAATAACACCATCCGCACAGGAAATCCCTGCCATAGCTCGACGATCGTAGGCACCATCTTGAAGGAGAAGGGTAACGCCTAGTCTCCACATTTTGTTCTGTACGTCTTGAAGTTGTCGAATATTGGTAACACCAGCTAAGGTAACGGTTGTCTCTTCCATCGCTTTTGCTATGATCAAAGGTCCCAGTAGACTAGTCGACTCCATCCAGTCGAGAATTTTCCAACTTTCTTTGTGCTCTGAAAGAAAAGGGGCAGCAGTGGCCACTACCCCTCCTTTGGGTACCCAAACTGCTGGCTTACTCCTCCCGCTCCAGACATCTTTTTTCTCGCCATCCACCCCAATACTTACTAACCCTAGTTGGTGAATCCCGTTTAGGGTTCTCGCAACTTGACACATTGCGGTTGTTTTTCCGGCATTCTTAGAAAGTCCTACAAAAGCCAAAGATTTCCCGGGAAATAATCGGAGGATTTCCATTGTATCCATCTAAATTTACGGGGCTTCCTGGCTTATTCGTCGTTCTTCCCTACGAAGTTTTTGGGGAACTAAATTCACCATTTCATCCTGCATGAGACCTGCTATTCCTGCACTTCCGTTTGCTTCTAAACAGTACGCACAAGTAGTGGAATCATGGGGTTGATAGCTTTCAGGTTCAGGATAACTAGTGATCACTCCCTCAAAATTGCGAAGAACTGTTTTGGTTGGACTTTGAGAAATAATATAGTTAGGTGAGACTGGAATCTTACCACCACCACTCGGAGCATCCACAACAAAAGTAGGAACTGCATAGCCAGATGTGTGTCCACGAAGAAACTCGATAATTTCGATTCCCTTACTAACTGGTGTTCGAAAATGCCCGATCCCCTCCGAAAGATCGCACTGATAAATGTAATATGGTCGAACGCGTGTCTTGACTAATTCATGCATCAATTTTTTCATCAAATGCGGGCAATCATTGATTCCTTTTAAAATTACGGATTGATTTCCAAGAGGAACCCCTGCATCTGCTAACATCTCACAAGCCTTTCGAGCTTCTGGGGTCAATTCTTTGGGATGATTAAAATGGGTATTGAGCCAAACTGGATGGTACTTGCGTAAAATCTGACAAAGATTTTCTGTAACACGCTGCGGAAAAACGACTGGTGCTCGCGTACCAATTCGGATTATCTCAACATGCGGGATAGAACGTAAATTGCTAAGCAAATATTCTAAAATCCGATCGTTCACTAGGAGACCGTCTCCTCCAGACAGTAAAACATCTCGAACTTCTGGATGCTGTCGGATATATTCAATACAAGCATCCATCTGCTTTTTGGGTACTCCCATTCCGATCTGTCCCGAAAACCGTCGACGAGTACAGTAGCGACAGTACATGGAACACTGGTTGGTGATGAGAAAAAGAACACGATCTGGATAACGATGTGTCAATCCTGGTACAGGGGAATCCGTATCTTCCAACAGAGGGTCTGCTAGATCATAGGGAGTACGTGTTAACTCAGAGGAAATGGGTACCGATTGCATTCGTACAGGATCTAATGGATCATCAGAGTCCATCAAAAGAGCATAGTAGGGAGTGATATTAAGCGGGATTGTTTGGTTGGCAATACGTACACCCTCTCGCTCCTCTGGAGTTAAGTTCACCACTTGCTCCAAATCTTCTAGTGTCTTGATCGTATGGGTTAATTGCCACAACCAGTCATTCCATTGTTCTTCTGTTACATCTTTCCACAGCTCAATCTGTCTCCAATCACGCAATGCACTTCACTCCTTTTACCCATATCTTTTCTCAAACCAACTCCGTAGTTCGCTTGATTCGCGTAGAGACTGAATGGCCAACTCTGCGTGACCAGCTGTATAACCATTTCCAATCATCATCGAGATGTCTTTTCCTAATCCCTCTGCTGCAAGGGCTGCAACAGTAAACTGGGTCGCCATGCTAAAGAAATAGATCATTCCACCATCTCGGGTTGCTAAAATAGACGATGTTTCCGTATCTGGTATCTGAACACAGTTAATGGTCGTATTGGCTAACAAGCCATCTGTGTGTTCCCTGACCTGTTTCAGTACCTCCATTGCATCTCGCACATCAACCTGTAATACTTGGTCAGCCCAACCGTAGGAACGTAATAATTCACAAGCTTCTGTTTGATACTCCATCGCAATAAGCTTCCCACTATTTCCAAGGCGTTTCCTGACCTGATAACAGCTGAGTAACCCAGACTTACCTCCTGCCCCTAATACCAAGACTGTCTCTTCTGGCTTCACCAATTTGGTCACTTGGGCTGGTGCTCCGCATACATCTAAGACTGCTAAAGAGACCGACTCTGGTAGATCCTCTGGCAAGACTGCGAAAGGAGCTGTAGCAAAAAGAATTGCCTGTGCATCAAGGGTTACCTGTCCCGTTTCTAAATCGATGTGGTGAATTTCTTTTAGATGTAAAGGTGTCAGTGTAAGAGATACCAAGGTCGCTATCGAAGTGCCAATTTGCACTTTTCTAGGAAATGATGTACCTATTTCTGCAACTTTTCCGATTAACATTCCTCCAGATCCTGTAATCGGATTGTGCATCTTTCCTCTTGTATAGATAATCTCTGCGATTCTGTCCCGAACCTTCCTCTCTTCTTTTCCAACTTCATCTAAAATCTGATGGAAAGAGGCAGAATCTATATGGAGCTTCTCCACCTCTACTAACATTTCAACAGGCGTTATAATAGGCGTAGAATCTAATTTCCAAGCAGGTTGTGGTAAAACTCCCTTTGGCTCTAGAACTCGGTGTACTCCGTACCAATCATCTGTCACCTTTTCTCACCTCCATCCCTAATTATGCAAGTTCCATGCCAACACGTAAGGTAGATAAAACCTTGCTTTCTCTGTTATTTGCCCAACAAAAAATGCCCAATATTGGGCATTCAAGAGGAAAACCATTTTTTTATTCTATATTGAAGAGTTTGTCGTGGAATTTGTAGCAAATCAGCCGCTATACTGACGTTTCCATTGCTTTTCTCTAGTGCTCTTGTAATTAATTTCTTTTCTACCATTGCTAGTTCTTCTACTAATCCTCCTGATAGAATCGATGGCTCCTGCTTTTCCTTTGCAGACACGATCTGAGCAGGAAGGTGTTCCATACCGATCTCCCCTTTCTCGCTTGTCATGGTTGTAATACTTGCAATGACATGCTTTAATTCGCGAACATTCCCCGGCCAATGATAAAGCAGGAGACATTTCCTTACCTGTTCGCTTAGATAATAGGTAGGAGAAGCATCATGAAGAAAATGCTCAATTAGAAGCGGAATATCCCCTCTTCGCTCCCGTAACGGAGAAAGCGTGATTTGGAACCCATTTAATCGATAGTAAAGATCCGAACGAAGTTTACCTGTAGTCATATTTTGTTGGGGATCTTCATTGGTCGCAACGAGAATCCGCACATCCACTCTTCGCTCTTTCCAGTCTCCTACTCTGCGGACTTTTCCATCTTCAATAACTCGCAGTAGTTTAGCTTGAAGATCCGGTGGAAGCATTTGAATTTCATCTAAAAACAAAGTCCCCCCATCTGCAATTTCGAACAATCCTTTTCGCTCCTCAGCCCCTGTAAAAGCCCCCTTTGCCGTACCAAACAGAAGACTTTCCAATAGAGCACCAGGAATAGAGGCACAATTTTGCACGATAAATGGCTTGTTCTTTCGTTTAGAGGCACCATGAATGGATTGGATCAAAATTTCTTTCCCCGTACCTGTTTCTCCCACAATCCAGACCGGTAAATCGGTCGTGCTGATTACCATTGATTGCTGAATGCTTTGTTGCAAATCGCGATCTTGCGTCAAAAAGTCAGAGAACTGATAGGCTCTCTCTGTCTTTTTCGTTGAAGAATGAGAACCTCTATTTACCCGCTGTTCTAGATCGATTACCCGTTCGCTTAACTCCTGAACAGAGGTCACATCTTGTGCTACCTCCATCGCACCCCAAAAAATGCCGTCTAAATAAAGAGGAACTGTTTGATTAAAGGTGGTAATTTTCTTACCATGTCGATTTTGATATGTCTGCTTGTTCCTTGGAATAGCCTTTTTCGTCTGAATCACTTGTAACAGCGTGCTACTCTTCTCCGATAAGGATGGAAATAGCTCTAGTACATGGGATCCCATCACTTCACTCGGGGTTAATTCGTCTAAATAAGCTGCTCTCCTGTTATACCAAACTGTTTTACCATTGTGATCCACAATGTGAATCGCATCCTCTACCAATTCCAAAATCTCTTGGATAAAATCTTTAGAAAAAGTGGTCATTATGTAAGTCCCACCTCCGCTTAATCTTCAGCATATTCGCCGGATTTTCGGCACTGAACAAAAAAATAGAGAGAGGGGAAATCAGCTTCGACTTCGCACCTCTCTTTAATTCACGGCATAATACTGGTCATTCCAATTAGCGGATAGCAAAATTTGGTAGCACAACTCCGCAAAAATTTGGCTACTCTTTGTCATATAGGCTTGCGTGCTCTTGGTTTGAAAGGTTTTCGACAGGTCTTTTTTGGTCATGATATAGCGATTCATTAAACTGAGTAGGTGGTGGACGGTCTCTTCGGAAGTAATCATGCGGAGATAGACAACTTGAAAATAGATATCGCGGTGATAGCTAAGCGGCTTTACAATCTTAGATGCTTCACATTGCATGAGAGTTTGGAAAAAAAAATTGAGTTGTTCTTGACGTGAGGAGCGATACGCATGGTCCATGCTATTTATGAGGGACGTGAGCAGCTTTTGCACTTGCTCATCATTGTTCATTAGGGTCCGGAGTTGCTTTACATAAAGGATACTCTTAAAGTCGCACTGCATTTTTTCACTTCCTTTCTGGAAAGCGGAGTGATAACAGATGGTAAGTTCCATGAACATCTGTCCTTCAACTCACAGGAAGGGGCTACGACTTTTTGTATGAATTTTTCAAAGAAATGCTAAATTAGTTATTAATTCCATTATACTTTATTTTACTAAAATGTCTATCAAAAAGTTTAGTAGCCGTTAGTTTTAACATTGTATTCTACTAAAGTATCTTTGTTGCCCCCAAAAGAATAACAGACAAAAAGGCCCATTTTCCTGATGAGAAAAACGGCCTTTTTGTCTGTTATGGATAAGTCTGATGTCTATGGAGTTTAATTTGCCTTTTTCTTCTTCATCTTTTTATCCCATTCATAAGAAGATCGGATTTGAGTAGGGGCTGCTACATTATTCGGGGTTTTTTTGATTACCACAGCCTGCCCTTGCCTGAGGGTTTTCAATGTGTTTGGATGAATCCGATATTCTTCGATCGTTCGGACCGAGCCAACTCCACTACTCAATGCACCAAAAAGGGTTGCTGTTGTTGTAGTAGTCTTGTCCGCCACTTTTACTGTTCCAACTACTTCTGCCATGTATTCCGCAGAGCTAGGTACATCTTGGCGATGGACAATCTTAACGTTGGTATTCCCGATTACTTGACCGATCAGCTCTTCTCCGCCACCAGCTTGTAAATCGGCCAGCTCCTGAGTAGCCATAAGACAACAGAATCCTACGGAACGACTTTTGTTAATCATATTGACGACGTTCTCTCCAGCGAATAGGTTGAACTCATCCAAGACTACGTAAATATGATCAATCCAGCCATGTTCTCCGACCGCAGCGGCCACACTTTTGAGATCCTCTACAATCATCGCACCGAGTGCAGGCGTAAAGGAGGAGTATGATAGACCAGATAAAGCCATATGAATCACTTTTTTCTGTTTAATTGCCTCAAAGAGGTCGATCACATCGCCATCTCCATCACCTGTTTCATGGAATAACGGTCCTACATCACTCTCCGTCAAAAGAGCTAAGCGGTCTTTTAGACCATCCAACGCATTTTTATGGTTAGAGTCTAGGGTATTGACATACTCTTTCATAACATTAATCTGATCTTTGTTCACATGCTTCATATCTTTACTTTTCAGAACTTCCATTAAGTTCTTTTGAGTAAGCATGTCTTGTACGGTTTGTAGGTCAATGGTTCTACCTGCTAATTGTAGGATTTTAAATACGAGCTGAAGATAGCGCTCGGCTGCCCGTTTGTAGTATGGCTCTGTCCATTCCTCAATTGCAATTAATTTATCCTTGAGCTCGGTATAGTTACCGCGGCGAAGAGGATTGTATTTGGTTTTCCCTGTGTAGGAAAATCCTTGGAAATCTCGATTATAAAACTCTGCTAACTCTCGAATTTCTTCCATAAACCCAAGATCGCCTTTACCATCAATGATAATACAAGGCTTTCCGCGACGAATAGCACTTTCCAAGATAATACGAATGGTATTGGTTTTTCCCGCACCTGTCGCACCACTAATATAGGAGTGCATATTTGCTTCTTTATCCAATAAGGTGATTGGTTGGTTATCCGCATCCAATCCTAAGATTACTCCATCTTCTATATCAGGGAGATTTTTGAGTTTTCGTTGATTCACTTCTAGATTGATAACCGTATTATCGACCACTTTTACTGGTAGTCCTACCAACTCAGGTCGATTTTTTACTAACCAATGTAGCAACGTACCAAGGACCAATCCTAAACTAAGCGAAAGTGGTAGGAGAAGTAAAAAAACTTCTCCAAAAGAAGTCGATTCATTATTAGAAGTTAATAAACTAACGCCCAAACTTATCCCTTGGTAATAGTCACTTCCAAACCCAAATTGAACTAACATCACAGAACCAATTGCTCCGATAACAGCGAAGATCCAACCTTTCCATTTCTGCCAATGAATGAGATAAGCAATACCTGCTCCGATAATTGCAGGTAGGGTTAGGAATAAGACGATTAATCCAAAGGCTACCAACTCCATGATAATCGTCGCACTTCGATCATCCTTCGCTTGCACCTGAACTGGATCATCTTGCCCTTGGCCTGGTTTGAGAACTGCCATCTATTTCCCTCCTAATAAAAGCCTCTAACTATAAAAGCTAGAGGCTTGTACTGGTTATTGAAAAAGCGAGAGCAAAAAGCCCCTCAAAAAAGCAACTGCACCAACAAAGAGAATAATCCCTATCAGAATGAGCTTTCTTCGGTCTGCCATCAGTCCACCAAAACTCTCATTGGCTAAATTCTTCATCTCTGTCCAAGCTTCATCTACTTTGTTTTTGTACTGCTGGGAGTATGCTTTTGAATCTTGCGGTTGATTTTCTTCTTTATTAGAGTTTTGCTCCATGAGACTACTCCTCTCTATTTAGAGCTCTTATCGTCTCCGTCTAGTTTCCTCTTATTAGTTGGAGGGTTGTTATCTTTTGGTTTTTTATTTGCTAAGTTGTTTAGTTTGTTATTTAGCTCTTTTTGTTGAGAGGAATCCTGCTTGCGAGCACTATCCAAATTCCGGACTGATTTATTTACGTCTTGCATATTTCGATTTACATCCCTCAACGTTCTATTGACGTCTTGGGTAACCTTACGATTCATGTCACTGAATTGGCTCTGCATCTGCTTAGCCAGGTTATTTTGTATCGAAGCCAACTGTTGGTCATCCATTCTGCTTGCGGATCCTTTGGCAGGTGCAGGCTTGTAGTTGACTCCATAGCGCTCAAACTTCTCTTTCTTAGCTGCTACTTTTTGTTGTACTTCTAGTCTTTGTTTTGCATCCATGCGGAAAGCTTTGCCTTCTTCTTTCATTTTCACAACGCGTTCTTCAACACGTGTTTTCCCTCTATAAACTTGGGCAGCTTCTTTGGTCACTTTTCCAGAAACCTGCCAATCTGCACTGCTATTTTTCTTGTCAATCTTGCCTAAGCTTCTAGCGGAAGAATGCATTACTTGTTGTAGTTTTTGCTGCTCTTTACTCATGCTAAGAACATAGCGAGACATTGCATCTTTTCCAACCATAGGTAAATCTTTATTTACACGCTTTAAGTTACTAATATGCAATTCAGCTTCAATATCAAATTTACCCGATTCAATCTTCTTCTTATACTCACTCAATTCTTTATATGCTACAGAATCTGGTCTTTTCTCCTTCATCTTTGCCAAAGCTTCTTTAGATAGCGGATTTGCACCTTTCATTTCTGCTGCCTTAATCGCCATCTGAGTTTCTTTAGAGAATCTATCGGTATTAATTCTACCTTCTGCTAGGCCAATTGTTTTTTCTCTATTTTCTTTTATACTCTTACTCATTTTGCTTCTTGCTAATCTTCCAGCCATCGCTAATCCAGGTTGCAAACCAGCCACTTTACCAGCTACATTCTCTAGCGCTTGGTCTTTACGCGACTGAGCGGCTTGTTTCAAATCTTGTAGCTTTTCCTTCATTTTCAAGCCTTCAGTCATATACTTAGGATTCCCTGTAGCCAATGTTGCTGCTGTACGTGCTGCTCCAGTAGCAGTTGCTTTAGCCGTTGCTTTGGCTCCTGTTTTAGCTAGACCCAATGCTTTATTACCAGCCCACTTAGTTGGGTTAACAATTGCTTTTCTACCAGCATTCTGAACTAGGTTTGAACCCATATTCATTGCTTTATCTTGAATTCCTTGAGTTAGTGCAGTCTCTTGTGCACCTGCTAGCGTCATACCACCCTCAAGTGGGATTTGTTGAACTTTCGAGCGAAGTTCGTTCATTGCTTGCCACAAACCGATCATGAGACCGATCAGGAACAATAGTTTTAGACCATCGCTGAATGGTACCATTTCTCCATCGACATTGATTTCTGATTCTGTCGATATTTTAAGCATCATAACGATGTAAACAGACAAGAAGATGGTATACAGCACTTTCATAAATAGTGCTTGAAGCATCGACCAGAACCATTGAACAGCCTCTTTTAGTCCGTATTCTGGCCACAGACTGATCAATAGATAGAAGATCCCCAAGATCCCTCTACCTAATGCAATAAATTGCCAGATGAGAACCAATGTACAGACTACAAAGAATGCAGCCGCTACGATAATGGAAACAAAGGTTAAGAGTAACATGGAACTAATACGATCCATATAGCCATATTCGGTTAACCGGTACATGGGATTATTTGGACTACTTTTTTCTATATCTGATCCTTCATTTTCATAACCAGAAGCAATAAAGTTTTCTCTTCCTTCTTCTGTGTTAATCAGGAGTAGTTTTTCCCAACGAGCGGCTACAACTTTATCACCATTCATCTTAATAGGGACTTTATCATAATCACCTTTAGGAGAATATCCATCAGGGTGACTAAAATTTGCATCATCAATCTTAGCAAAGTTAATGGTTTTATAAGGAGTCAATACTAATACACAATATAGTGCATCTTTCGTTCTTTCAATTGCCGCAGCCGATGACTGAGCCCCTCCGCCTGCATCTTTCGAGCAACCTGAATCCATTTTTCCTATAAAACCTGTAAGAACTTGATTGGAGACTGCCGCACTCACATCTGTAGAACCTTGCAAAATTTTGGTGAGACTAAGAGGGTTTTTATCACTATTAGTAAACAACAGTGCTACCAGGGCTTGGATGATAATAATATTAATTAGGGTCTGCCACATTTTGGTCTTTTTGCCTGTTGCCCAATAATAAACTGCCCATGCAACTGCACAAGCAAACAGGAGCCAGAACAGCTGGGAAAAAATACTCATATTTCCTTCTGAATCTTCGGTCAGTATTTCTAAAATCTCTTCATATACATGGGCGATGTAATCGATAATCTCCAAGTTAAAAGCCCATGCTAAGAACGAGATCACCACAAAGGTTACTTTTACATAGAGTTGCCAAGCGGCATTCGCTAGTCCATTGATTGCTTCTTTAAATGCATCACCAGGGCTATCTACTCCATCATTATTAGCAAGTAACAACTCTAGTACATATTCATCTGGACAAAAATTATCATATGTTGCAGGGGTTCCCTCTTGTGTTAAGTCTCTATTATATTCTTGTACAAAGGCATCACACTTTGGTCCCTCTGCTTTTGGCAATTGCTGATTGCCACTTTCTGTTCCTGTAGTAGCACAGCCACTTAAAATAAGTAACAGAGCCAACATTAGAAATACCAGCTGTTTGTTCTTCAAGCAGTTCTCCCTCCCTACCTACCGCCTTCTGAAGTAACCTTAGATGCAGCACTTGCTTCCGGTTTGGTATTAAATAGTGCCACTAAATCTTCTTCTGGGGTAATGAATTGGATATAGCCAGATCGCCCTTCTAAATCTTTCATAAATCCAAAACCAGAATGTGCTTTTGAACGACGCTGTTGGAGAGTTGCACGAAGCCCCTCATCTTCTGGATCGAGATTAAGTGCTTCGATAGCAAGTGTGGTCTCATTCTCATCACTGGTCCCAAGACAGATGTACATACTTACGTTATTGAGGATCTCGTTATCGATATCAGACGGGTTTTGGGTAGCAAACCAAATCCCTGCGTTCATCGAACGTCCAGCACGCTCTAGACGGTTAGCAAGTGCTTTCCCTTGGTCGGTACGAAGCCAAATCCATGCTTCATCGAGAGCCGCAACCCGGAAACCACCTTTGGTTCCTCGTAGAACAAACTGCTCAGCCAAAATAGCGGTCATCGCCATTACGGCAACGGATGCTTCCTGACGCAGACCATTCGGCTTTTGCTTTTCTTGAGGTAGTTCTAAATCTTCTAACTGCAAGAGAACAATCCCGTTATCTGGGACATGGAGTTTTTCCCCTTCTCCAAACACAAGTCTACCTAAAGGCAGCTTAGCAACACGCTTCAAGTATTCCGCTAAGTCTTTCCCCTGTGGTTCTTGGCTTAGTGCATCTAGCATTCTCGGCATACAAGGATCTTTGGAAGCAACTGCTTTCTCCGCTGCACTAAGAAGCATGTTTTTATCTGCACGTGTTAAACCTTGTTCAAACTGAGAGATAACAGAAACGGCAATCTCCGAAGCAAAGTCTAAGTCATGGCTCATCAAGCGGAACGGATCTAGCGATCCCGGACTTTTTCGACCATCTAGCTTCAAGGTGTGAACGCGATCACCTAGACCTGGCATCTGCCCTACCCAGTGACTTCGTTCTCCTTTTGGATCTACTACAAATATTCTCGCATTCCAAAATAGAGCTGTTTTATGGATAAGATTATTCAATGTATGAGATTTACCGGAACCTAGCGTACCGGTGATTACCATGGATGCGTTCTGGTTTACCTGCGGACCCCGTTCTGGGTTATACTTTACAACCCCACCACGACGAGTAACCCCAACTGGCACCCCGTTTGGATCACCTAACATCTCCGAAGCCCCTGGAACGGTCAAAGCAGCTGCTACATCTGGTAGCATCCTTTTCTGATAACCTCGTCCTTGCCACATCGTAGAAGGCAACCAACTTTCAAATAGTCCACGTTGCTCTCCTGTTGGTCGTGCAGCAACAAAACCTCGGCTGTCTAGATATTGGATCACCTTCTCAGAGCGAGTAGTAAGTTCATCCTCTGTTTCAGCATCTACACATAAAACCAGATAGCTTTCTAAAAGTGGTGGTTTATCTGTCTCTACTTCATCCCGAAGATTTTCTGCCAATTGTTGCTGACGTTGCAAGCTAATTGGTAGATGTTCTACCTGATTGATATGTCCAATCGCATCGTCCATATCTTTTTTCTTTTGTAATACCATATTAATCGCCTGTTTATTAGCAATTGTCTTCCAACGGAAAGTAGCTTCAATTGGAAAATCCATCTCACTAGTCATATTTAGTAACAACTCAGAACTTGGAGAATACACTTCATCTGGCAGAGTGGCGAGTGCGATAAAGCTGACATATCGACTCTCATTTTCTTGTTCACAAAGAACATGCCGCCAACTGTAAGTTCTCTTCCCCTCTGCTAGCCAAGTGTACTCTTGTGGTCCCTTAGGCCACACAGCTTTCATCTGTTGAGGAAGTGGTTTAATATACATCCCACGATGAAAATGCATTCGGTAGAAATCTGCAATCTCCGCCTCTGTTAGAGGATCTAACTGATTGAGGGCGGATGTTCGATCTTCAAACCCTCTTCTAAGTCCATCTAATTCAGAAGCCCGCTTTTCGAGCCATACATAGTCATAGGCTTTATCCAGAGCATCCTCTACTTCTTCTTTCTTGATCCGTTTGGTTAGTCCGAGCAGAGATTCCAAAGCTCTAGCAGGAATCCCAAACGTCTGTGTAAACCAACCGTATTTATTTGCGTCTAGTTGAGTTAACTCAAATGCGACCAAATAATCATAATCTGGTAATGTTCCTTGCGAAATCAACTCATACCAATCCAACATCGATTGCCGCGCTGCTTCTCTTCTAGCTGGTTCTACTGTATTAACTAGTCGCGAGAGGTAATCATCCCAATCAAAGCGACGTCGGATCATCCACATTTGAGCATAGTTTTCAGCTAGCTGTACTTGGCGATAAAAATCGCTAGCGTTCCGCCACGCTTGCTTTTTCTGATCTACTGAGTAGGAGCCATATGAAAAGGGGACGACCCGATAAAAAGCCCATGGTCGTCCTTCAATAAACGCGATATTTTTATGAATCTCTGTAGGAAGATGTAGCATAATCTCGGATACCTCCTACCAATCTGGTCATTTTGTGGGTCTCTTCCTTTTCTTCTTCTTGTATCGGCAAACCACGCGACCAATGTTTATGGTCGAAGTAATGAATGATAATACTTTGGATAATCCGATATGGTGGTCTTCCTTCTATATCTAACCTAGAAAGAATAAAAGAAGCACCTAAGGGTATGAACAGAAATCTAATAATTGGTGGCAAAAATCCAAAAACATTAGCATTTGCCATATCAATGATAAACATAACTTCAAAAATTACGAAGATCAGTAATTCCGTCACTTTGATCGGAACAGGAAGCTTAAAGCGCTCAATGTGATAAAACATCCGCTTTAAGCCCCAAACTGCATCATATGTGAAAATCCGTTGTGGTCCCATATAACATCACCTTTGGCTAGTTAATATCATCTTTCAAGCCAAAGATATCCAAGAGGAGATTCCCCATGTTTTGAACTGTGGTGTCTTCTGCCATTGCAAATACCATAATAATTCCACCAATGATAATAGAAGTGAAAACTGTCATGTATTCTTTGTTGATCCAAGCTTTAATTGCCAATAGTACCAAAACAACGATAACAATCGTGGTGATCTGATCGAGAATCCAATCTCCACCTTCTTTAATAAATGTAGGTGCTGCCAGAAATACGTTCATACTATAACCTCCTAATTTTGAATGGATTGGACAAGGTAGTTCCCATCTTTTAAAACAAAGGTAACTCGATACGAAAATGTATAAATGTAACCATAAACATCTTTAAATTTAACATTAGCAGACATAATAACCGGGTTTGAATCAGCGTTGTTGAATAAAACTTTATGATCAGTAAACGTAATCGAGTCACTATTTACTAAATCCATTAATTTCTGACCATTATTCAGACCTATTTGAGTTCCATTCTCGGTATACATAGTGGTAGGTTCACCACGTATATAGGCCTTTAAAAACAGTTCATACTTTTGCTTGATTTTGTCTACTTCCTCATCACTGATTTGTACCTGTTCTCTTTCAGGTTTAATCGTTTCCTGTGCCGGCAATAAAGCTGGGGGATCAGACACTAACCAAGTTGGATTCCCATTGATAACATTCACCTCGGTAACTGGTACCGATAAATACAAGAGACGCCCGTCCTTTAAAGTGGCTCGAACGGTGATCAATGCCTCTTTTTGAGGAGTGGTAGTCGTAGTCACATACTTGGCATCCCACACCTCTACATCCTGAACACCTAGGCCCGCTTTACTAGGGTCATTTGGAATGTTTTTATTTGCGTTTGGTTGTTGGGCTGATTCTTCAAATGTAAGGCCATTATTGCTTAAAGACTTTTGGCCATCTTGAGTCATAAACGCACTTATTATTCTAGATTGCTCTGACTCAAAGTTGTTTTGTCCCTTTTGGTAATTCAACCACTTCTCAACAAACAACTTGGCTACATTTTTTGCCGCATCTGGTACTTCCGTGCTCTTTTTTTGCTCCTCTTGCTCTTGTGCTTCAGTTGATGTAGTAGATAAGTCTGTTATGATATCGAGTGTATTTCGCACGAGGAAGACGGCTAGCACTACATACAGTACAATGCGTACAATCGACTGCATGCGTTCATTCCGAATTGCTTTTTTCAGTGCTATCTCCTCCATTACAATGATTGGTGTACTTACATGATAATGTTTAAAAATTCAATTGAAGAGATCAATTAGTATTTTATAACAACTTTGTACAGTTTTCTATATGAAACCCAAAAAGTTAGGAGAAGTTCATGAATATTTCTTAAAAATTATTCCAATAGGAAATACTACCTTTTCAAACTCCATCTAAATATACCTAACAAACTTTCCCTAATAAGGTAAGTTGATAGTGAGAAAGGGGAGTATTTGCTGTATACAGTGTATATTGCAGTTCAACTTCTATTCCTGACTTATCTACCTGCAGATGATAGTGCTGCGTCACCGTTTCGAAAGCCATTTTGCCAGCAGTTGTATGTAACCAAAAAGGTTCTGACTTTTCAAGAGAGAAGGTTTGCTGATATGGTACTTCTCCCTTGCGCAAAAGAGTTACTTGATCCTGTCTAAAGATCCAATTGGTTTGGCTCCCATCTTCCTCTACATAACGAACCATCCATTCTTGTTCTCCACTTAGAAAATACCCTTCTAGATTCATTTCCTTTTGTTCGATCTCCCCTTCTGTTTCAATACGTATGTGATATGTTATCTTGATCTTTTGCATTGGATTCTTCCTCCTAAAAAAGGCACTCTTCTGGATAGAAGAATGCCATTTCATATAATAAATAATCACTGCATACAAGTAATTCTACAAGCTGGCCTTCCTTAGCCCTTATGAAATCCTAAGATCATTTCCCGAATTAGCTTTGCAGCTAAGATAGGCGTTTTTTCTGAGTGATCATAGATTGGGGCTACTTCTACTAAGTCAGCTCCCACTACCGTAAGATTTGCGTCTGAAATGGCATGAATGGCAGCCAGTAGTTCTCTCGTACTTATTCCACCTGGTTCTGGAGTGCCCGTTCCTGGTGCATAAGCAGGATCTAGAACATCTATATCAATCGTCACATAGACAGGACGTCCTGCTAATTTTGGTAAATCGGCTTTTAGAGGTTCTAATACATCAAAAGGATGAAAATGAATTCCCGCCTGCTTGGTGTATTCCACTTCTTCTCGGGTCATCGAGCGAATTCCATATTGAAAGAGATTCTCTCCTCCGATTAATTCCGAAATTTTATGTAGCGGAGTCGCATGCGAGTAGGGTTCCCCTTCATAATCTGTACGCAAGTCGGCATGAGCATCCAAATGAATTACAGCCAGATCAGGGTAGTGACGATACACCTCTTGTACGACAGGCCATGTTACAAGATGCTCTCCCCCCATACCAAGAGGTAATTTGCCTGCATCTAACACTTTTCCTACAAAATCCTGTATTTGATGCAAACTCTTTTCTGGGTTTCCAAAAGCGAGAGGAATATCCCCAGCGTCAAAATAGTCTACTTCACTCAAATCCCGCTCTTGATAATGACTATATTCTTCGTGCACTAATGATGATTCTCGTATACGAGCCGGCCCAAAACGTGACCCTGGGCGGAAGCTTACAGTCCAATCCATTGGCATTCCATACAAAACAATAGATGATTTTTCCCAATCATCGCTTGCCCCGATAAAAACATTTCCTGCATATTTCTCATCGAATCGCAATTTACTTCTCTTCCTTCCGTTTTTCCAGTAATTCCTCTACAAAAACCGGTAGTTGGAAGAGAGCCTTCTGCATTTTTGGATGGTAGTATTTTGTATCAAATTCCTGTAGTTCGGACTCTCTTACTTTAAGAGGATCGTACTTTTTAGATCCGATAGTAAAACTCCACAGACCACTTGGATAAGTTGGAATGCTAGCGGTATAAAGTCTTGTAATTGGGAACGTTGTCGAAATATCTTGATACACTTGTCGGATTAGATCCGCATTAAACCAAGGAGACTCTGTCTGCGCTACCATAATACCGTCCTCTTTAAGCGCTTTATGGATTCCTTCATAAAAATTCTTTTGAAACAATCCTACTGCTGGTCCAACAGGCTCTGTCGAATCTACTAAAATCACATCATATCGCCCAGGATTTTCTTCGATATGGCGAATTCCATCTGTTACTTGAATATCTACCCGCGCTTCCCCTAAACCACTTGCAATCTTAGGAAAATATGCTTTGGATGCATCGATCACCTTCCCATCGATCTCAGCTAACACGGCTCGTTCAACAGAAGAATAACGAAGGATTTCTCGAATAGCTCCTCCATCTCCTCCCCCCACGACCAACACTTCTTTTGGATTAGGATGAGTGTTCATCGCAACATGTGTAATCATCTCATGATAAACAAACTCGTCTTTATCTGTGGTCATAACCATTCCATCTAAGACGAGCATCTTACCGAATTGTTCCGTCTCAATAACATCTAACTTTTGAAATTCGGTCTCCTCATGATGAATCGTTCTCTTAATCTTCGTTGTAATACCATGATTGGGTGTCTGTTTTTCTGTGTACCATAAATCCATATCCATAATCTGTCATCCTTTCCAAATGCCGATGCGACTAGAATTCCAGTTTTAGTGCCATTAATCAATAAATCATGTTACATCTAACTTTTCAATGCTTATTTTTGTTTTAAATAAAATATAGGTATATTCTTCCTGCACTCTCCGCATAATATGCTTGCCTATCTCATTACTAAAATTTTACATCTGGAGGAAACCGGCGATGTCCCATTGGAATACAACTGATCGCGAACAACAATTGCAAGATATGTTTCTTTGGCGACTCGCAAGTAGAAGCTACCGTTTCCTATGCTTTCTAGGAAAAGGTTTGATGGTGGCGATCATCCTACTTGGGCTTTTTTATCTCTATCTACAATCACGCCCACTTCCGCCTCCTGATGTCCTTACTTCCACTAGTATTTACGATGATCAGGGAAAAATCCTAAATCAAACTGATCCAATGGAAAATCGTGAGTATGTGAAATTAGACCAGATACCTACATACTTAAAAGAGGCTACCATTGCGGCTGAAGACAAATCTTTTTACCATCATTACGGGTTTTCTTTACGTGGGATTGCTCGTGCCATCTTCGTCAATATAAGAGAAGGAAGTATTCGCCAAGGAGCTTCCACGATTACCCAACAATTAGCACGCAATCTATACTTAACACACGATCGAACTTGGCTACGGAAGGCAAAAGAAGCCCTATATACGTTACAATTAGAGATTCACTACACCAAAGACGAGATATTGGAGATGTATCTAAACAAAATCTACTATGGAAATGGTGCATATGGAGTTCAAAGAGCTGCCCAAGTCTATTTTCAGAAGGACGTCTCTAAGCTTAGTCTAGCTCAAAGTTCTTTCTTAGCAGGGATTCCACGAGGACCGGTCTATTACTCTCCTTACGAGCATTATGAACGTACCAAAACTAGACAACGACACATTTTAGATCTGATGGCTAAAAATGGACTAATTAGCCAAACAGAAGCACAGGAAGCCAAGCGTACTGAGTTAGTGATCACTCAGCCTGAAAAGATGAATCAACTTCAAGCCAACTATTTCCGCGACTATGTGGTTCAAGCTGCAATAAAACAGTATGGTTTAGAAGAGTCGCTCGTCTTGCATGGAGGACTTAAAATTTACACTACCCTAAACCAAAACCTCCAGCAAAACGCAGAGAACGCGGTAAGGCACTATCTTTCCAGACATCAGAAGTTAGAAGGATCTTTGCTTTCGGTAGATCCCAAAACAGGACATATTAAGGCGATGGTCGGTGGAAAAGACTATGATACTTCTCAGTTCAACCGAGTCTTTGCTAAACGTCAGCCTGGCTCTGCATTCAAACCAATTCTCTACCTTAGTGCTTTAGAAAATGGATTTACTCCTCTTACCAAAATAATGAGTAAACCAACTATTTTCCAATATGAAGGGAAGACCTATCAACCAGCCAACTACGGCAATCAATATCCAAATCGAGCTATCACCCTTCGAGAGGCGATTGCTAAGTCAGACAATATCTATGCTGTCACCACTCAGTTCCAGATTGGTGCAGAAAACACTCAGCTGATGGCTAAACGCCTTGGAATGAAAAGCCAACTGAAGGCGACCCCTTCACTAGCATTAGGTAGTTATAGCGTGACACCATTTGAGATGGTACAAGCTTATAGTACGATTGCTTCTGGTGGGATTTATCGTCCTATTTTAGGAATTACCAAGATTGTGGACCGTGATGGAACCGTTCTAGTCGATACAAATCAAGAGAGTAAGCAAGTAATTCGACCAGCTCACGCTTTTGTATTGACCAAACTTTTGGAGAGTGTGTTTGACTCAGGGGGTACTGCACATCGTGTTCAGCAGATGATCCACCGTCCAATCGCAGGCAAAACCGGTTCTACCGATTGGGATGGTTGGTTAGTAGGTTATACTCCCGATTTGGTAACCTCTGTTTGGGTTGGTTATGACCAAGGGAGAAAAATAAGCAATTGGGAAGGAAAACTCTCTCAATACATTTGGGGGCATTATATGCGGGATGCGACCAAACGAAATCCTTCCAGTGATTTTACTCCTCCAGAAGATGTAACAGGGGTATATGTCGATGAGGCAAGTGGATTCCTTACATCTAAGGACACTCCCAATGCTCGATTTGAGTACTTTGTTAGAGGGACAGAGCCGCAAATAGCGATTCCAGAAAACAAACCTATTCAAGGTCCCTCATGGTGGGACAAAATTAGAAGCTGGTTTGATTAATATGAAGAGCCCTAATCAAAGAAGGATTCCCTAACAAGGAAACTACTCCATTAGGGCTTTTATTATTAAAAAGTAACATTCTATTACTCGAATGTACGATCTTTGTTTGCCTTTATCTCACGCCAATCTAAATTGTGTATCATATTGAAATCCATCATTCCGGGATCTTTCATTAAAGCATCAAATTCCAAACCTTTTCTTCCTAATCGTTTTATATCAGAATTTGACTCGGCGTTAAAACGTTTTTCCCATTCTTCGCTTTGGTAGTCAGCCGTCCAATAAAACAAATTGCTCTTTTCTTTGGTATCGGGAATAAATTTAGTTGGAATGACTAAGAAGATATGGCTTTTTCCTCTTTCATCTTGATAGCTTGCTATGTAATATGTACCTGATAAATCGGTTGCTTTCTTATCCAGCGCATTAGGTCCACTGCAGAACCAATCCATTTCTGTTGTACCTTCGATCTCTTCCCCAATACAACTTCCAATACCCTTGATTGGTGTTCCTTTTGCTTTTGCGTCATCCTTTAGTTTCATCATATCCACATGATTGACATGTAGAAATGCATTAAAAAGAGTCTTCTCGTCATAAGTTAGATCTCTTGGCTTGGATGACTTTTGTGTTGTGGAGACGTCTATTGTAGCCTCTTCCGAACAAGCACTTAAAAACAACGTACATAGAAAAAATAGAACCAAAATCTTCTTAGGCACTATTATCACCCTTTACAAAATATTTAGGTATATTATATCAAAATACTAGTGCTCCTTTTGATTGTTTGGTCTTCTTTTCTTGATCTAGAGTAAAAGTGGGCTAAGAAACTAGCAATATAAGCCTAATTATTCTTGCCCACTCTTCTTTATTTTCATTTCCTACTCATGACAACCTATACTTCCACCTATCTCCCCTTCACCATCGGCAAAAACTCCGTCGTTGGCGATCGTGATATACCCTGCTTTCTCTAGCTCATTCATCACGTTATACATCGATTCACGTTGTTCTTTTGACATCTTCGATACATATTGATTAATTTGTTCCTCTGGCACATTTAACGAAAAGTGCACTCCACCATGTTTGGCAAAATGATCAAGATTATTCATATGACGTTGGTTCACCAATACCACCTCCTACTATCAGTTTCAGCAGAGAGGGTCTCTTTTATGTCCAAACAAAAATGGCGAATCCGACCAGATATTGGTCGTTTCGCCATTTTTGTGTCCTAGCAAAAAGTTCCGAAACCATGATTTTAGTCTACTCTCCAATTTTACTTGAGGCAAGTAGCATGTTTTTTTGTTCACATAGCGTTCACTTTTTAGACAAAAGTGATTCTTTGAGTTCTATAGTGCTGTTTTCCCACATTTCCGGATTATGTTCTTGTAAAAACTTCGCTAATACCTCTTTCGAATGATCTGGTAATTCCGTTACTTTGATTCGACGTTTTAGTGCATCATCCATTCGATTCACATGAAAAGCAAGGTTTTTCCAACCTTTTTTGGACTCTTTGTCGATTTTCATCGAGCAAGCTGCTAATCCAGCATAATAGGGCCCATTCTCTTGACGATCCACCGCTACCCAAATCACCCAGTATTCTTCACCATTAGGAACCTCAGTTTGGTCTGCCGTAAATTTGATCCCACGTTCTACACGACTTTTTGCATGGATTAAACCTAAATCAATCTTTGCTTCTTCTGCACTCAACAATACAGAAGAAAGATTACTCAAATTCAATGTACCAGTATGGTACGCTTTGTGAGTTGTTGACTTTCCAGAAATAATTTGAAACTGTGGTTTTTTTTGATCGGACATAAACTTCACTCCTCCGACCTTATCTTACCCTCAGTTAATTACCTGACGCAAAAAAAGGTGGAGTCGATTTTTTCGAAGTGGAACGGAATAGGTAAGTTGGTTGCTTTTGTTTAATCATTCTTGGCACCGGTTTTTCTTCTTCTACTTTATCCTCCATAGTCATGGACTGACGAACAGGTAGTTGGATTGTAAAAGTAGTACCTCTTCCAGGCAAACTACTCACTTGAATTTGACCACCATGATCGGTAATAATCCGGTTACAAATGGAGAGCCCCATTCCGGTTCCCTCATCTTTGGTTGTAAAGAAAGGCTCAAAAATCCTTGTCACATTCTCTGGTTTAATACCATATCCATTATCTTGTACTCGAATGAAGATCCGATCATTTTGGGCTTTCCAACGCAAATCAACAAAGCCTTTTTCTCCTAACGAATCCATTCCATTCTGAACTAGATTGATTAGGACTTGTTTTAACTGTTCCGCATCTGCTTCTATAGTAAGCGGCTTTGCTGGTGGATAAAATCGCAGTTCTTTGCCCATTAAAATCGCTTTTGGGTGTAAAAGACTTATCACATCGTTCATTAGTTGATCTAAGTTGAACACAGTAAACTTTGCTGGTCTAGATTCACTCAAATTAAGGAATTGCTTTAGCAAATCGTTAATACGGTCGATTTCTGGTAAAATAATGGATTCCCAACGTTTTACCGCTTCCGATTCCGCAGCAGATATTTGTACGAATCCCCGGATCGATGTAAGCGGATTCCGGATCTCATGTGCTAAACCAGCAGCTAGTTGGCCTACTGCAGATAATTTTTCTAAATGTCTTCGCTTCTCTTCTTCATGATGACGTAGTCTACGTTGTTCAATGGAGAGCCGCTGTTCTGCTAATCGTATCAACTCGTCCGCATTTTCTGCTTCTTGTGGATAGGAGGCAGAGCCTAGATTATGATTGATAATAGTACGTTCAGTCCGGATTTCTCCCATTACCTTCTCAATGATCTCCAGACATCTACGAAGGATGGAACAATCCCCTACGAATCCTATAGCAAATTGATCTCCATCATAACGTGCAAGATGAGCATATGATGGGAGTGTCTTTTTGAGCAAACTGGCTAGTTTCACCAAGATTAGATCGCCAAATTCGATTCCTTCTCGCATATTTACCTGTTTAAAATCGGTTAAATCGATACTGATTACGTGATAATTTTGGTTCTTACCGCAACGAGCAATACTACGACTTACCTGTTCTTTAAAGGAACTCAAGTTATACAACCCTGTTAAATAGTCACGCCGGTATGTCTCTTCGATCTCCCCATTGTACTCCTCTATTTTTTTCCGTGATTCCCTCATTATCGTAACTAGGTATTTGTTTTTTTCTTTCGCCTTGTTTACTTCTGTAAAAGCTCTTTGTGCTTGCCTCATTCCCCAAGATACCATCACCAGCAAAGCACCATTAAATAGAAGTTCAAGTAAAAGTAGTGTATGCCAAGCAGAACAAATTTCGAGAACGAGATAAGCTCCAAGCGCAATACCTAGCATGATATAGTGATCTTCTCTCTCTAAATAGAGATAGCATGCACCTAATAAAGAGACATACAAGATTATGACCGGAAATAATAGGGTAAAACCATCGATAAAACAGACTAGAGAAAGTAGTAATCCAAAATAAGTATACATTGGAAACCGAGAGGCCCATTCGGGTAGCAAACGGAATAAGACTCCAAGCGCAACACAGGTTAACAAAAGGATTGTCCAGTAGATTCCTGGACTCCCCTTTTGAAACGTTTCCACTTGATCATATAGAAAATGGGTTTCATACGCATTTAGGTTATCGATCATGTTCCCACCCCAGTTCTTTCCAAAATCATATATTTGTTGTATGTCATTCCACTTGTTTTGCTCTTATTCCTCCTGAATCTACCTAAATCGACAAAACCTTTCAAATTATCATGCATTTAGTTCAAACTTTGAACATATTTCCCTGTTGGTGAATCGACAATTTTCGCTCTGTTCTCAAAAATAAAGCCCTGATTAGCACAGCGTGCATACAGGGTTAAAGTATTGGAGAAAAACCATTTCTTTCTTAGCCTAGGTAGTTAACTAAGTGGCTAAAATTTTTATTGGTAGCCTCTTTTTTGTTCTCTAAATCATTATGATTGGAGTTTTGCATTCCCATTTTGTCCCAAACTCCATAAGCATCTTCCATCATTGCTTCCCGCTTTAGAAGAGTCAACTTTTGCGCATCTTCATAGCCATATGGGGTTGGAGCTTCATTTGCATATGTTGCTTGTCCCATTGGACGAACTGCATATACAGGTGCGTCATTCAACAGTGTATGTACCACTGTCTCTTTCAAGATATTCTTGATCTCCTCACTCCGATAACCGCTCTCTAAACTTTTGATCCACTGATAAACGGGACCGTCTTCTGGCGTAAAAGTAACATTGCGTTGAGTAGGTACATATTCGCTCTTTGCCTGAATCTGTTCTTTTAGGAGCCTGCTATCACAGATTGATTGAAGCGGAAAGTAGTTATTGCGCAGATAGGATTGGATACAATATTTGACTAACATTGGAAATTGGCCTTTTGGTAGTACTTCATACCAATAACGAACTAAGCGATCTTTCTTTCCTAAATATACTCCTACAGTAATAGAAGACATGTCTTAACACCCCTTTAAAGGATTGGAAAATTTTAAATTACTAGAATTAATAATAATGGTAGCAGTACCCAATGATAAGCGTCAATAAGAGACTTTGTCGAATTGGCTCGTATATTCTCGAAAAGCGCAAAATCATGCTAACAATATGTTAATTTTCTGTTACTACAGCAAAAGATCTGCTTATTTTCCTCTATATTTGGAAAAATTCTTCATTTTTACTTCCTGAGAAACAGTGCATCAAATTCTGGTATAGTTGTAACAAACTTTTCCATTTATAAATAGGCAGTTTCAAATGTTTTATATCATTTTATTGTTAGTGAAGTATGAAGATGATAATTTCCTTTTGAAAAAGCAGAGTCCCTCTCTCTAATTGCTACTTCGAAATGCATTTCCAACATTCATTTGCAATACTCACTCGTGTTTTCTTGAGCTTGCTACTTGGTTGTGCGAAAATAAATGAAACTTCCATTGGAACGGATGGGATTTTAGGAGGAGACAAAAGAAAAATGAGTGCCAGAATATTAGTTGTTGAGGATGAAAAACCCATTGCTGATATTATCCAATTCAATCTAGAAAGAGAAGGGTATCAGGTAGAGTGTGTGCATAATGGAGATGAAGCGATTCAATTAGCACTCTCCAATCCACCAGACCTTATGTTACTCGACTTGATGCTACCAGGAGCAGATGGTATTGAGGTTTGTCGTCGTATTCGTCAAAAGTATTCACTCCCTATTATTATGTTAACTGCCAAAGATTCCGAATTAGACAAAGTTTTAGGTCTTGAGATCGGGGCAGATGACTATGTGACCAAACCATTTAGTAATCGGGAACTACTTGCTCGGATCAAAGCGAATCTTCGCCGGATTCAAAGTCAAAAAGAGGTAGACACATCCACTTCCTCAAGTCAATTGCTCCAGATAGGGGATTTATCCATTGATGCTAACAGCTTTATTGTCAAAAAACGGAACAAACCAGTAGATCTCACTCACCGAGAATTTGAGCTATTGCTATATCTCTCCCAACATGTTCAGCAAGTTCTCACTCGTGAGCATCTCTTACAGTCTGTTTGGGGCTATGATTATTTTGGAGATGTACGTACGGTCGATGTTACCATTCGCCGGCTACGCGAAAAAGTAGAGGATGATCCAGGAGCACCGCAATATATCATTACGCGTCGAGGGATTGGTTATACGATGCGTGATCCAAAAGCATAAAGGGTGACCAAATGATGAATTGGGAAACCACTTGGAATAAATGGCTCAAACGAGACTGGAAAGAGTTTTTCCGTGGACTTCAATGGAAGCTAGTTGTGATCTTTTCTTTGATGATTATCATCGCCGTCCAAGTGATCGGGGTAAACTTTTTTTATTCTCTCAATAAGTTTTTTGTAGATGATCTTCAGCGCGAATTAACACTGCAAGCAGACCTTCTCAAAAATAATCAAGGGATCCAAGAAACCTTACAAGAACAGATCCCTTTAGCCGATAAACAGACGAAACTAAACACAGCTCTAAAACAGTTAATTATTTTAAAAACACGAGAGAAAGGTACCGATTTTTCAGCTGAAGTTCAAATTCTAGACCACTCTCGTTATGTACTCGCCTCTTCCAAAACGGACCAAAATATCGGAAAGATCAATTTGCGAGCACAGCAAGAGGAGATGGGCACTCTTACACGAAGAGATCTTTCCGATGAAACCGATTACCAAGTACTTTTGATGCCTATCTATGCGAGCGATAATGAATCCGAAGCGATTGGATTTATCTACATCGAGGCTTCCCTTGAACCTATCTATTATAAGATTAGAGAAATCATTAGGATCTTGGTGAAATCGACTGCATACGCGATGGCCGTTACAGGCCTCCTAGTTATTTTATTAACCCGAACGATCACTACACCTGTTCAAGAGATTACTTCGCAAGCAACAGCGATGGCGGAAGGAGATTTTGATCGTAGAGTTAGTGTGAAAAGCGAGGATGAGATCGGGAAGCTAGCAAAGGCTTTTAACCATCTAGCCTCGCACCTTCGTGAAGCACTGTCAGAAAAAGAAGAGGAAAAGAAGAAATTAGAGACGGTACTTGCCAATATGACAGACGGGGTAATCGCTACGGACCCTGAAGGCAAAGTAATTGTAAAAAACCGTTGGGCAGAAAAATTATTGTCTCGTGAGATTCAATTAGGAGAACGGGTTGATGAGATATTGGAACTCTCCCAACCTATTCAATATCCTATTGTTGAAACAAGTCAGCAATTGTTGGAAATCAGGGGCGAAACTCAAGATGAATGGACCGTCCTGCAAGCTACTTTTTCTCCGATCAAACGAGGCACAGAAGAATCGGTAGGCTTGATCGCAGTCTTAAGTGATGTTACCGAACAGGAGAAATTAGACCAACAGCGGAAGGACTTTGTCGCAAACGTCTCTCACGAGCTGCGAACTCCTCTTACTACCATCAAAAGTTACTTAGAAGCACTCGATGACGGAGCAATGGAAGAGCCAGAGCTAGCAAAGCGCTTTCTGAAGGTAACCCAACAAGAGGCGGATCGCATGACTCGATTGATTCAAGATCTATTGCAACTTTCTCGTTTAGATGCCAAGAGGGTTTCGTTACAACGAACCATTGTCTCAATTCGTGATGTACTAGAAGATGTGGTTGATCGATTTGCTTTTCAGTCCAAACAAAAAGAAATTTCCTTAACTCTCCAGATCCAAAACCTACTACCTAGTGTATTTGCTGATCGAGATAAGGTGGATCAAGTTCTGGACAATGTAATATCCAATGCAGTCAAGTTCACACCAGAAGGTGGAAAAATATCAGTAACTGCCAAGAGAAGAAAAGATGGACTCGTCGAAATTGCGATTGAAGATACAGGAATCGGAATCCCCAAAAGTGATTTAGGACGAATCTTTGAGCGTTTTTATCGGGTGGACAAGGCACGTTCTCGTGATATGGGGGGTACTGGTTTAGGTTTAGCAATTGCCCAAGAAATTGTTCATCTTCACGGCGGCGAAATTTGGATTGAAAGTCAGTATCAAGAAGGGACACAGGTTTACTTTACACTACCAACATCTTATCGGAGGTGAAGCAGTTGAAGAAGGGAAGTTCGTTCTGGAAGAAAAACAAAGAGCGTATCAAGACAACCACTCTGATACTGCTCATCTTGGCGAGTTTTGCACTAACAGGTCTGTTATGGTATAGTTCTCCTCCCTATACAGAAACGACGGAAACCAAGTACCAAGAGACACCTCTTATTGGAAAAGAGGTAGACAACCGCCAAAAAGAGGTGTTTGATCTGACAGCTCCTCCTTTTTTGGTAGTCCACCAACGCAATCAACACTATCTCATTACCAAAGAGAAAAATCAGGTTTATCGAGATCTTATAAAGACAATCCATCAAGATTCTGACCTTACCAACGTAGAGCGAAAATTCCCTACCCCACAAGAATGGCGGTATATTTTAGAAGAAGCAAGTTCGGTGGAAATGCAATTCTTTCAAGATCTAACACTTGAACAAGTAGACTCCTTTTTCTTATCGCTATTGGATTCTGATGGAAAAGCTCCTTTAAAAGAAATGGGGAAGATCAGCAGGATTTTGGTGTGGGAAGATCGTAATCAATCTAACCCTAAGATCTGGTTTATAAGCGATGAAACACACTCTGTTGTACAGGCTACTATGGCAACTACTCTTGTTCCAAACTTTCACTCTCAGTTGGTTAATGCCATTTCAAATTCTCCTGACGAACAAGTGACGCCTATCTATGGAAATAATAATAAGCCACCTTGGGATCCTGGCTCAGGTGCCACCTTTAGCCGTGTTTTCTATCTACCAAACGATCCATGGCAGGTTACAAGACCAACTTTTGAGACAACCATATACTCAATTGAAGAGATGAAAAAAATCCTGTTTCGACGTGACTACAAAATTGACGCGATCAACAACAACAATGAGTTGATCTATCTTTTTAACGATCAAACGCTGGTCTATAATCAAGCGAAAAATGAAATTCGCTACACCGATAACTCCAATCGAGATGGCGAGGAGAAAGTAATTAGTAGCCAGATTGAAACGATTCAAAGTGAGTTTATGCTAAAACATTATGGATGGACTGGCTCCTATCTGCTAGAGAAAGTACTCCCAGAAAAAAAGGATACATTTGTTTTTCGATTGTTGCATGAAGGGATTCCTGTCTATGCTCCTAAATCAACAGAGAGGGACTCCCAAACTCAACTCGATCAAATTCTTTTAACTCCAGACAGTAGTAATGCTTCTGGTGTGGGAAGTTATCAACGATCTCTGGAAATTATAAAACAAGAGAAAAGCGTTCAATCCAGTACCCTACCGGGTCGTACACAAGTATTGGATGAACTTCACAAACGGAATCTCCCACTAACCGAGGTTACACAGCTTTATCCGATCTATCAAATGAGACGATCGGAAGTTAATACGGTAGAATTCGTTCCTTATTGGAAAATCCAAACGGTATCTGGTACAGAAGTTTTGATTGGAGGCGAGAGTTAGATGGATTGGCGGCGTGCAAAGACCATTTTAATTGTTACGTTTCTTCTACTGAATCTCTACCTCGCTTCTCAACTGAATGATACCGTCTACAATCAGAGTCTGTATGTAAACAACAACCTCATCTCAGATGATCAAATCAATAATCTATTAAAAGCAAATCAAGTACAGCTTGATCCTCAAAAAAAGCCCCGCAATATTGAAAAGGTAAATTTATGGAAAGGTCAGATTGAAACATTTCCAAGTCATGTTCGAGTAGAAGATAGTTTGTTTGAAGTAAATGCAACAATCCCACCCGGAACAGAGAAGGCTACTGCTACAGCGATCAAGTCAGCTATCCAGACTGTTTATTCAGGGGAGTTATCCTACACTGGTCGTCGCGAAGGGGATACATATTATTTCAATCAAATGATTGGAGAAATTCCAATCTATTCCAACCCTTTAGAAGCTACCTACTCAAATGGTAAAATCAAGGTAAAAGGGGTTTTGTTTGTTCCAGTTGATAATGGAGAACCAATTCCTCTGATTCCGGTCAATAATGCTTTATATACCTTGATCAACAACAAAGATCCAAAAACTTTTATCGATAAACAGATTGATTCCATTCAACTAGTATACTGGTTAAGCTCCGATGATCCAGCTTATTTGGTACCCTATTGGCGCTTTCAAATCGGGGACAGTTCACATCTAGTCAATGCTCACAAATCCGACAGTAGCACAGAATTAATTACGGAAAATTAGATAGGATCTTTTTTTTAAAACTAAAAATAAGAAGCTCCTACATGCTCACATAAGAGAATCCTGATCAGAACATTTTATCGCTTTTAACTAAGTGCCTCCTCAGATCAGGATTCTCGCGCATTTCGAGATTTTGTATAGGAGTTCTATAGATTAGGAGAGAGCTATGCGAGTAAGTGTATTAGCAAGCGGTAGTTCTGGCAATGCCATTTATATAGAGAGCGAAGAAAGTAGAATGTTAGTAGATGTCGGGCTCAGTGCCAAACAGATCGAATTACGATTAAAAGCGATTGACGTAGATCCTGAGAGCATCCAAGCTCTCTTTATCACCCATGAGCACATCGATCATGTCAAAGGGCTAGGAGTCTGGGCACGCCGGTATCAACTGCCTATATTCTGTAATGATGCTACTCTCCAAAACCTCCCGAATAGTGTAGGCGAGATCCCAAAAGAACTATTTCGCTCTTTTGGAAGCAACAATGCGATGGATTGGCAAGATCTCCATGTGGAATCTTTCTCGATATCACATGATGCAGCAGATCCAATGGGTTTTGTCGTTTGTAAAGAGCAGGAGAAAATTGCAATCGTGACAGACACAGGCTATGTCTCCTCTAAAATCGTAGAAAAAGTACAAGGATCTCATACGTTGATCTGGGAAAGCAATCACGATGTGGAGATGCTACGTATGGGTCCTTATCCTTGGAGTACAAAACGCCGAATTTTAAGTGATGTAGGTCATCTCTCCAATCAAGATTCTGGCGATGCTCTACGAGAGGTATTAGCTGGCGAAGGGGAAAATGTCTACCTAGCACACTTATCCCGAGAGAACAATCTCCAAGAGCTGGCGCATCTTACAGTGAAAAATATATTAGAAGACAGCGGAGCAGAAGTAGGACAAGCCGTTCGGTTATTCGAAACCTATGCAGACCGCCCTACCCCGCTATCTCCGGTTAAAAGAAAAACAGTTCCAGTTGGCAACCTATTTGCTTCTGTCAGTGTTTCATAGCACTTGGCTTCTATAGTCAAGTGTTTTTTTGTGGTTATAATTCTGTCCTTATTTGGTGATTATATGGTGAAAAGCTGGCAGCTTTACGAAATTTATCGAACTTGTTTCATGAAAAAATGGCAATTTAGTATAATAAGGAGTAAGGTTTCTCCATGATCGTATTAGAAAGGGGCAATTCTATGAGTTTGTACGATCAGCCGGAGTTTTATGAAGAGAAAAAAGAAGTACAACCACCTTCTCCGCCATCTGAGCCACCAGAACCGTCCAAACCAAAGCGGAAAAAACCCCGCTGGCTTGTGCCAATGGTCTCGGCTATCATAGGTGGTATTGTGGCACTTCTGATCTCTCCTTTATTAACACAATCCGGTATCATTCCAGCGCCTAAAAGTCCTGTAGGTACCAGTGAAATCCAAGGTCCCTACCAAACTACCAGTGTGAAAGTGAACTCCGAAATTACCGAAGCAGTGGATAAGGTGCGCTCTGCTGTGGTAGGAATTGAGAATATTGGATTCTCTAGTGGAGATAACAACTCCGAAGATGCAAAACAAGGAACTGGATCCGGTATTATTTTCCAGAAAAAGGATGGAAAGGCTCATGTTGTTACCAACTACCATGTAATTGAAGGTGCCAAGGAAGTTAGAGTCACCCTCCCTCTGGATAACCAGCCAAAAACAGTTCCTGCTAAAGTCCTTGGCTCCGATCCCATTACAGATTTAGCAGTATTGGAAATTGGAGCAGAAGACGTCAAAGTGGTAGCACAATTCGGGAACTCCGATACACTACGCCCAGGGGAACCAGCGATCGCCATCGGAAACCCACTAGGACCTCAATTTTCTCAATCGGTAACTGTTGGTGTCATTAGTTCCACACGTAGAACGATTAAAATCACAGAACGGTTAGACACAGATGTAATTCAGACCGATGCTGCAATCAATCCAGGGAATAGCGGTGGCGCACTAGTAAATTCTAGTGGTCAAGTAATTGGGATCAACAGTCTCAAGATCGCTCAATCAGGTGTGGAAGGATTAGGATTCGCCATCCCATCCAATGATGCCCTTCCTATTATCCAAGCATTGATCCAACATGGTCGTGTACCAAGGCCATACCTTGGTGTTACCTTGGTAGATCTCGAAAAGCTGCCTACTTCCATCTGGCAGGACTTGCAAGTACCTGCTAACATCAAAAGTGGAGTGGTCATTGACGAAGTTGATTTTAATACCCCTGCTCGAACAGCCGGTCTACGGGAGAAAGATATTATCGTGGCACTAGATAACCAACCAGTGGCTTCTAGTTCCGATATCCGACGCTTTCTTTACAAAAATAAAGCTGTTAACTCAACAGTCAATGTTACCTTCTATCGGAATGGATCCAAACAGACTGTAGCTGTTCAATTATCTGATACACCTCAGTAGAATCAATGGTATCTACTCAAGAAAAGGAGCCCTTTCCTAAAGGTTACATTTAGGAAAAGGCTCTTTTCTACCTTAATTGGAAATCATTTCATGTGATTAGCCTGTGGATAATGTGGATAACTTTTTTGAAAAGGAGAAAAATCTGATGAATGCTGCTTGTGCAGAACATATCGATTATTTGATGGATGACTTAGTAGAGGAAACGATGACCGCTCCCTCTTTAGAATTAATCCCTGACGAAGAACGAGGGAAAACAAAATGTAACTGGTGTAACCAACCAGCTGAGTATTACTTTGTGTTTGAGTATGGTTTAAACGAAGGGGAGTAACCATGAAGATTCAGTTCGTTACCGTAGGTAAATTGAAAGAAAAGTATTGGAAACAGGCCTGCGAAGAATATCGAAAGCGTCTTGGTGCTTATATTAAATTGGACGAGCTAGAGTTAGCAGAAGAAAAAGCATCTGAGCCAGTACATCCAAGTGAGGTAAAGATGATCCTACAGAAAGAAGGCTCCCGAATTCTTCAAGCGATTCCAACAGATGCTTACTGTATTGTCCTAGCAGTAAAAGGGAAGTCCCTTACTTCGGAAGATTTAGCAGAGCACTTGGAAGAGCTAGCTCTTCGAGGAAAGTCTAAAATCTCCTTTGTAATTGGTGGATCATATGGATTGTCCCCAGAAGTATACCAACGGGCGGATTTTTCCCTTTCTTTCTCTAGCTTTACTTTTCCTCACCAAATGATGAGAGTAATCTTGTATGAACAAGTATACCGAGCTTGTAAAATTCAACGAGGGGAAGCCTATCATAAGTAATATAAAGAGGGAGATGGCTATGTTAACAATATATCTATCTCCATCATTCTGTGGTGAAAAAGCAGAACTTCGTGCCATATAAGATTGGATATGGGAAGACTTGTTTTATTCCAAAAGCGACATTATATCAAGTTAACGATATGATGGGGAATATCTAAGTAATCACATTTGAAAATAATAAAGTAACCCACCAGATGAAGAACAGCTTAATGGAAGACTATTTTGAAATACTTCAAGTAAGAAAGATTTAGTAATAAACAATAAGATTGTTATCAACAAAGGGAAAGAATTTTATCCAATGGAAGACATGAGTATCTCAAATTTTGGAATATGTACGACTCATTGACTTATGATAAAATCCGTAGATTACGAGATGATGAATTTATCGGGCACTTTAGGGATGAACGGTAATTTATTCATTAAATAAGTGAAATGGACTACTATACCTTTATTTTAATAGACAAAAAACCACCTCTTGAATAATGATTCCTAATCCAGAGGTGGTTTTGCTTATTTTACAATCTTACACATAAACAGGACGAACTTGGATCGTTTGATCTCTATCAGGTCCAACAGAGAAGATAGCAAGCGGAATTCCTGTTAGTTGGGTGATCCGTTCAATGTAGTGTTGTGTGGATAGTGGTAGATCTTCTAGACTACGTGCTTTGGTGATATCCTCGCTCCAACCTGGTAGTTCTTCATAGACTGGTTCACATTGTCCAACCAGATCCAGATCAGATGGGTAGTTATCAATAATCTTCCCATTGCAACGATATGCTGTACAGATCTTCACTGTCTCAAGTCCAGTCAAAACATCTAATGAGTTGAGGGAAAGTCCTGTAATTCCACTAACTCGGCGAGCATGACGAACTACGACACTATCAAACCATCCTACACGTCTTGGTCGGCCTGTGGTAGTGCCATACTCTCTTCCAACTTCCCGAATTTGATTTCCAATTTCATCATGAAGTTCCGTTGGGAAAGGGCCATCTCCAACACGAGTGGTATAAGCTTTGGCAACCCCAACTACTTGATGGATCTTGGTAGGACCTACACCTGAACCGATACAAACTCCACCAGCCACTGGGTTAGAAGAAGTTACAAACGGGTAAGTTCCTTGGTCAATATCAAGCATAACCCCTTGTGCTCCTTCAAAAAGGACACGTTTTCCCTCATCTACTGCATCATTTAACACAACAGAAGTATCCATGATATATGGACGGATGCGCTCAGCAGACTGAAGATAGCTGTTGTAAATTTCCTCAAACTCAAATCCATCCAGTTGATAGATCTTTTCCAGAATCCGATTCTTTTCTTCTAAGTTCCGCTTTAACTTTTCTGCGAATCGCTTTGGATTTAATAGATCTCCTACACGAATACCGACCCTTGCTGCTTTGTCCATATAGGCAGGACCAATTCCTTTACCGGTCGTACCGATCTTGCTGGTTCCTTTACTCAATTCTTCTGCTTGGTCTAAACGTAAATGATACGGCATAATCAGATGTGCTCGATCCGAAATCCGTAAGTTATCTAATTTCACACCATGACCTACTAAATAATCGAGCTCCTCAATTAGCGCAGATGGATTGATCACCATTCCGTTTCCAAGGACACATATTTTATCTTGGTAGAAGATACCAGAAGGAATCATATGGAGCTTATAACGAGTTCCACCGAATACGATGGTATGGCCTGCATTATTCCCTCCTTGATAACGAGCTACTACTTCAGCACTTTCTGCTAAGTAATCCGTTATTTTTCCTTTTCCTTCATCGCCCCATTGTGTTCCGACCACTACTACTGTTGACATGGGCTACCTCCTAAACGTTGCCTCTATTTTCACGTACCATTAAAATTACAGTGTCATTTTAGCAATTAAAGCCACTTTCCGTCAATGTTTCCCGAACGTTTCTGTAAGTGCTACAAAAGTTTATTCGGCTTGCTGCCTAATTTCGAGACTGAGAAACTTATTATAGTTTTTTAAGAATAACAACTCCACTTTTCCTACAGGACCATTCCGCTGTTTCCCAATAATCAATTCGGCAATATTTTTCTTCTCCGAGTCTTCATTGTAGTAATCATCGCGATAGAGAAAAGCTACGATGTCAGCATCCTGCTCAATCGAACCAGATTCTCTCAAATCGGAGAGCATCGGTCGTTTATCTTGACGCTGCTCTACTGCACGGGATAGCTGTGACAATGCAATTACTGGGCACTCTAACTCCCGAGCCATTAGTTTTAGCGATCGGGATATTTCGGATATTTCCTGTTGTCTACTATCTCCTGAGTGACCATTAATTAACTGTAGATAATCGATCATTACAAGCCCTAGTCCACGTTCCGCTTTTAATCTGCGCAACTTTGCACGGATATCGTGTACTGTTACTCCAGGAGTGTCATCAATATAAATGGGAGCCTCCGATAAGCTACTAATTGCCATCGTTAGTTTTTCCCAATCTTCTTCATTTAAGTTACCAGTACGAAAAGCTTGCGCATCTATATTCCCTTCTGCTGCAATCATCCTCATTACCATCTGGGAAGCAGACATCTCCAAGTTGAAAATCGCAACAGTCTCTCTCGTTCGAAGAGCAACATTCTGCGCTAAATTTAGTGCAAAAGCGGTTTTTCCCATAGCGGGGCGAGCTGCCAATATAATCAGATCTGATTTATTCAACCCAGAAGTCATCCGATCTAAATCGACGAACCCAGTAGGAATCCCTCTTAAACCTGATTTATTATAATGGAGTGCTTCAATTTGTTCAAAGGACTCCATCAGTACATCTTGAATAGGAGCGAACCCTCCACGTGTTCCTTTTTGAGATATTGCTAGTATCTTCCGTTCCGCCTCATCTACTACATCTCGAACGTTTTCACCACTTTGATAACCGCTTTGTGCAATCTCCGTTGCAGTAAAAATCAATTTTCTTGCCAGTGACTTTTGCTCTACAATTTTCGCATAATATTCCACGTTTGCTGCCGTAGGTACTGCTCCAGAGAGCTCTGTTAGATAGGCAATACCACCGATCTCTTCTATTAGCTGCTGATCTTGTAGTTCCGAGGTAAGTGTTACTAAGTCAACCGGTTCCCCCTTTTCCACAAGACCATTCATGACTCGATAAAGTTTTTGATGTGCTTGTCGATAAAAATCTTCTGCACGAATAATCTCGTTTACCGAGACTACTACATCTGGTTGCAATAAGATGGCTCCTAGCACAGCTTGCTCTGCATCTATATTATGTGGTGGTAAACGGTCTGATATTACCTCGCTCATAGCTTCACCTCCATGCAAAAAACCCCACTAACAGCTGACTGTGGGGCTTAGCCATTGATCAGAAAAATGTTGCATTATAATAGTTAGATCTTAAACCCACTGCCGATTTGGTCTAACAAGATTTTACGACAGATAACTTTACTACTTATGGCTACTCGTATCCTTTTCTCAAAGTCGCAATCATCCAGTGGTGCTTGAGTTTATGCAACAACATCGCTCCAAAAAAATCGTGAATAATCGCCTTTACCATACCATCTATTGTCGCTTAGATTCGTATCTATTTTTGTTCTACCACTTGTACCTGTAACGTTGCCGTTACTTTTGGATGTAGCTTTACTGGAATCTGAGTAAATCCTAATGTTCTTATAGGCTCTGCGAGAACTAGTTTCTTTTTCTCCACCTTCACTTGGTGTTGTTTTTTCAGCTCTTCTGCTACCTGTTTAGAAGAAACCGCACCGAATAAACGACCACCATCACCCGACTTTGCTGAGATAACTACCTTTAGACCTTCTAATTTCTTCGCTAACTCTTTTGCGGACTCTACTTCAGCCTCTTTTTTTCGTTCATCACGCTCTTTTTGGTCCTTCAACGTATTCAGATTACCATCCGATGCAGGAAGAGCTAGCTTTCTTTTCAAGAGAAAATTTTGAGCATAACCCTCTGCTACCTCTTTGATCTCCCCTTTTTTCCCAGTTCCTTTCACATCTTGCAATAAAATCACTTTCATAGGTCTACCCCTCCACTTTTCTGTGTCTCGTGTAACAGGTTGACTAACTTTTCTTTGGCCTCTTCTAGACCACCCTGTATCTGTGCTGCTGCATTTGTGAGGTGACCCCCACCTTGGAATTCTTCCATTAATACTTGTACATTTAATTTTCCATCTGATCTTGCACTTATTGACACTAGACCATCTGCCCTTTTTCCAATAACAAAAGAAGCTACAATATCCTTCATATGAAGAAGAGTATCGGCCGCTTGAGCAATTTGCAGTTGGTCATAGATTTCATTATCTTTGCCTATCGCAACAGCAAATTTTTTGTTTAGAAGCTCTGTATTGCGGATCAGTTCTGCTCTTTTTAAGAAGTGCTCTAGATCCTCTTTTAAAAGTGCGCGTACCATCATCAGATCAGCCCCTTGTTGTCGTAAATAGGAGGCTGCCTCGAAAGTTCGAGATCCTGCACGTACAGTAAAGTTTTGAGTATCTACCACAATACCTGTAAGTAGTGCAGTTGCTTCTAATGAGTCCATCGCAAAAGATTTATTCTGATATTGAATCAATTCAGTGACTAACTCACATGTAGAGGAAGAATACGGTTCTACATAAGTAATTACCGCATGATCTACAAAATCTTCTCCGCGTCGATGATGATCGATTACGACAATCTTCATTTCCCCTTCTAGTAACTTCGGATCTATTACTAAGGAAGGTTTGTGCGTATCTACGATAACTAAAAGCGTATCGGAGTCATTCAACCACTCATACGCATCTAATGGAGAGATAATTCGCTTTCGATAAAACTCATTTTCACGAATACTTACCATTAATCGATCAATCGAGCTGTTCTCTTCATCCAAAATCAAAAATGACTCTTTTTCATGAATTCTAGCCAATTTCATGACACCAATTGCTGAACCGATCGCATCCATGTCTGGATTCTTGTGTCCCATTACTAATACTCTCGAACAACTATGGATCAGCTTACTCATCGATTGAGAGATTGCCCGCGCTTTTACTCGAGTTCGTTTTTCTACGGCATTTGTTTTCCCACCATAGAACCTTATCTTATCTCCCTCTTGTACCGCCGCCTGATCTCCTCCTCTTGCTAAGGCAATGTCTAAAGTAGACTGTGCGTATTGTAAACGATCAGCCATGTTCCCCCCAACACTGGAGCAACCTAAGCTAAGGGTGACAGGGATTTTGTTTTGCTGTGTTACCTCCCGCACAATATCCAAAATATCAAATTTGTGCTTTATAACTTCTTCAATCACTTTATACTGGGTGATAAACAGCATTTTGTCCGTTTCCAAACGCTTTAGAGCTATTTTATAATGACTTGCCCATGTAGAAATCGCATTGGTTACGTTATTCATCAAAACGGTCTCTTCTTGATCGGTAAGCCCCAACACTGCTTCTTCTAAGTTATCAATATGAATATAACCAACCACTACTTCATTATTTCGTTGTGCTTTTCGAAGTCCTACTTCTTCACTTACATCTTGGAGGAAGAAAAACTTCATTTTTCTATGATGATAAAGGCGATAAGTACACTCTCTATTAGTGAGAGTGGTCTCTTCCACCTGATTCATCCAGTCATTCGAAAGATCTGGCAATAGGTCTGTTACCTTCTCGCCGATGAGAGAACTTTCTTCAAAAACTCTTGATACAAACGGATTGTGCCATTGTATCTTACCAGCATAATCATACATGAAAACACCAAAAGGCATCTCATCCAATGTAGATTGACTAACGTAGTTTAACGACTGTGTTAAATTAAGCACTCGATGTGTATAGTCTTGGTCTAACCTCTTCTTCATCAAACGCGGAATGAACACGGTAATGAGTAGAGTGAATATACCTAGCAATCCAAACCAGAGACCTATACGAAATAAGACAATGGATAGGATCGCTATAAAAACGATTGGTACCCATTGCCACAGTCGATATGAATTTTTTTGATTCCAACTAGACATTTTGTGTAACTCCTCGGACAATATCCCCTGATTTTCCAAATGCTCTTTCCAATTTATTTTACCCTAGTTATAAAAATCAGCAACTCTTTTGGGTTAGCTAATTTTACCTGTGTAGAGCTTGTCCGAGAACCATTTTAACGGTTTTTGATATATTCCTCTAACATCGACAGGTCTCTATACCATTCTTCTAACTGATGTCCATCCTCTTGATGCTCCACCAGTTTTTGGGTGACTTCTTGGTCTAACTCTCGATAGGTAAGCCCCATTCGTCTTCCTAGAACATAGATCGATACAACGAGACTAGACAAGCTATCTATAATCATCCGCTGATTGGCATGATGAAGTCCGCGAAATAAGTTAGATATCTGATCTAAGACCTCTGTTTTCAACCAGTCAATCACTTTTAAGTTTTTGGCAAAATGAACGCCATGTTCTGGACGATTCATAACGATGCACTCCTTCTAAAGGCAGTTCCGTATAGAAGTATCTTCCACAGATTCCTTCTAAATCCTGCCAATTATAGAAGGTTTTATATAAAAGAAAAACGCAGGGTGCTAAACCCCTGCGTTTTTCTGATCAATCGTTGGTATAAGCCAACAATGCCATTTGACGAGCACGTTTAATTGCTCTAGTCAGCTGACGCTGATACTTGGAGCTTGTCCCTGTCACACGACGTGGAAGAATTTTTCCTCGTTCGCTGATGAACTTACGTAGCAAGTCTGTATCTTTGTAATCGATATACTCGATTTTGTTAGCCGTAAAGAAACAAACTTTACGACGTTTATGACCACGACGACGAGCCATTTTTATTCCCTCCTTTTATTTTCATTGCCACTTTTGGACTAGAAAGGAAGGTCATCATCTGAGAGATCAATCTGTCTGCCATCATCAGCAAACGGATCATCAGATTGTCGGTTACGCTGGTTGTTGTAACTTTGGTTATAACCTCCACCACTGGAGTTTCCATAACCTTGGTTGCCAAATCCTTGATTGTTATTGTAACCACTTTGGCTGCCAGCTTCTTGACGAGCCGATTTCGGTTCTAAGAAACGGACATCTTCGGCTACAATTTCCGGGTTTCGAACAGTACGTCCTTCTTGGTTTTCATAGGAATTAATCTGCAAGCGACCATCCACTCCAACCAATGCACCCTTCTTCAAGAAGTTAGCGCAGTTTTCAGCCAGCTTCTGCCAGGTGACAATCCGAATAAAATCCGTTTCACGTTCTCCCTTTTGATTGGTAAACTTGCGATCAACCGCAATCGAAAAGCTAGTCACTGCTACTCCATTCGGAGTATAGCGAAGCTCGGGATCATGGGTTAACCGCCCGATCAAGATGACCCGGTTTATCACAAAGAACCCTCTCCCTCTCTAGGACTATCAAAAATTTATTTCTCATCGATGTTAATCGTTAAATTACGAATTACAATATCACTGATGTTAATAACGCGATCTAGCTCGTTTACCACAGTAGCGTTTCCGTTGAAAGTAACTACTGTATAGTAACCTTCACGGAAATTCTTCGCATCATGGTTTACCAAATAAGCTAGACGACGCTTTCCGAGATCATTCGTCTCTAACAGCTCACCACCGTTGTCGGTGATAATTGCTTGCAAACGCTCACGAGTCGTTTTCAAAACTTCCTCTTCTACGTCTGGACGAACGATATACATCATTTCGTATTTAGACATCTTCCTACACCTCCTTTTGGGCTGACGGCTCTTCCTGATTCATATAATAGAAGAGCAAGGAGCATAAAAATACTCACGATAACTCATTCTATCAGAGTGATCCTCGACAATCAAGGAATTTCCTATTAAACATTAAAGCGGAAATTCATCACGTCTCCATCGGCTACAACATACTCTTTTCCTTCTAGTCGTAAAAGCCCTTTTTCTCTCGCTTGGTTCAAAGAGCCGTTTTCCACTAGATCTTGATAACCAACGACCTCTGCTCGAATAAAACCACGTTCAAAATCGGTATGAATTACTCCAGCTGCTTGTGGTGCTTTCGTGCCTTCACGAATGGTCCATGCACGAACCTCTTTTTCGCCCGCTGTGAAATAGGTAATTAATCCAAGAAGTCGATATGCCGCTTGGATCAGGCGATCTAGTCCTGATTGCTCTAATCCAAGTTCTTGGAGGAACATCTCTCTTTCTTCTCCTTCTAGCTCTGCAATCTCAGCCTCTACTTGAGCACTGATCGTTACAACACCTGAGCTTTCTAATTCAGCAATTTTACGAACTGCTTGTACATAAGGATTTTCATTCGCAGTACCTACATCTCCTTCTGCTACGTTAGCAGCGTAGAGCATGTTCTTTAATGTAAGTAGGTTCAAACTTTTAATAGCAAGTTTTTCGTCTTTATCCAATTCCACTGTTCGAGCAGGCTTTCCCTCTTCTAATGCTGGCTTAATTTTTTCTAAAATAGCATGTTCTTGTGCAGCTGCTTTGTCACCGCTTTTTTTCTGTTTCGCGAGGCGATCTATTCTCTTTTCTACTGTATCTAAGTCAGCAAGACACAACTCCAAGTTGATTGTCTCGATATCGCTAGCAGGATCTACTTTGCCCGAAACATGGGTGATATTCTCATCCTCAAAGCATCTTACTACATGAATAATTGCATCTACTTCCCGAATATGAGAAAGAAACTTATTACCCAGCCCTTCTCCTTTACTTGCACCTTTTACAAGGCCTGCAATATCTACAAATTGAAATGAGGTAGGAATTACCCGTTGTGGGGAGATCAGCTCTGCCAAACGAGTTAGACGCTCATCCGGTACATCTACTACACCTACATTCGGATCAATTGTACAAAACGGGTAGTTTGCCGATTCTGCACCAGCTTGTGTAATTGCATTGAACAGGGTCGATTTCCCAACGTTTGGAAGCCCTACTATTCCAGTTGTTAACGCCATTTTCTTCTTCCTCTCCGACTCTATACAAATCTAGCTATACAATCCCAGATTTGTTGGAATGCTAAAAAATCATACTTCCGATTCCACTATCCAAAACTAACTAATCAGCTCCTAGATTTAGATAATACACAATGACATAAAAAAGAGGCAACCTGGCCTCCACCTACTACCAGGTTGCCTCTTACATTCCATCATCGATTCTCAATCTGGATCTGCAGCTATCAAGACTTTTTTCATCTTCTGCTCAAATCGAGCACGTGGTAGGAGAACGCTATGTTCACAACCAGTGCACTTGATTCGGATATCCATTCCCATCCGAACAATCTTCCAAGCATTGGTTCCGCAAGGATGAGACTTTTTCATCTCCACGACGTCTCCTAGAGAAAATGTCTTACGTAACAATGGAGATCACACTCGCTTCCTTCTTTGCTTTCATTATAGAAATAGAAAATCTGGAATTCAACCAGTCTGTTTTTGATCTATTTGATTCCGTAAATTTCTTAGCTCTTCTAATATATCCATACTCATCTTTTCTTGTATTTCCTTTTTCTTACCCGTATATTGCTTAGGTTCAATCATACTCCCAAAACGCACTTGAATCTTAGCAGGCCGAATCCACCAATTTCCTTCCCCTAGAGCCTTTATAGTTCCCTCAATATAAACTGGAATGACTGGTGTGTTTGTTCTAAGTGCAATAAACGCTGCTCCTTGTTTAATCTGCTCCAAAGATTCTTTATCCCGAATACCACCTTCTGGAAAAAGCCCTACTACTTTCTCTTGATCGAGATATTGAATAGCTTTACGTACTGCTTGAACATCTGCTTTGCTCCGATCTACTGGAAATGCCTCTAATTGGTTTAAAGCCCACCTAGTGATCGGGTTCTGAAATGATTCCGCTCTAGCCATAAAATGAATCTTCCGTGGTAATATGGCCCCAATGTAAAAAGGATCTAAGTAACTAACATGATTGCCTACAACTAATAGCTTTCCTTCAGTCGGGAGGCTATCTAATCCCTCTATATCGATTCGATGATAGAGAGTCAAGATAAAGCCGATGATCCTCTTCATAATTCGATAAAACATAACCTCTCCCCTCCCTTTTCCTATTTTATCACGTTTGCTTTTATTAGATAAAAAACAAGTAGAGTAAATAGTATAAAAGTTAGTAGATTTCCGTATACTGGTACAGAGTAAAGGATGGTGATTGGTAATGACCACTTCAAACTTTCGAGTGAGAGTACATGATTCCAATGCTAGAACACAAGTAGCGGACTATTTCCGTCAATTAATAAAGTATCAACCATCACAACAGAACATTGTCTTTATCTGTATCGGAACAGATCGGTCAACAGGTGATTCACTCGGCCCCTTAGTAGGAACATTTTTAGAGAGAGCTTTTCTTCCTAATGTATATGTGTATGGTACTTTAGAGCAGCCTGTTCACGCACTAAATTTAAAAAATTATCTTCATACTATCTCCGAAGAACACGCAGACGCAAAAGTAGTAGCAATAGATGCCTGCTTAGGGAAACCCAAAAGCATTGGATATATTGAACTAGGAGTAGGATCGATACGTCCGGGTGCTGGTGTAAACAAAGATCTACCCGCAGTAGGGGATTATCATATTACTGGTATAGTAAATGTCTCTGGATTTATGGAATATATGGTGTTACAAAACACTCGATTAAACGTAGTCATGAAAATGGCAGAGACAATCTCCTATGCAATTCAAGATGTTTGTTTCGCAAATTCCCAATTCCCATCTCTATTACAAAAACCAAATCATTCATTTTTAAGTCAAAAAAGATGATCCCCTCTCTAAGTGAGTCGGGATCATCTTTTTTAGTAATTTTAAAGGAAGAATACGCTCATAAGACTTGATCAGAATACTTTTATTCATTTCAACGTAATTACCCTTTAGATCAAGATTCTCACATGTTTCTAAGTTAGTACTTGATTTAGTTGGAGATCAAGCGATCACCATGCATCATCTCGATCAGTCTTTCTAGTTCTCTTTCCGAGTAATACTCGATTTCGATTCTGCCTTTCTTACGTCCCTGCTTGATTTTAACTGGAGTGCTCAATACTTCTTGTAACATATCTTCATACCGTTTAAACACTGGTGAGGTAGGTAACTTTTTAGCTGGTGTATTTTTTTTACTCTCGTTTATTTGCTGTACTAATTCTTCCAATTGACGAACACTTAACCCATCTTTTAACGCACGCTCAGCTAATTTTCTCTGAATATCCTTCTCTTTGATACTCAATAGAGCCATTGCATGTCCCTTTGTTAATGTTCCACGTGAAACATACTCCTGTAAGTTTGTTGGAAGTTCTAGAAGACGTAGTATGTTGGTGACTAAGGGACGACTAATCCCTAATCGTTCAGCCAATTGCTGCTGAGTATAGCCTAGTTCTTCAATCAGTTTCTCATATGCAACTGCAATCTCGATTGGATTGAGATCTTCCCGTTGTAAATTTTCAATGAGAGCAATCTCCATCATTTGTTTATCCGAATACTCTTTCACGACAGCCGGAATAGTAGAAAGACCTGCATTCTTCGCTGCTTTGACTCGACGTTCGCCTGCTACAATCTGATAGCCTTTAATGCTCTTTCGTACTACGATCGGCTGGATAATACCATGTTCCCTTACCGAATCGGTTAACTCTTTTAGAGCCTCTTCATCAAAGTGCCGCCTTGGTTGATATGGATTGGATCTAAGTTCATCAACGGAAACCTCTTTTATGGCTTCATCTAATACTTCCTCTTTATCTTCTTCTACTAAGGAGCTTTGAAAAAGAGACCCTAATCCTTTTCCTAATCCTTTACTCACTCTGAATCACCTCTTCTGCTAATTGCAGATAGCACTCTGCTCCTTTTGATCTCTCATCATACAACAATATTGGTTTACCGTGACTAGGTGCTTCACTAAGTCGAACATTACGAGGAATAACTGTTCGATATACTTTTTGTTTGAAATGCTTTTGTACCTCTTCCATAACCTGAGTGGACAGATTGGTACGACGATCAAACATGGTTAATAAAACGCCTTCAATTTCGAGATGCTTGTTTAGGTGTTTTTGAACCATCCGTATCGTATTAAGCAGTTGACTTAATCCTTCCAGAGCATAAAATTCACACTGAATTGGAATCAAAACGGATTGGGCTGCAGTTAAAGCATTTAGTGTGATTAACCCTAACGATGGAGGACAGTCTACTAACACATAGTCAAACAAACTCTGTACTCTATTTAGGGCTTCTTTTAAACGAAGCTCTCGTAAAATAGCTTGACTCAGTTCGATTTCTGCACCTGCCAATTCAATTGTAGCCGGCAACACCCATAAATTTTCAATACCAGTATCCACAATTACTTCTTCTGCAGAGGTTTCGTTAATCAACACATCATAGATACATTGATCGAGCTTTGCTTTATTAATGCCTAATCCACTTGTGGTATTTCCTTGCGGATCAACATCTACTAGTAAAACCTTTTTACCAGCTGAAGCCAAACTAGCTGCCAAATTTACCGATGTGGTAGTTTTGTAGGGTAGAAACTAGGCGCTAGAATTCTTCTAGATTCCTAGAAACCCCCTCCGAACCATACGTACACCTTTCAATGTATATGGCTCTCCAGTTGCCTTTCCCCATAGCGAGATAGGATGTAGCGATATTTTTGTTTGATCTTTTTCACCGAAACTTTCTCTTTTTTTGCTAGTGTAAGAAGTAGGCTTTGATAATGGTAGTAATGGAATTTATGTAAAACAGTACGACTATTATCAGCCAACTCGAATTTCTGCCTTATTTGCCTCTCTTCTCTCTGAAACAAATTCCATATCTCCGTGGGAGTGAAATGAAGACGATTTGGTAGATGAATCGGTCTTCCTCTTTGTTGAAATGGTTGGATCATTTTGGCCAAACTACTAGGTGGAATCAATAAAAATAACCGATTACGATTCGTTTCCCAACACCAATCAAATTCAAAAAAAGACCCTCTACTTTTTGGGCTAACTTCTTGTTTCCATCTCATTTCCTCTCCCCAAAGGAACCTACATTCATCCTTCTCGCTTTGTATAAATGGTTCGTTGATAAGGATGAACAAATGATTTCCCATTATAAATGCTGTTTGGACTCGATTAGAAAACTTGTTTTGAAGAAAAGAGAGAATCTCACGATAATAGAGATTTCCGATCTTTTCGGTCATCCGGCCTGATTGAAAGACCTCTTGTATCAATCTCCACCATCTTCCATCTTCTATTTTTTGAGTTATTACTCTTTGTATAGGAGAAAGGGGAAGTTGTAGATGATAGAACCAGTCAGATGGTCGAAAGGATCGGCGAAATGTTTGAACGGACTGAGAGAAGTTGTTGTAAATCATTTCAGGAATTTGTTTCGATTCGGGATAAATAGATTCTAATATCTTAGCTAACACTACCTCCAACATCTGTTGGAATTGTCTACCTTCGCTTGTTTTAAGTATCTCTTTCGGTCGATATTTTTCAGTCTCTAACAACTTACACATAGCAACAATTTCATCTTGTCCTAACTTAGAATCATTTGCTTGGCTATGGTAGATAAAAGATTGAAAGAGATTTCGATATATTCGTCGAAAGCGAAACTCAGGAGAATTCCTTGCCTTTTTCGCAAGCACAGAGAAGAGCTGTTCGGCACTCTGCATTTCGCATACCTCCTGTTTCCTCTGTGGACAACCTGCCTTCCTTCGCTATGTAATCGGCTCTCCCGATCTCCAACTACTATGAAGGCTCCGTGATCCTATTGGACTTAAGCCAACTTAGACCATCTCCGTTTCTATTTGTACATAGACGAAACGACTTAGGTTTCCCGTTTGTCCCTTACACGTTCTTGTGCTGGAGAAAGGGAGAGAGTCTCGTTGTCATGGGTACAACAACAATAACCTTTCTCAAGTGTGTATCAACTAGCTTTCACACCTCCAGGCGGTTCAGCAAAGAGACTAGGATTCAAGCAATCAAGCCTTAACCATATCGTTCATTGGTCTCGCCGTTCCCTGCAGATTGCTAGTTACTCCGCACAAACGGCTTTTCTGATATGCTATGTTCCCTTGCGATGTTTCCATCTCAGGTAAATCAGATGACCATCAAGATCCCTCTCATCTTGAGCCTATGGCACTACATACAAATACTTACGGACGCACACCCACTCCGCCTTTTTGGTTGGCAATGGCAATAATCTTTCCCATTTTCCCACCCCACGTTTAAATTACCTCTTAATTTCAATACATCAGAACCTTGTTAGGAGTCTAGTATCATTCTATTGAAAGAATATTTTTCTATCAATCCTTTCTCTGTTCCTTTTTTGTAATACGAATTACTACCTCAACACAATCGTCCAATTCTCGTTCTGCAGCTGTTACTTCCATCCCTGTTTGCTTTACCATATCAATCGATTGGCGAATTGTATTCATTGCAATCCGAAAGTCACGCGAAACCGCTTTACGTTGTTGTTTGGTTAGAGAATTTTCTTCTGCCAATTCTTCTTCCTGTAGCAAAAACTTCTTTACCCTTTCCTCGGTCTGCTTCACATTTAAGTCTTTTGTAAGTATCTCTTCTAAAATAAAAAGTTGTTGTTCTTCTTTTAAAATGAGTAGTGCTCTTGCATGGCGCTCTGATATCGCTCGTTTCTGTAATGCTTCTTGAATCACAATCGGGAGTTGCAATAGCCGTAGCTTGTTAGCTATGGTTGATTGCCCCTTTCCCAATCTTTTGGCCAATCCTTCCTGAGTTAATGATTGTAATTCAATTAATTTTTGATATGCATGTGCCTCTTCAATCGAAGTAAGCCCTTCACGTTGTAGATTTTCAATTAATGCAGCTGTAGAAGCTTCTTCATCACTCAGCTCTCTAACAATTGCAGGAATCTCTATCAAGTTAAGCAACTTTACTGCTCTTAATCGCCTTTCCCCTGCAATTAATTCATATCTTTTGCCAACTGTTCGTACAATGATTGGTTGTATTACACCATGAGTAGAAATTGTTTGACACAACTCTTCTAATTTATCGTCTTCAAAAATTGTACGAGGTTGGTATGGGCTCGGGTCTACATCGGAAACTGGGATATTTCGAACTTGTTCTAAATTCTTTTCAGCAATCCCAAACCAACGCCCCAGTGAATCTCTCATCAGTTAATCACCCACACTTTCTCTTGCCAGATGATAATACAAATGCGACTTGCTAAAATCGCCTCTTCAGTTTGGTCACTGATTTACATAGAAACACGTTAGTCTTTAGCTGATTGAAAGCTTTAAGACGAAACCAAAAATCAGAAAATTCCCCTGAGATGATGCGACTTTATGATTAGTGAACTGGAGGAGGCCTTTTGAACATATAGAACATGTAGACACCGTGTTATCTTATAAACCTTTTCTACTTATCCAACACTTTCACTTGTCTACGATGTTTCCCAGTAAATAAAAGTTCTACACCAATCTCCATAATGATTTCAATTAAATGTACATAGATCCGAGTCTCTTTAGAAAGACATATTACACTAGCCCTCCAATACAACACACAAGAATAATCGAATCTACAACACAGTTATATTTCGCTAAAAAAAACAGAGTCCCCTTCTAATTTAAGGAAACTATGGTCATTAATTGGATGTTTCACGTGAAACATCTGTATTTTAACAACGTTTACACTAATTTAATTGAATGAACCGATTTATCTCAAAAAAGATAAGATCATATGATCCTATCTTCACTTTCAAAGTTTCATTAATATTTATTATTATCCAACAAGAAATGAAAACTATATTAAATAAAATTAATACAAGACTCAATTTGCAGAAAATAATTAGTAAATCATTATTTCTCTTATTGACCCTTCTCTACTGCTATTGATAGAATCTTTGAGAGAAGAGCCTTATTTTTGAAAACGGCTTAGGAGGTTCAAAATGACTAATCCAGTTTACATAGGAAATGACCAAGGTTACTACGGTACAAAAGTAGTAAGCCGTGCAAATGGAAAGTTTTATAAAATGTTTATCCGAAACATGGTAGTACCAAATCGTGTGGGGGAAATTACATATAATAACGATCCTCACAACATTATGTACCGTGAACTTGATGGTGACCGGGAATGGTTCTGCGGGAAATTAGCTGTAGAACAATCTGGAGACGATGAGTTATTCGATTCTCACAAACGTCGTCTTTTTAGTCCAACTTGGTTCCGTGAGGAAGAATACCTCATTATGTTCCGTGTTAGCACTGGTTTAATGTTACAAGGAAATAGTGAACCTATTGTCTCGATCGCACTCCCTACTGATAGCTACATTGACTATAAGGATGAACTCAAACGTCGCATTATTGGTAAACATAGTTTTGAAGTAAAACAAGGTAATTTACCTTGGCGTAAGATCGAATTCGAAATTAAAAAGGACAACCTCTATGTAATCAGTCAACCTATGGCTACTTTGTTCCATATTGCATTAGACCGTGATGGCAAGCTATTAAACGAAGACCTCTTTATTCAAAAAGTTAGTATCAATGATTTAGGCTTTGGCACTTCTGATATTGAGACGCTTCACGGTGAAACCATTATCAAGCGTCAAAGTTTCACCTCTCGTCACGCTATGCTCAATGTATATCAACTTCTCTCCAAGCGGTTACTTGAGTTTACTCGTTCCCAAGACCCAGAGAATAACGGAAAAGAGTATCCAATCTGGAGCCTTCCTCGCATCGTGAATTCTGGTGAGATCAGCTTTAAAGGAAAGCAACATGATATAAGCAGTGTGGTACAAGAATGTATCAAAGAAGTCGGTGAGTCGCTAGTCGAAGAGGTTTGGAACCGTCTGGATTACGGTGATGACATTACTTACATCATCTTGACTGGTGGAGCTTCCATTCCATTTAAACCATTCTACCGTGAGAAATTTGGAGAGAAATTAATCTTTGCAGAAGACTATGGAATTGAAGCGCAATTTGCAAATGGATTTGGACTTTGTAAATTCTCACAATCAAAATCCAAAGCTACTCCAGTGAAAGATATGCTTGAAGCAGCAGCTACCATTCAGCAGGAGTTCTCCGTTCCAGATGGTTTGGGAGCAGAGCCTGTAACAAGCAGAAAAAATTCTTCTTCTCTTCCACAACAACCTGCGAAACTAAAGAAATAATCACTCATCCAAGTTTGGCGAGTCCCCCAGGTTTGATCGGGGGGCTTCTTTTTTACAAAAAAACAAAACCTAATGCGCTTCCCTTATGATTCCTTCTCCTAAGGGTGGAGTTTCCTTTCGAAAAGAGGGATAATATAGAAAGGATCAAACTAGGAGCGAATTGCAAAATTAGCGAAGGAGGGGAAGATTTTGTCTAACGAAGAGAAAAACTTTGATGTCCTCATTCTCGGAGCCGGTGAAAACGCATTGAAAGCTTTAGAGAGTGTACAAGCGAACGGACAGACCGCACTCTGGATTGATATGGATCAAAATTCTCTCATGACACTAATCTGTCAGAAGAATCGTTCCTCCTCCACCACTTGGGACGACGAAGAATTATACCAAGTGTTTGTGGATAAACAGACGATTACAACGACAGAAATTGAATCTACCACGTTTGTTCTTCAAACAAAACCAGCATTAGCCAAATCTCAGTTTGAGGAAATAGAGATCGGAAGCCCTTTGGTATTGGATACTCTAGATGAGGAACTACCAATCGAATCAGCGCATGAGAAAAATACAGCAAATCCCTTTATCTCATTTCCGACTCATACAGAGGATTCTAACTTACATGCTACCGACAGCAAGATTGAGTCTAGTTCTACCAAACATATAGAAGAAAGTTCCAGTTCCGCTTTTCTCCTTGATCCTCATCAAGAGGAACAAACGAAAGAAAGTAGTGCTGTCAGTACCTTTTTATTCCATTCAGATTTGTTAGAAGAACAGATGGAAACAAAGTCTGTTGAAAACAGCATAAAAACTGAGGAGTCTCTGGATCAACAAGAAATACAAGAAACAGTAGCTGAGGAGGATAACTCCTTATTTGTGTTTCCACAATTTTATTCTGGAGAACTATCAATCTCAGAATCAAAATCGGAATCCTCTTCTGTTCAATTAGATGTAACTCTCGATCAAGCTAATGATTCCGAACAAGAAAATATAGATGACACAGCTGAATCAGAAGAGCATGAGAAACAAGAGGAAGTAGAGTCTCCTACTGTGCAAGAAGTAGTACTCATGGAAGAAAATGATGAGGTCTTAGAAGCAGATATCCGCGAAGATCCTACTCAAACATTCTCGCTCCCAAAAAGAGGTGTCGTCATTGGATCCAGTTTACTAGGGCAAAAAAGCTTACTTTGGAACCAAAGGGAAACATCCAATAAAAAACCTCTTATTAAGGAGTCGTTGCTCGGAAACCAGATATTTGAAAAGTTACTAGCAAAGGATCCAGAGGAAAAAAATGAACAGAATTCAAAACCACTAGAATCCTCCAGTGTGATGGAGAATTCAACTATACAGGATAGTAGTTCGATAGAGCACAAAGAAAGTAGTTCTTCTAGTATCCAGAATCATATTGCTCCTATTGAGACGGAAGTTACAAAAGAATCCCCTATTCCTTCCTTATCATTAGAAAGTTCCGCTAATGATTTAGAGGAGTTAGAAACAAGCGAAACATCGATTCATTCTAAAATAAAAAAACAAGATGATACATCTCGTCTTAAGAAACTTTCTATACCACAAACCAAAACAGACGAATTAAAAAATCTAATAAAAGCAGATTTGCCATCACAACAGAAAGCGTCCAAGATTGATGTCAAACCAAATCAGTCTAAACCAAGTCAATCTAAACCAAGTCAATCTAAACCAAGTCAATCTAAACCAAGTCAATCTAAACCAAGTCAGTCTAAACCAAGTCAGTCTAAACCAAGTCAGTCTAAACCGAGTCAGTCTAAACCAAGCATGACAGAATCAATTCAACCTGAGGCTAAACATTCAGAAGTTACTCCAATAGAGCCTTTTAGCAGTAGACGACGGTCTCGTGCAAATAAAAAAAGTAGGCTATTTGCAAATATAGAGTCATTTACAAAGCCTACTATTTCAAAAACACCATTGACTCAAGATCCAGAGTCAAGTGCAACAATCCATCCACCCAAAAAAATTGAATCTATTTACCCAGAAGATGAGTTTGATTTCTTGGAAAGCAGCACCACCAGTGACCAATTAAAACGAGATGATATTGAATTCGAAGATGCTTATGGTGGTTATTCTTCTTGGGAGGAGTTCCTAACTCCCTTTTCCCAAGGAAACCGTAAGCGTCAAGAGATGGATAAGTTGGAAAAACGGAAATTAGCACTTCGAGGTTTGCACAATTTAATCAATAATCTTGGTTGATTCGACTCATTTCCCGGGAAATATTCGACATATTTTTTAGGAAATAGGTTCTTTGCTCGGAATCCCCGCTTTCCTCGGATAGCGCTTGGGGGTTCCTTTTTTCTTTTCTAATACTATTAAGTTTCGTTCCCCCATATGGTAAGGGAGCTCTAGCTTCTTTATTTCTACTAATTCCGCTCCAAGTCTCTCGATCGCTACTTTGGCTTCTGTTAATTCCTCTTCTGCACCTGGTCCTTTCATCGCAACACAGAATCCTCCAACGCGAACATATGGTAGTAAATACTCCGCTAATACATTTAGACGGGCTACCGCACGGGCTGTAACCAAATCAAACTGTTGACGAAGCTCCACTCGTCTTGCTCCATCCTCTGCTCTAGCATGTACTGTTTGAATTCCCTTTAAGTTACAAGTCTGAATAACCTCTTGTAGAAATCTCAATCTTTTTTGTAGAGAATCTAAAAGTACTACCTCTGTCTCCGGAAAAGCTATCTTGAGCGGGAGGCCAGGAAACCCAGCTCCAGTTCCGACATCGATTAAAGAGGTTCCATTTTCTATTTTTACGATTTGAGACAAACTCAATGAATCATAAAAGTGTTTAATATAGACATCGCTTTTTTCGGTAATTGCAGTTAAATTCATATGTTGGTTGGTCTCAATTAATAGTCGGTAGTAAAGTTCCAATTGGTTTAGTTGTACATCCGTGAGAGCGAATTCATTCTGTAATTTCTCGATTTCTTTCACTGTAACTCTCCTTATGAACAGCCCCTCTCTCCTGTAGAGAAAGGGGCTGTTATCTCAAAGTTATTTGTCTAACCATTCAAGAAGGGATGGAGAAAACTCCCCCGATGGAAGTTTCACTTTACTATTCTGCTTTTTGTACTGCTTTTCCACCTTGCTCCATATGAACCATCAGAATGGAAATATCAGCAGGATTGACTCCCGAGATCCGAGAGGCTTGCCCAAGTGAAACAGGACGAACTAACATTAACTTCTCGCGTGCTTCTGAAGAGATTCCTGCTATTTTGGTATAGTCTACCCACTGAGGAATACGCTTAGCTTCCATCTTTCTCATTTTCTCTACTTGTTGTAATGATTTTTTGATATATCCTTCGTATTTTAGTTGAATTTCCACTTGTTCGGCAACATCTTCCGAGATCTCTTCTGAGGATGGAGACATCTCTGCAATATGCGCATACCCAAGCTCTGGTCGTTTGATTAAATTTGCTAGTTCTACCGCATTGTGAATCTCTGAAGTCCCCATTCGTTCCAATATTGCTTGAACTTCAGGTATTGGACGAATCTTAGTTTCTCGTAGACGCTCTATTTCTCGGGCGATCGCCTCTTTTTTGGCTTCAAACTTTTGATAACGTTCTTTGGAAATAAGGCCTATTTCATAGCCAATATCAGTTAGACGAAGGTCTGCGTTGTCATGACGAAGTAGTAGCCGGTGTTCCGCACGAGAAGTTAGCAGACGATAAGGCTCTTCTGTCCCTTTGGTCACTAAGTCGTCAATCAGTACACCAATATAGGCTTGCGAACGATCTAATACAACAGGGCTTTTCCCTTGAACTTTCCGGGCAGCATTAATCCCTGCCATGATTCCTTGAGCTGCAGCCTCTTCATAACCGGAAGTACCATTGATTTGCCCAGCTGTAAATAAGTTTTCCACCAACTTGGTTTCCAAAGATGGCCACAATTGAGTAGGTACAATGGCGTCATATTCAATTGCATATCCGGTTCGCATCATTTCTGCTTTTTCTAATCCCTTTATAGTACGTAACAATTCCAACTGTACATCTTCCGGCAAACTAGTAGAAAGACCTTGTACATACATTTCTAGTGTTTCTCGTCCTTCTGGCTCGATAAAGATTTGGTGACGATTCTTGTCTGCAAAACGTACAATCTTGTCTTCAATCGATGGACAGTAACGTGGACCTCTCCCTTTGATTTCGCCTGAATACATAGGTGCACGGTGAAGATTTTGTTGGATATATTCATGTGTATCTTCATTGGTATAAGTTAACCAACAAGGAAGTTGATCCATGTTATATTCGGTTGTTTCGTATGAAAATGCACGTGGTACATCATCACCTGGCTGTATTTCCATCTGAGAGGTATCGATGGTTCGTTTATTGATTCGTGGTGGAGTACCTGTTTTAAAGCGAACCATATCAAATCCTAGCTCCATCAGATGATGCGCCAAGTTAATAGATGGCTGTTGGTTATTTGGACCACTTTCATAAGATAAATCCCCGATTATGATTCTACCTCGTAAGTACGTTCCTGTTGTGAGAATAACTGTTTTAGAGTAATACTCCGCACCTGTACGGGTTACTACTCCCCGACAAACACCATCTTCCATTAAAAAGCGTTCAACCATATTCTGATGCAAAGTCAAATTAGGTGTTTCCTCGATTACTCTTTTCAGTTCTCTTTGATAGAGAACTTTGTCTGCTTGAGCACGTAGAGCGTAAACAGCAGGTCCTTTTCCAGTATTCAACATTCGCATCTGGATATGCGTTTTGTCAATCACCTTTGCCATTTCTCCACCCAATGCATCGATCTCTCGCACTACATGGCCTTTCGCCGGTCCTCCGACAGACGGGTTACACGGCATATAGGCAATAGTATCCAAACTGAGGGTAAGTAGTAGGGTTTCACAACCCATACGAGCTGCTGCTAATGCGGATTCACAACCTGCATGTCCAGCTCCGATGACTATTACATCATAGTCATTCGCACGGTAATTCATCACCATTCACCACCAACTACAATATTATTTTCCTAGGCAAAACTGGGAGAAAATCTGATCGATCAAATCCTCTGCTACCGCTTCACCAATTACTTCTCCTAATGATTGCCAAGCATTTTTCAGGTCAATCTCTACCATATCAAGCGGGACATCCAACTCTAGACCTTGTAAAACGTCCTGAACACTTTTTTTAGCGCTTTTTAACAGATGAATATGCCGTGCATTACTAACATACGTGCTTTCTGTTAGTTCTAGCTTTCCTTCAAAAAACAAGTTCGCAATGGCTTCTTCTAACTGATCTATTCCTTCTTCTTTTTGCACTGACATCTTAATAATAGGAGTTTCCGATGGTACTTTGGATTCAACGGATGAAATATCGAGATTGCTCGGAAGATCCATCTTATTGATCACAATAACGCTTTTATGTCGTTGCGTTAACTCTAAGAGACGATAATCGTCCGGTTGTAGACCTTCATAGTTGTTAAGTAATAACAATAAAAGATCTGCTCCTTGCAAAGCCTGTTCGGATCTTTCAACCCCAATCCGTTCTACTATATCTTCTGTTTCCCTAATACCTGCCGTATCTAAAAGGCGAAGAGGAATCCCACGCAAATTGATATACTCTTCAATTACATCCCGTGTCGTTCCTGGAATATCCGTTACAATCGCTTTATTCTCTTGTGTCAAAGCATTCATAAGGGATGATTTTCCAACGTTGGGTCTCCCGATAATGGCAGTAGCAATACCTTCTCGTAATATTTTCCCTTGAGCTGCTGTCTGTAACAAGCCTTCTATTTGTTGAATAATGTATTGACATTTATTTGTAAGTAGAGTGCTAGTCATCTCATCCGCATCATACTCTGGATAATCGACATTAACCGCTAGGTGCGCTAATGTTTCGACGATCTCATGTCGTAACTGCCGAATTAGACGAGACAGTTTTCCATCCGATTGCTGAGAAGCAATCTTGGCAGCTCGATCTGTTTTCGCTCGAATCAAATCCATTACTGCTTCTGCCTGGGACAGATCAATTCTTCCATTTAAAAATGCTCTCTTGGTAAATTCACCTGGTTCTGCCAATTTTGCTCCCGCATCCAAGATCGCCTCTAATGTTTTTTGAACAGGAATAGCTCCACCATGACAGCTAACCTCTACTACATCTTCTCTAGTAAACGTCCTTGGTGCACGCATAACCGTTACGAGAACTTCATCAATCTTGGTCTCAGAATCTGGATCTACTATGGATCCATAACGAATAGTATGCGTTTCTACATCTTTCAGTTTCGTTTTACCTCGGAAAACCCGATCCACAATCGGGATAGCTTCCGATCCACTGACTCGAATCACTGCTATTCCAGCCTCTCCAAGAGCAGTAGAAATCGCAGCGATTGTCTCCGTTTCCATGTAAATCACTCCAACATATCCAAATAAAGGTAAATTTCGTTCGGTGAAATTTCTTTTATCCTCGCAAAATGCTAGTTGACCTTATCAGCTTCCTATAAGCAGTCGCTTCTCTTTTTTATCATACTTAGAAGTAGGAGGCTGCCCTATAGAACGAGATAATACTTCAAATAGAAGAAAAACTCTCCGTGAGGGAGAGTATGGTACATTTCTTCATATTATTGGGTATGCTCAATATACCTTCTCTTTTTGAGCATGCTCAGAACCGATGTATCTTATGACGACTTTTCGATTTGGTTCTTCCCCTTCGCTCTTAGTCTGCAGAGCAGCAGCATTTTCCATTACTTGATGGATGACTTTTCTTTCGTTCGCTGGCATCGGATCTAGGATCATCGTTTCACGACTTTCCAGAACCTGATGTTTTATACGTTCAGCGAGTTGAATTAAAGTCTCTTCTCGCTTTTCACGGTAATCATTTACATCAATAAGAATTCGTATATCCCGACGAGTTGTTCGGTTTGCAACCAGATTGGTGATAAACTGTAGCGCTTCTAGAGTATGTCCACGTTTCCCAATAATTTGACCTACCTCTTCCCCATGCAAATGGAAAATAGTTGGTTTTTTTGAGTTATGAGAACGTCTTTCCACTTCCAAATGAATCGGTAGCTGCATTTCTCCTATTAGGTTTCGTAAAAACTTCTCTGCTTCATCGATTGGATCATATAGCTTTTCTACTACTACCTTCGCATCTCGTACAAAGAAAAGCCCAAAGAATCCATTGCTTGCTTCTTTTAGAACATCTACATTGGCATACCGCTTGGTCGTGTTTAACTTTTTTAAAGCCTTTGCTACAGCTTTACTTACCGTTTTGTCTTCCACAACCAGCTTTTCATTCAACGGGTTGCACCTCGCTGTGCCATTCTTTTATTTTTCATTGGAGTAAAGATCAAAACTTGTTGCAAAATAGATATTACATTCCCAAATACCCAGTACAAGGAAAGAGCAGCTGGGAATTTAAATGCTAAAACAAATACCATGATTGGCATAAACCAGATCATTGCCTTCATCGGATTAGGTCCCTGTGTTGTTGGCTGAGAGGCCATCGAAGAGACAAAAGTGAAATAGGTCGTAATTGCTGCAAGAAGCGGCAAGATATAATAAGGATCTGGAGCTCCGAGCTTCATATAAAGGAATTCATGAGTGCCAATGTGTTTGTTGTACATAATTGCTTGGTACAAAGCAAGCAGAATCGGCATCTGGATGATGAGTGGCAAACAACCTGCCATCGGGTTGTAGTTGTTTTCTTGGAAAAGTTTCATCATCTCTTGTTGTAGCTTTTGTTGATCTTTTTTATATTTGTCTTGTATCTTTTTAATTTGTGGTTGTATTTCTTGGAGTGCTAATGCTCCCTTTTGTTGCTTCCATGTTAATGGGAATACCACGAGACGGACCAAAAGGGTCATAACTAAAATTGCCCAAGCATAGTTCCCTAATACGCTAAAGAAAAAATCTAGCAGATCCGAGATCGGCTTTACTAGATACTTCCCAAATACACCAGTTGGCTCGCCTTGTGGATTAGGCGTACATCCGGCAAGAAGCGGCAGTAGGAGAACAACTAGGGAGACGATTGCTGCATATCGTTGCCTCTTAGACAAGGTAACTCCTCCTCAAAACTTACTATTCATTTTTCTCAGGTACCGGATCATATCCCCCAGGATGAAAGGGATGGCATTTGGAAATTCGTTTTAATGTAAACCATCCACCTCGCCAAATCCCATACCGTCTGATTGCGGTAATCCCATAATGAGAACAGGTAGGATAAAATCGACAGACAGGTGGTTTTAAGGGAGAGAGAAACTTTTGATAAAAGCGTATACATGCGATTACAACTTTGGTTCCCATCAAATTCATTCCTGTTCTGGAATCGAATGAAACAGACCTGCTTTTTGAAAAAGATGCCGGATACTAGATTTTATCTCGTGGTATCCCATATTCGCCGTAGGGTTTCGAGCGATTAAAACCAAGTCAACATCAGGTTGTAACGAAGGAATCCAGGCTCGTACCACTTCCTTGACCAACCGTTTTACTCGGTTTCTCGTCACCGCATTTCCTACCTTTTTGCTAACAGAAATCCCTAAGCGAAGTTCGGAGGAGCGGTTACGCTTGATATACAGGACAAACTGACGGTTTGCAATCGAGTTCCCCCCGCGAAACACTCTAGAAAAATCACGTTTTTTTCGAAGACGATGCTGACGTTGCATCAGGGGACTCCTTTCAAACTAACAATCAGTATAGACAAAATCTAGTGGATGTAACATCTATATAGGAAAAAAGGCCACAGCAAAGAGTGGCCTTATTTTAAGCGGATAATACTTTTCTACCTTTTTTTCTACGAGCCGCTAATACTCTGCGACCGTTTTTGGTAGCCATACGAGCGCGGAAACCATGTACGTTTTTCCGTTTGCGCTTACTTGGTTGATATGTGCGTTTCATAATGGTGCTCACTGACAGTCATCTTCTCACCCAAGGATCACTGTCTAGGAGGCTCCTCCTTTCGCTTTAAGGCTAAAACCATAATAATGGGTGATTTGTTATCACGAGTCCGCAATCTCCAATATTATAGCTACTGTGACTAGAAAAAGTCAAGAAAATACCAAATTCCCCTTTATAGTTATCCCCATGTGGATAAGTTTTTGCCAGTCAAAAAGTTATCCATACTTTATCCCGTACTTATCCACAATTTCACACGTTGTGTATAACTCCAATTCATTCGTCTGTGGATTGTGGATAACTCATAGTTTTCCGTTGTAACTACTGGTAAATTCTGATATTCTAATCTTGTTTTCTCCGTGGAAAACTAGAAAGGTTTGGTTGGTTTATCCACAAATTGTGGATAACTTGTTTTCCACTTTTACACATCATGTGAGCAATTTTATCCACAGCCTGTTAATCATGTGAAAAAACGTCATAATAGTTGATATCTCTATCTTTACCTTGTGGACAAAACTGTGAAAAAGTTTTAGGAAGGAGGAAAACCTTGGAACATATCCAAGATTTATGGGAGCAGGTTTTAGAAGAAGTTCAGGAGAGGGTTAGTAAACCGAGCTTTGAAACTTGGTTAAAAGCAACCCAGGCAGTTCGTTTAGAAAACAACACACTCATTATTTCCGTCCCCAACGAATTCTCTCGAGATTGGTTGAGTAACCAATATGCCAGTATCATTCGAGATGCTTTAAAATCTATCATGGGAACCAGTGTAGGAGTTCAGTTTGTTACTACAACCAACTCTCCTCTTCCAGAAAAGGAAGAACCCAAACAAAAAATCGAACTACTACCCATCGATCACGAAGAGCCTGATCAATTGCCAAAGTCTCTTTTAAATCCCCGATATACGTTTGATACCTTTGTAATTGGATCAAACAACCGCTTTGCACATGCAGCTTCCTTAGCAGTTGCAGAAGCGCCCGCAAAAGCATATAATCCACTCTTTATCTATGGGGGAGTAGGACTAGGGAAAACTCATCTAATGCACGCGATCGGACATTATGTTTTAGAACATAACGAAAATCGGAAGGTAGTTTATCTTTCCTCCGAGAAATTTACCAACGAGTTTATTAATGCGATTCGAGATAATAAAACGGATAGATTTCGCAATAAATATCGGTCTGTGGATATCTTATTAATAGATGATATTCAATTTCTGGCGGGAAAAGAGCAGACCCAAGAAGAATTCTTCCATACATTCAACTCTCTACATGAAGAAAACAAACAAATCATTATCTCAAGTGACCGCCCTCCAAAGGAAATACCTAATCTGGAGGATCGCATGCGTTCACGGTTTGAGTGGGGATTAATCACAGATGTGCAACCTCCTGATTACGAGACACGAATTGCAATTCTCCGAAAGAAAGCGATCGCAGATGCTCTCGATGTTTCTAGTGAAGTTCTCGCATTTATCGCTGATCGAATCAGTACAAACATCCGTGAATTAGAAGGTGCATTAATAAGGGTAATGGCCTATTCTGCTCTGATGAACCAACCTGTCACAACAGAGTTGGCTGCAGAAGCTCTAAAAGACATCATTCCACAAGGACGTCTTCGAGTTATTGGTATTCCAGATATACAACAAGCTGTTTCGCAATACTATCGTCTTCGAGTAGAAGATCTCAAAAGTAAGAAAAGAACGAAATCGATTGCATTCCCAAGACAAATTGCAATGTATTTATCGCGTGAATTAACCGATCACTCCCTTCCTAAGATCGGAGAAGACTTTGGAGGACGGGATCATACAACTGTCATCCACGCCCATGATAAAATCACCAAAGCATTACAAGTGGATGCTGACCTAAAACAAGCCATCGAAGAGATTCAAAAGCGGATGGAACGTGGATAACTTTTTGATTCAAGCACACACTTGTGAATAATGTGGATAACCCGTACAAGCCTATGCACAACTTCTCCACAGCCGTGTATAGGCTTTCCTGCTGTCCTGAAGCCACTTTTCCACATTATCCACAGCCCCTATTACTATAACTACTGTTTTTTAACTAACTAATATATTAAGAAGCATGCTTTTTTATGACTATTACATATGAGGTGAAAAAACAAAATGAAACTTCGTATTGCTAGAAGTGCTCTTGTAGAAGCTGTAAGCCAAGCATCAAAAGCAGTCTCTCAAAAAACTACACTCCCTATTCTTACGGGAATGAAAGTCACCTTAGAAGAGGATTCCCTTACCTTTACTGGAAGCAATTCCGACATGACAATTTCGGTTAAAGTACCGCGAACATTAAATGACAAAGAACTCTTGGTTGTGGATAGATTGGGGAGTGTTGTTGTACCTGGAAAAGTATTTGGGGATATCGTGAGAAAACTCCCTGGTGACCAAGTAGATTGGGAAGTAAACGAACGCTTTCAACTTTCTATTCGCTCAGGACAGTCTGAATTTCAGTTGAATGGATTAGATCCTGAAGAATATCCGAGAGTACCACAGTTATCCACAGATCAACGTTTCTCCATTGCAACAGATACCCTAAAAGCGATGATTCGCCAGACTGTCTTTGCTGCAGCTACCAATGAAGCGAAAAAAGAATTAACAGGAGTCCACTTTATGCTTCAAGACGGAATCCTTACTTGTGTAGCAACAGATAGCCATCGATTAGCAAGAAGAAGAGTAAAGGTGGAGAATGCCCAGGAGTTGGAGCTAAGCAATGTAGTGATTCCAAGTAAGAGTCTACAAGAGCTAGCGAAAACGTTTGCAGATTATGAGGGTGACGTGAACTTTATTATCACAGAGAACCAAATCTTGGTGGAACATGATACAATTGCGTTCTACTCTAGATTATTGGATGGAAAATATCCTGATACAGATCGAGTTATCCCCAAAGCCGGAGATACTTCTATTACAGTGTCGACCAAGGAATTGTTACAATCCGTTGAGCGTGCTTCTTTAATCAGTCGGGAGAAAAGCGATAATGTGATAAAATGGACGATAGGCCAAGATCAAGTAGAAGTTACTTCTGTTTCTCATGAAATCGGCAGTGTTTCCGAAGAGGTCACAGCACGTGTAAATGGTCAAGGATTAGGTATATCGTTTAATGCACGATACATGTTAGAAGCTCTTCGTTCTCTAGAGAGTGATCAAGTGGAGATTGTTTTCACAGGGCCAATGACCCCTTTCAAAATTCAGCCAAAAGATGCGGATGATACGTTGCAGCTCATTGTTCCAATTCGCACTCGCTAGAAAAGGAGTTTATCTGATGATAAAGGTGCAGATACAAACGGAATACATTACACTCGGACAGTTTTTAAAAAAAGCAGATCTGATTGACTCAGGAGGACAGGCTAAGTTCTTCCTTGAAGAAGTAAAGATCTTAGTCAATCAGGAAACGGAAAATAGACGGGGTCGCAAGCTATATAAAGGTGACCAGGTTCAAGTAGTAGGGTTTGACTCTTATGAAATCGTCTAAACTGGGGAGAGGGTGACATCACGTGCGACTACAAGAGCTGGAGATTTCTCAGTATCGCAATATCGGACTGCTCACCCTGACTTGTCCAGAGGAACTTCATCTTTTTGTGGGAGAAAATGCCCAAGGCAAAACAAATATTGTGGAGTCACTCTATGTTCTGAGTTTGGCGAAATCACATCGCACTAGGGCTACGAAAGACTTGATCCAATTTGGTAAGCCATTTTCCAAATTAAAAGCAAAAGTAAAAAAAGGGGATCAGCTGATCCGGCTCGAAGTTCAGCTAAACGAGAAGGGTAAAAAAGCGATAAGAAATGGACTGGAACAACCGAAGTTAAGTCATTATATCGGCACCATGCCAACGATCCTCTTTGCCCCAGAAGATCTCGCCATAGTAAAAGGAAGTCCCCAAATAAGAAGGCGATTTTTAGATACTGAAATAGGCCAAGTGAGCCCCACTTACTTATATCAACTTAATCAGATACAAAAAGTTCTTCATCAGCGCAATGCCATCTTAAAAAATGGAATGCAGAAGGAACTGCTGGAAGTTTTGAATGAGCAGTTTCTTTCTCTTTCTATTCAAATTTGGAAAAAAAGATATTATTTCATTGATTTATTACTCAAGTGGGCCCAGCCAATTCATGAGACGATCACAGGAGGGAAAGAGTGCCTTCAGATCGAATATCTACCCTCGGTCCCGATTCAACGAGAAATGGATGAGGATCAGATACGAGCTATTACAACGAGAGAGCTTGCGAGGTTAGAATCTCAGGAGTGGAGACGTGGTAGCACCCTCATTGGACCACAACGGGATGACTTTCGCTTAAAAAATGGTGAGCTAGACTTGCATAACTTTGGCTCTCAAGGGCAACAGAGAACCGCTGCCCTTTCTCTGAAATTAGCAGAGATTGAATTGATCTATCAAGAAACGGGTTTTTATCCCTTGTTATTGTTGGATGATGTTCTATCTGAATTGGACGATCATCGAAAAACACAACTTTTAGAAGCGATTCGAGGGAAAGTACAAACATTTGTAACAACTACCAGCTTAGAAGGCATACATCAAGATACTCTACAAAGAGCCAAGATATATCGGGTGGAGCAAGGAAACGTAACAGTACAGGGGTGAAAAGGATGTATATCCACCTCGGCGGAAACCGAATTGTTCGAACCAAGGATATTATTGCGATCTTAAATATAGAGAGCACTCTTAATTCTTCTCTTTTGAATACAAAGGAGTTGAGCCAAGAAGAGCTTCGTTCCGTTGTGATCACCAAGAACGAAACCCTTGGCTCAACTATTTCTTCTCTTACGCTCTTAAAACGCTTGGAACAAGATAGCTGGTATGAATGGACGATAAAGGACGGTGAATAGGTTTGGCATCTCAAAACGTTAATTATGATGAGTCTCAGATTCAGGTCTTAGAGGGCTTAGAAGCCGTTCGAAAAAGACCAGGGATGTATATTGGTAGTACTTCAGTACGAGGACTCCACCACTTAGTTTGGGAAGTTGTGGATAACAGTATTGACGAAGCACTAGCTGGTCGCTGTGACAGGATTTCTGTTACGGTAAACGAGGATAATAGCATTACCGTTGTGGATAATGGGTTTGGGATTCCAGTTGGAATTAATCCAAAATTAGGGAAATCAACAGTTGAAGTAGTAATGACCGTACTTCATGCAGGTGGTAAGTTTGGTGGAGAAGGCTATAAGATTTCTGGTGGTCTTCACGGTGTTGGGGTATCTGTCGTAAATGCGCTTTCTGAGTGGTTAGAGGTGGAAGTGCGACGAGAAGGAAAAGTCCACTTCCAGCGTTATGAACGGGGTGTTCCCCAAGCAGATCTTAAAATAACCGGAGAGACGAAAGATCATGGTACCACTGTTACGTTTAAACCAGATCCAGAAGTTTTTACGGAGACCACCGTCTATGATTACGGTACATTAGAGTCTCGTATTCGGGAATTGGCGTTCCTTAACAGAGGAATTACGATTATTCTCGAGGACAAACGAGAGGAAAACCAAAAAAAGAAAGAGTTTTTCTTTGAAGGCGGGATTAAATCTTTTGTCGAGTATCTCAATCGGAATCGGGAGGTTTTACATGAGCCACCGATTTACATCGAAGGGGAAAAAGAGAACCTGATCGTAGAAGTAGCGATGCAATATAACGATTCGTATAGTTCCAATCTTTACTCGTATGCCAACAACATTCATACGCATGAAGGCGGTACACACGAATCAGGTTTTAAATCAGCTTTAACCCGTGTAGTAAATGATTATGCACGGAAAAACAACTTGTTAAAAGATAGTGATAACAACTTGTCTGGGGATGACGTACGAGAAGGTCTCACCGCAATTATCAGCGTCAAGATAGCGGATCCTCAATTTGAAGGACAGACCAAGACAAAGCTAGGAAACAGCGAAGCTCGGACGATTACGGAACAGCTTTTCTCGGAGCATTTCCAGATTTTTTTAGAAGAAAATCCTGCTACAGCTAAGAAAGTAATTGGAAAAGCAGTTATGGCAGCCCGCGCGAGAGAGGCAGCACGGAAGGCTCGAGAACTAACAAGACGGAAAAATGCGCTAGAAGTTAGTTCGCTCCCTGGTAAACTAGCTGATTGTAGCACCAAAAACGCAGAGATCAGTGAATTGTATCTGGTTGAGGGTGATTCTGCGGGAGGTACAGCAAAACAAGGTCGAGATCGGATGTTCCAAGCGATTCTTCCGCTACGAGGTAAGATTCTCAATGTGGAAAAAGCAAGGCTCGACAAAGCTCTATCCAATGAAGAGATTCGGACGATCATTACCGCACTAGGCACAGGAATCGGCGATGATTTTAATATTGAAAAGGCTCGTTATCATAAAATCGTGATCATGACCGATGCCGATGTCGATGGAGCGCATATCCGAACCCTTCTGTTGACCTTCTTTTATCGATATATGAAACCACTTATTGAACATGGTTATGTTTACATTGCACAACCTCCGCTTTATAAGTTGTCACAAGGCAAGACCATTCGGTATGCGTACAACGATCGGATGAAAGAACAGATTATGAAAGAGATGACTGGCAAAGGAAAAATTGACGTTCAACGCTACAAAGGTTTGGGAGAGATGAATGCTGGCCAGTTATGGGAAACGACTATGGATCCTGAAAGTCGTACCCTGTTACAAGTCTCTGCACAAGATGCTATGGAATCCGATCATGTATTTGAAATGCTGATGGGAGATCGGGTAGAACCACGTCGTGTATTTATTCAAGAGTACGCAAGACAAGCCAATTTGGATATCTAAGAAGGAGTGGGTTTGCCTAGCAGCAAACCTCCTATTCTTGTTTAATCGGAAAATTAGACAGCGAGGAGTGATGTTACGCAATGTCGGATTCACAAAGAGTTCAAGAGATTAATATTAGCCAAGAAATGCGGACGTCTTTCTTGGACTATGCGATGAGCGTAATTGTTAGTCGAGCGTTACCTGATGTACGAGATGGGTTAAAACCAGTACACCGTCGGATTCTATATGCTATGTATGATTTGGGAATGACTCCCGATAAGCCATTCCGGAAATCAGCTCACGTAGTCGGAAACGTATTAGCCAAGTATCATCCGCATGGTGATTCTTCTGTGTATGATGCGATGGTGCGGATGGCACAAGACTTCTCATACCGTTACATGCTAGTAGATGGACACGGGAACTTTGGTTCTATTGACGGCGATGGTGCAGCTGCGATGCGTTATACTGAGGCTCGGATGGCTCCGATCGCACTCGAATTACTTCGTGATATCCAAAAAGAAACGATCGACTTTGGTCCCAACTATGATGGACAAAATGAAGAACCGCTTGTACTACCTGCTCGTTTCCCTAACTTGCTCGTAAACGGTGCAGCAGGTATTGCGGTTGGGATGGCTACCAACATACCACCGCATAACCTGAAAGAAGTAATTGATGGGATCTTGATGATGATCGATCATCCAGAGACAACAGTGGATGACCTCATGAAAGTGGTAAAAGGACCTGATTTCCCAACGGGTGGTACCATTTTAGGATTAGACGGGATCCGCAAGGCATTCCGCACCGGACGAGGTAGTATCCAGCTTAGAGCGAAGACACGAATGGAAGAAGCCGGGAATGGCAAGATGCGCATTATCGTCGAAGAGCTGCCTTATCAAGTAAATAAAGCTCGTCTAGTTGAGAAGATCGCAGAATTGGTGAGAGATAAAAAGATTGATGGTATTACTGATTTGCGTGATGAATCAGACCGGAATGGAATGCGTGTCGTGATCGAGCTTCGTCGCGATGTAAACCCACGAATTGTGCTAAATAACTTGTACAAGCAAACCTCTCTGCAATCAAGTTTTGGTGTCAATATGCTAGCGCTAGTTCATGGACAGCCACAAGTTCTCAATCTACAACAAGCGTTAAAGCATTACCTTGATCACCAGGTAGAAGTAATTACCCGTCGTACCCAATTTGAGTTACGTAAAGCAGAAGAGCGTGCTCATATCTTAGAAGGATACCGAATTGCTCTCGATCATATCGACGAAGTAATCGCCCTCATTCGTGGATCGCAAACGGGTGCAGAAGCAAAAGCAGGCTTGATGGAGCGCTTTGGATTAAGTGAGAAACAAGCACAAGCGATCCTTGATATGCGCCTCCAACGTTTAACAGGCTTGGAACGCGAAAAAATCGAGGAAGAATACCAAGCATTGATGGCGACTATTGCAGAATTGAAAGCGATTCTTGCTGATGATGCCAAAATCTTGGCGGTAGTTCGCGAGGAATTGGTGGAAGTACGAGACCAATACGGAGACGAGCGCAGAACCAAGATCAAAATCGATGCGACGCAAATTGCAGATGAAGACCTTATTCCAGAAGAAGAAGTATCGGTGATGCTGACTCACCGCGGCTACATTAAGCGGATGCCATTGAATAACTATCGAGCACAACGTCGTGGTGGACGAGGCGTATCGGGTATGGGAACTCGGGATGATGACTTTGTGCAGCATCTTTTTGTAACTCATTCACACAATCATTTACTTTTCTTCTCTACCAAAGGAAAGGTTTATCACCTAAAGGCTTATGAGGTTCCTGAATTGGGACGGACGGCAAGAGGGACTCCGATCATCAACCTCATTCAGATCGACCAAGATGAACGAATCCAAGCGGTAATCCCAGTGAAAGAGTTCACTGAAGACAACTTCTTGTTCTTTGCTACAGCACAAGGTGTAGTGAAAAAGACAGCTCTTAGTGAATTTGATAATATCCGTAAGAATGGTCTTTTTGCCATTAATCTGCGCAATGGGGATGAATTGGTCGCAGTTCACATGACCGACGGAGAACAAGAGATTATCATGGGAACCAGCAGTGGGATGTCGATTCGTTTCCATGAGCAAGATGTCCGTCAGATGGGCCGCTCTGCTACAGGTGTCAAAGGAATGACATTAGGTGACGATGATGTTGTAATTGACATGGATATCGCTGTCCCAGGTAAAGAGGTTATGATTGTAACGACAAAAGGCTACGGAAAACGCACACCACTTGAGGAATATCGAGTTCAATCTCGTGGTGGAAAAGGAATTAAGACACTCAATATCACTAAAAAGAATGGACAAGTTGTCGGTCACAAAGTGATATCCCCTGAAGAGGATCTCATGATTGTAACGCAAGCAGGTGTCGTGATCCGGATGAACATTAGTGGTATCTCTTCTCTTGGCAGATATGCACAAGGTGTTCGTTTAATTAAAGTAGATGCAGGTCAAGAAGTGTCTACAGTAGCAAGAGTACAACTTCCGGATGATGAGGAAGAGGAAGCGGACGAAAGCTAATCAAGCTCGAGATACTTTTGTATCAGAGTAGGAAATCGATTTTGGGTAAGCTGAAATATTTCTTCAACCCAAATACTTTCTTTCATCCATTCATGGCTTACGACTTGTTGCCACAAAGCAGGATCGTATCGGCAGAGCATGCTGAAAGAAAATAAAAGTAAATAGAGAATCAGTGCTTCTGGTACTGGTAATGAGCGATCCTTACGTGCAAATAGGTATGGATCGCTCTTCTCTATATAAAGGGAAGATGCCAAATTTTTGATGGGAAGGGAAAACTCCCGGGATCTGTTAAGTTGTGGATCGTAATTGATATTGGCTTGTTCTAAAATGATTGGAATCAACTCATCAGGAAAATAGGTAGGAAGTAGTATCTGATCTTGTACAGTGGTCACTTTCCAAAGCGTTGGTGTGGATTTAACTAGTAAATAACTGGACTGTAACACAGGTAACATGCTAACTAACTGTTCTGTTGTGTATACATGTCCGATAAGTTCTTCTCTGTTCATAGCAGTGAGGATCAGAGTCGTTAACCCATCTCGTTGAAATCTAATTTCATCTGCTAACAAAGAGAAGTTCTGCTTTTTTTTCTTTTTGGTGCTGATTCCATGTTTTAATTGGGAGGTTTGCTCTGGATATTCTGGATAAATAGTCAAAATCCAAGCTTTCCATAGATTCATCATGGCGTAATAAAGTGTAAGGGGTTTACTCCAATTACTTTGTTTATCAGCTTCTTGCCACATTTCTTTTGATTGTCGTATATAGCTACAAAACAAAGAACTGTTACGAAAAGCGTAGTTTTGTGCTACCTTTTCGGGATAGCGATGTTTGTATTTGTCTCGTAGTAGTTCCATTGTTATTTTTTCATTGGTCCAATAAGAAAGAGGGATCAATCCGTCACCTTGAAAAGAGTTCCATGAAAGCATCTTTCCATCTCCTGATAACTACTGTATAGTTTCCAATAATGAGTGGCATCTTTATCAATAGATGTTCCAACTAAAGAGGATTGATTTCTCTGTAATAAAATAACCGATGACTGTGTTCTTTATCCTGCATGAATGGGCAGTATCTCCTACCTAGCGGTAACATATAAATCCAAATGTGGGATTACTACCCGTAAAAGTCCGATAAGTTCAACTAACCATCAGTGGAAAAAATCTCCCACTGAGGAAAGGTTTCACTTAATAATTGGCAATGCAAACAGATGTTTTGAAGTTATCCACAGTTATCCACAGGTTATTAACAGGTAAAATGAGTTGTTGACAGGTAAAAAAATATTTTGTTACACTTTCTAGATTATCATGGACAACTAGAGAGAAGGGACTACAAAAATATGTGGGATCAGAAGTTTGCAAAAGAAGGTTTAACCTTTGATGATGTATTGTTAATGCCGGCCCGTTCAGATATTTTGCCTCGTGATGTCTCTGTTCAAACCAAGTTGACTGAAAAAATCGTTTTGAATGTACCATTGATCAGTGCAGGAATGGATACTGTAACAGAGTCTGCTATGGCGATTGCAATGGCTCGTCAGGGTGGAATCGGGGTAATTCATAAAAACATGAAAGTGGAAGAACAAGCGGAAGAAGTAGATCGTGTGAAGCGCTCCGAAAGCGGTGTTATCACGAAACCGTTTTTCCTTCATCCAGAACAAAAAGTTCATGATGCAGAAGGACTGATGGCAAACTATCGGATTTCTGGTGTGCCAATTGTGGACAAGGATCGCAAGCTAGTCGGGATTATTACCAACCGTGATATGCGTTTTATTCGTGACTTCAGTATGCCGATCGCAGAAGTGATGACGAAAGAAAATCTAGTAACAGCTCCAGTTGGGACCACGCTGGTGGAGGCAGAGGAGATTCTGCAACAACATAAAATTGAGAAGTTGCCACTGGTAGATGAGGACGGTGTATTAAAAGGACTCATTACCATTAAAGATATTGAGAAAGCGACTCAGTTCCCAGAAGCTGCAAAAGATAGCCAAGGCAGATTACTAGTTGCGGCAGCAGTAGGTGTCTCCAAAGATACTTATCGCCGAGTAGAAGCTTTGGTTGAAGCTGAGGTAGATATGATCATCGTGGATACGGCACATGGACACTCTCGTGGTGTACTTGATACGGTACGAGAACTACGGCAAAACTATCCAGATCTAGTCATCGTAGCAGGGAATGTAGCAACTGCAGAAGCGACAAGAGACTTGATTGAAGCGGGAGCGAGTGTTGTAAAAGTAGGGATTGGACCAGGTTCTATTTGTACTACTCGTGTAGTAGCTGGTATTGGAGTTCCTCAAGTAACTGCTGTTTACGACTGTGCCCAAGTTGCGCGTGAGTATGGAGTACCGATCATTGCCGATGGAGGAATCCGTTACTCAGGAGATATTGTAAAGGCACTAGCAGCAGGAGCAAGTGCTGTGATGTTGGGTAGTATGTTTGCTGGAACGGAAGAAGCCCCTGGAGAAACCGAGATTTTCCAAGGTCGTCGCTTTAAAGTGTATCGTGGAATGGGATCTATCGGTGCGATGGAAGCAGGTAGTAAAGATCGTTACTTCCAAGAAAATGAAAAGAAATTGGTGCCAGAGGGCATTGAGGGTCGTGTACCTTACAAAGGACCGCTTGCAGATACAATCTATCAATTAGTCGGTGGTATTCGTGCAGGTATGGGTTACTGTGGTGTACCGACAATGGAGAGTTTGCAAAATGATACTCGCTTCATTCGGATCTCTGGGGCATCACTGAGAGAAAGTCATCCGCATGATGTGCAAATCACGAAAGAAGCACCAAACTATCATCTCTAAGAATATAAACCACCTTTTCCTTGTAACTAGAGGAAAAAGGTGGTTTATTAAATGTTCATAGAAAAACCATTTACCAAAGTGTCTCAATAGATTAGTATTAATCCGACATGATCTTTTAGAATGGGAGAGTTGATTTGGTTGAAGCGTTCACTACGCTTTTTTTTCGTATGTAGCTTCCTAATTTTGGTTTTTCCAACCACGACTTTTGCTGCCAATCCTCCTAACATTCAAGCGAAATCATACATTTTACTGGATCCTAAATCAGGAGCAATTTTAGCTCAAAAATCAATGGAAGAACAGCTACCACCTGCAAGTATGACCAAGATGATGTCTGAATTCATTGTTTTGGATAAGATAAAGTCAGGTGAAATAACTTGGGAAGAAGAAGTTACGGTTAGCCCACGTGCCGCTAAAATTGATGAGGCACAAATTCATCTAGCATCTGGTGAAAAGATAACGGTAAAAGAACTGTATATTGCAATGGCAGTTCAATCAGCCAATGATGCTGTAGTAGCACTCGCAGAGCATATTGGTGGATCGGAAGAGAAGTTTGTGGAAATGATGAATCAAAAAGCCCAGTTATTAGGGATGAAGAACACTTATTACTGCAACTCTTCTGGACTGGGGCAAAAAGACTATGCCGATCCACCAGAATGTAACAGCGAGCACTATATGTCTGCGCAAGATTCGGCTATTTTGGCAGCTGAGCTAACCAAAGCTCATCCAGAAGTGATCGATACTACTTCTATCTCGCATTACACGTTTCATAAAGGAACAAGTAAAGAGCAGAAAGTGACAAACTGGAACAAGATGCTCTCAGGACTTCCTTATGCTTATGAAGGAGTAGATGGGTTTAAAACAGGTCATACTGATGCCGCAGGATACTGTTTTACAGGTAGTGCAATACGCGGAGACATGCGCCTCATAACGGTCGTGATGGGTACAGCCAATGAGTCAAAACGTTTTTCGGAGACTAAAAAGTTATTAGATCTCGGCTTTGACAACTATAAACTTCGTTCCTTGCTACAAAAAGGACAGGCGATTCCAGGAAAAGAAAAATTGGCTTTATCTAATGGAGTCGATCGTGAGATAGCGATTGGGACAAAAGAGGATATTGTCTTACCTGTTGAAACAGGGAAAGAAAAGAGTTATACCCTCAAACTAACACCTGACCCTAATGTAAAGGCTCCACTTTCTAAAGGACAAGTAATCGGTCAAGTGGAAGTATTGAAGGATGGTAAACCAATTCCAGGAATCTCTTCTTACGAATTAGTCGCAACAGAGGCGATGGAAGAAGGTAGTTGGTTCCGGCTCATGTTCCGTTCAATCGGAGACGAGATTAGCAGTTGGTTTAAGTAAAATTATCCTGTCCAAACGTTTAGTATGGTGGAAAAACCGCACTAAATATAGTTTTCCTTTATCGCACCACTAGACATTCTCTGATAAAATAAATCTGTTAATAGTCAGCGTAGTACAATTTGCAGGGGAGGCATTTTACATATGACAAAGCAAACAGGAACACAACGAGTAAAACGGGGAATGGCCGAAATGCAAAAAGGCGGCGTCATTATGGACGTTGTCAATGCAGAACAAGCAAAGATTGCAGAAGCTGCTGGTGCAGTCGCAGTTATGGCCTTAGAGCGAGTGCCATCTGATATTCGTAAAGCAGGTGGAGTAGCTCGTATGGCAGACCCACGCATTGTCGAAGAGGTTCTTGGAGCTGTTTCCATTCCGGTAATGGCGAAGGCTCGTATTGGACACTTTGTAGAAGCACGTGTGTTAGAGTCGATGGGTGTAGACTACATTGATGAGAGTGAAGTTTTAACACCAGCAGATGAAGTATTCCATATTGATAAATCCACCTTTACAGTACCTTTTGTATGCGGTGCTCGAAATCTGGGGGAAGCACTCCGTCGTATTGGAGAAGGCGCTTCGATGATTCGGACGAAAGGTGAACCAGGAACAGGAAATATTGTAGAAGCAGTGCGTCATATGCGGATGATGATGTCTCAAATCCGCAAAGTACAAAACATGTCTCGTGATGAGTTAATGACAGAAGCAAAAGAACTAGGAGCTCCATTTGAGTTATTGCTTCAAGTACATGAGACAGGCAAACTCCCAGTTGTAAACTTTGCAGCAGGTGGAGTAGCAACTCCTGCCGATGCAGCATTGATGATGCAACTTGGTTCGGACGGAGTCTTTGTGGGATCTGGTATCTTTAAATCAGAGAACCCAGAGAAGTTTGCACGTGCAATCGTAGAAGCTACCACTCATTATGAAGATTATGAACTAATTGCCAAGGTCTCCAAAGAGTTAGGGGAGCCAATGAAAGGGATCGAGATCTCGAAAATTGCTCCAGAAGAGCGTATGCAAGAGCGAGGCTGGTAATCGATGAAGATAGGTGTGCTAGCTTTACAGGGTGCAGTTCAAGAGCATTTGCACATCTTAGAACAACTAGGTGTGGAAGCAATCGCGGTAAAACAGGTAGAGCAATTAGAGGAGCTAGATGGTCTCATTTTCCCAGGTGGAGAGTCTACCACTATGGGGAAACTGATGCGTAAATATGGCTTCCTCGAACCGATCCAAGCCATGCATCAAGCTGGTAAGCCGTTATTTGGTACTTGTGCAGGTCTTATTTTGCTCGCCAAAGAGATCGAAGAGACACCAGAAGCTCACTTAGCTGTTTTGGATATGAAAGTGCGTCGGAATGCATTTGGGCGCCAAGTAGATAGCTTTGAGGCGGATTTGCCGATTAAAGGCGTAGCAGAAGACTTTCAAGCCGTCTTTATCCGTGCTCCGCTGATCTTAGAAGTGGGTTCAGGGGTAGATGTATTAGCAGAAGTAAATGATGAGATTGTAGCAGCGCAACAGGGAACCCTTCTTGCATGTTCATTTCATCCTGAGTTAACAGACGATGTACGCTTCCATCAATACTTTTGCCAGATGGTAGAGGCTAGTGTTGCAAATCGTGCTTAATTGGATATAATATTTAGTAATCTGAATATAACTAGTTGCGATGAAGAGGCTAGTACTCTGGTGTATCTGCTCCATAGAGAGGCAGTGGTTGGTGCGAACTGCTAGCAGAGTCAGAGGAATCCACCTTGGAGCTATACACGATGAGTGTATCCGGAATCGACCGTTATCTTAGAGAGTGAGTTACCTGTTAGATAGGTAGCTAATTAGGGTGGCAACGCGGAACCTCCGTCCCTTTGGGGCTGAGGTTCTTTTTATTGTTTAGAAAAAGGAAGGGAACGCTATGTTAGACGTAAAGCTTTTACGGGATCAGTTTGATCTGGTAAAGCAAAAGCTGCAAACTCGTAATGAAGATCTGACGGCATTGAATCAATTTCCAGAATTAGACCAACAAAAAAGAGAGCTGATTACCCAAGTAGAGCAGCTTAAAAACCATCGGAATGTGGTATCGAAACAGATTGCAGAGAAGAAAAAAGCAAAAGAACCAGCTGATGATGTGATCTTGGAGATGCGACAAGTAGGCGATCAGATCAAAGAATTGGATGATCGAATTCGGGAGTTAGAAGAGACAATCAACCAAATTCTTCTTCGTGTTCCAAATTTGCCGCATGAGAGTGTCCCAGTTGGTACCTCGGAAGAGGAGAATGTGGAGGTTCACCGTGTAGGGACTCCTCGAGGAGATAGTGCCAATCTAAAGCCTCACTGGGATCTTGGGGTTGATTTGGATATTTTGGACTTTGAACGGGCTGCTAAAGTAACAGGGGCACGGTTTGTATTCTATAAAGGCTTAGGTGCGCGCCTAGAGAGAGCGCTAATCAACTTTATGATGGATCTCCACACAACAGAGCATGGCTATACTGAGATGCTACCTCCTTATATGGTGAATGAAGAAAGCATGTTTGGTACAGGGCAATTGCCTAAATTTGCAGAGGATTCCTTTACAGTAGACAAGACAAATGGATACTTTATGATCCCTACAACAGAAGTGCCTGTTACCAACTTTCATGCAGGAGAGATCTTGAATGTAGAAGATCTGCCAAAATATTATGTAGGGTATAGCACCAACTTTCGCTCGGAGGCAGGGTCAGCTGGTCGAGATACGAGGGGGCTAATTCGTCAACATCAATTCAACAAAGTTGAGCTGATTAAATTGGTGAAGCCAGAAGACTCTTATCAAGAGCTAGAAAAAATGCGGGAAAACGCAGAGAGAGTCTTGCAACTTTTGGATTTGCCTTATCGAGTGATAACTCTCTGTACGGGAGACACTGGTTTTACTGCCACCAAAACCTATGATTTAGAAGTATGGATGCCGAGCAACGGTACCTATCGAGAGATTTCCTCGTGTAGTAATGTGGAAGCATTCCAAGCAAGAAGAGCCAATATCCGCTTCCGAAGAGGACCAAAAGAGAAACCGGAATACGTCCATACTCTCAATGGATCTGGCCTCGCAGTGGGAAGAACGACAGCAGCAATTATCGAGAATTATCAACAAGATGATGGTAGTATTCTTGTTCCAAAGGTTTTACAACCATACATGAGAACCGAGGTAATTCGCTAATTCCTGAGGAAAAAGGTACTTGGAGACAAGTACCTTTTTTGTACAAAAATTGTCTAGGAAAAGCGTGCTACAATCAAATAAATAGAGGAAAGGAAGTGAAAGGGTGTCTGCTACCATGCAGAAGGTGTTATCAAACCGCTATGAGTTACATCACCAGATTGGGACTGGCGGTATGGCGGCAGTTTATCAAGGGCTAGATCGGCACTTAAATCGACCAATTGCGATCAAATTGCTTCAAGTGGAACGAAGTAAGGATGATCAGTGGTCAGTCCGAATGAGAAGAGAAGCAGAAACTTTAGCTAAACTTCGCCATGATCATGTAGTGGAAGTATATGATGCAGATTTAGATCAGGATCAATCCTTTTTCGTGATGGAACTGTTATCAGGTCCCACGTTAAAAGAATACATACAACAGCAAGGCCCCCTGCCGTTTCATGAGATTAAAGAGATTGCGACACAGATCCTAAAAGGCTTAAGTTATGCACACCAACAAGGAGTACTACACCGAGATATTAAGCCACATAATATTCTTGGCACGAGGATTCACTCTTGGAAGTTAACGGACTTTGGAATCTGCAAGCTGATATCTGACCATACACAAGAACGTAGTGCCACCAATGGGGGCATCTTCTCCGTCTCCTATGCCTCTCCTGAACAGATTTTGGGGCGAGAGATTACCTATGCGAGTGATCTATATTCGCTGGGAGTAGTGCTTTATGAAATGGCTACAGGCAGGGTTCCTTTTGAAGGAGAGCTAAATATTGCCGTAGCGATGAAGCATGTACAAGAAGAAGTTCCCGATATGCGCTTACTGCGTCCAGATATACCAGAAGAACTATATCAAATCATTTGGAAAGCGCTACGAAAGTCCCCAGAAAGCCGTTATCAACGAGCTTTAGACATGATAAAAGACATAGAGGCTTGGCATGTGAAAGAGGAAATTCCTTGGGAGTGGAACAAGGAAACTCAATTGAATGGTACAAGCAAACAAACAATCGAAGAAGAAATACAGCCAAAGAATGTTACAGAACAAGAATCTTCTGAACCAAAGGAGTCCCGAAGAGTTCAGTTTGCTCGTTGGAGAAAAAAATGGGGCAAAAAAGCTTTATACTTAGTAGGCGGATTCATCCTAGTCGTGATTATTGGCACATTTGCAAATCAACTCGGAGCAAAATCAGAGATGGAAAAGCTGGTAGACAAATATGGTGAGGATCCAAAATATCGCCAGCAAATCAATCTAGTATCCCAGAATTCAAATGCTACTACTATTACCAACACAACGGTTACACGTTATGATCAAAATCATGTGATGTACCTGGAAAATGGCGTAAGGTTTTTGCAATATGGGGATGGATGTTACCAAACGGAGAAAAAGAATAAGATCGACTGCGATCAAAAACCAATAAGTAGTCTTGTGGAGCTAAGCTCGCTTCTTCCGGGAATATTGGAGTCCAGAGAAAACGGAAAACTAGAAAAAAAGGATACTCGCCAAATTGTTACCTATCAGTTTACCGAAAAGGACTCTTCCATGAAGGAGATCTGGGAAAAATTGCGGGTAAACAAAAAAGGAAAAAATCTCTCCATGAGGGTGACAGCAACGTTTCATTTTTACCCAAATCAACCAACTCAAGAACCCATCTATTATCAAGTAGATATAACTTTTGAATCAGAAGTACCAGAGGATTATTCTTACCTTCGATTGGACACTACTATTCAAGAGTGGAAAGAGTCTCTACCTCCTCTCACTTCTTTTTGAGCTTGACTTTCCTGTATATCTTGTTATAATGATAAAGGTTACCATTATGGAGAGGTGGTCGAGTGGTTGAAGGCAGCGGTCTTGAAAACCGCCGATGTCGTGAGGCATCCGTGGGTTCGAATCCCACCCTCTCTGCCAACAAAAATGAGAAACGCACTTACCGTTACTAAGCGGTAATGCGTTTCTTTGTGTTTGGGATCTGGATCTACGAGACAAACCATAAACTAGTAGGATTACTTGTTTATGGTTTATTTTTAAGTGCAAGTTCTGATCATGAAAAGAAAAAGGCTAGAAAGAGTGATTGCTTCTCTTCCTAGCCTTTTTCTTAATTTATCCGATCTTCAGGTAACGCAGGTTGGATATTCATCGTATCTACCAACCATGTTTGTTTAGATACATCATAAACAAAAGTTAGCTTGGCGATTAGCTCTGAAGTATTTTGAATGTTATTGGAGCGAAAGTTCTGGGAAATATCAGCATATACACTAGCGGATGTATTCGTCATAGTAGAATGATATATGTTTAATTTGCTGATCTTCGCAACAATGGTGGTGGGAGTGTCATTAGATCCCTCTTCAGCTCCGCCTTCTTCTATATGGGTAGTTGGAATCACATTGCTATTGAGCAGTTTTTGTGTCGAATAAGGAGCTACTCTATTTTTTAGATTTTGATCACTGTTTTGATCATATTCAAAGTATCCACGTAAAAAGGCCTCAGCACTTTTACTTAACTTTTGTTGATCTCCTGTAATATCTGCTTGTTTCTGCTTCAAGCTCGTATTTTCTTTTTTTAATTTTTCGTTATCCTCTTGAAGTGTGAGCGCTATTGTTTGCCAATCTTGCTTTCCTGATTCTGTTCCTGCTGAAGCATCTCCAAAGAATTGTTGATAAGCAAAAAACAGAAGTACCACAATAGCCCCTATGAAAAGAATAAGCTTACCTTTGTTCAAAGCTCTCCCCCCTTTTTGAATTAAAAAGTGTAATCGTTGGAGTCTATATTTTGGAGAGGTTTTAGTCTGTTTTTAGTAGACACTAACATGAATGTGGTCATTGTGGCAAAGCGTATTGTATTGTTGACCACTACCGGGCTTTGTACAATCTACACTACCGCTTTTAAATTCGTACTGTCTCCATCTTGTAGGATCTTTGGTACTCCATATTTTATTTTGCCAGATAATATAATAGATGCCAAACTTCTCTTGATTTTGAAGGAGATAAGTAATCATCTTCTGCGCTTCTGCCAATTCGGATGATGAGTTTGAATTTTCTCCAAAGCGGAACATAAAGTCACAAGCTCTTCCTTTTGGATGCTCTCCCCATGTTCGGTTACCCCAACATGATACAGAATGATTAAATAGATTATTACTTTTTACACCGTTATACATGGCAGCGAGTCGAGGAGTAACATTTCCACCTGTACCAGTTGGATCTATTACTGATTGACCTTCTGGTGAGAAGTTAGACTTAGCACTTTGTAGGGTAGGAAGATTACCGTTTTGTACAACTTGTTGACTACCTGAACTACTGAAGTCTAAGAATTCAAATACCTTTTCTACATATTTAAAGTTTCCATAGCAATACGGAGAACGCCATCCGCAATCGGAACGTGTTGCATGTTTTAATGCAAATTTCTTCGCAAGTTCTTCGGAATAAATTGCCCCATTGGCGAATGCAAATCCGGTAAATCCAGAACCGAAATTGTAACTTTGTAAAGTGATCTTGATGATATTGTCAAAGTTGTTTACTTGTGAATTATTGGTCTTTGCAGCCCGATCTTTCACTTCGATCCATACCTTATAAAAGTGCTCAATACCATACTTAATACTGGTAATAGGATCCGTAATACAACCCATTTTACCGCCACACATCGATTCAGAAGACTGCATAATATCGCCATTCGGAACATTTCCACCAGACTCTGCCATGGTTAAAGCGAGGATATATGGAATCAATTGCTGAATTTCGTCTGGAGTAAACATAGGGCCACAGTCAGATTTCCCTGCACACTCTGGCTTTGGCTTTGCCATTGCTGCCATCATTTCGTCTTTCCACTTTAGTACTGCTTCATTGATTCCTTTAGTACCAATTACACTGCTAGTACCAGAGGTAGCGCTTGCTTCAGCATCGTTTACAAATTGATTATAAAGTACTTGTACAAAAAAGAAGATTACTAATGCTGGTATCAATACAATCATGGTGAGTAAAGGGAGAACGAATGGTCTCCACTGAAATCGTTTTGTTGCTTCCGTGGCCTTGGAAAGGGCTTTTTGTCCTACGGCTTTCCCTGCCTTCGTCAGCCCTTTTTTTACTACCGCTGCCCATGCTGCCACTTTCGTCCCTCCTTATTTGAGGAGTCCTCATGTTTCCGTTGCGGTTTTCGTACGAATTATCCATATTATAACGAAAAAAACAAGATTCCGACCATATATACGAAAAAAAGAGCACATTCTCTCCATAATTAGAGGAATGTGCCCTTTTACTATATTCCCATCGTATTGTATAGCATAATCCAAACAGAGCCTGCTACTATTACCACCGCAATAAATATTGCAAATACGATGTTGATGTAGTTGTAAACACGTCCAGAACCTTCCGTGATATGCATGAAATAGATCAGCTGAATCAAGAGCTGGACAATCGCTAGAAAGACGATTGCAGAGATCCGGATACCTAAAGGCAGGGAGGTGCCAATCCCAATAAAGAGAGCCATTAGGGTAAGGAGAATAGATGCTGCAAAGCCAAAAATGTGTCTCTTGGTAGATTCATGATTGCTACTCATTAGGACATCACTCCCATCAAGTAGACTACTGTAAAGACAAAGATCCAGACAACGTCTAAGAAGTGCCAATAAAGTCCCGTGATAAAAATCTTACGGGTGGTCATTGGAGTAAAACCACGTTTTGCTACTTGGAGAAGCAGTAAGAGGATCCAACAGATCCCGACGGTAACGTGGGCACCATGTGTACCAACCAGAAGGAAAAAGGCTGAGAGAAATGCACTTGTTTGAATCGTAGCACCTTCATGTGCATAGTGGATAAACTCATTAATTTCCAGGTAGAGGAATCCTGCACCAAGAAGAAGGGTCAAACCGATCCAAAAGAAGAACCCTTTTTTGTTCATGAGACGCATCTGATGGACTGCTAGTCCACAAGTAAAGCTACTGGTTAAAAGAAGGAACGTCATAATCACAAAATCTTTTACTACAAATAGTTCTGCAGCGGTGGGGCCACCAGCCGTCTGACCTTGATATACCAGATATGAGGCAAAGAGAGTAGCAAAGAGTGCTATCTCAGCGCCTAAAAAGATCCAAAAACCAAAGATCTTGAGATCCCCTTCATGGGAAGAGTATTCCATATAGGGAGGGTTGTGGCTATCTGTTTTGGCACTCATGCTTTTACCTCCTTATACTTGGATTCAATACGTTCAATTTCGTCTACTTGTACATAGAAATCTTGATCATAATCATTGAGAGAGCGATAAATCATCGTTCCAAAGACTCCTAGTAAGCCTAGCGCTCCGATAAAGAACCACTCAAAGATAAAGCCAAATCCTGCAACGAACCAGAAGGCGGCCATCACTACAGGCATACCAGAGTTTTTCGGCATATGAATCGGCTCTAAAGGGCTAGTATCCTCGGCAATTTTGTGTTGCTTTTTATACCAAAAATCATCTTGTGCTAATACTTTTGGTTCTCGTGCAAAGTTGTAGAAAGGCACAGGAGATGGAATAGACCACTCTAAAGTACGACCATTCCATACATCTGCTCCTACACGTTCAGGATAGCGAATACTATAGATGACGGACCAAACAAAGAAGACAAATCCAAGTCCCATTATGAAAGCTCCGATGGTGGAAATCATGTTCCAGACTTCCCAACCGAGACCAAAGTCATAAGTGTAGACGCGACGAGTCATTCCACCTAGTCCAAGAATATATTGTGGAACAAAGCAGACGTTAAAGCCGATGATAAAGAAGTAGAACGCCCATTTCCCAATACGCTCGTTCAACTGGATTCCAAACATTTTAGGCCACCAATAGGTAAGACCTGCAAAACACCCAAATACCGTACCACCGATCAGCGCATAGTGGAAATGGCTGACGAGGAAGTAGCTATTGTGATATTGGAAGTCAGCTGCGGCAGAAGCGAGCATTACCCCCGTAACACCTGCAATCAAGAAGTTAGGGATAAAGGCCATTGCCCAAAGCATGGGAACCGTAAACTCAATTTTCCCTTTGTAAAGGGTGAAGAGCCAGTTAAAGACCTTAACACCGGTCGGGATTGCGATCAACATCGTACTAATCGAGAATGCAGAGTTGATCCAAGGACCGGTTCCCATGGTAAAGAAGTGGTGAAGCCAAACCAAAAAGCTGAGTGCTGAAATGATTACCATGGAATACACCATTGCGTTATATCCAAAGAGACGTTTACGGGCAAAGGTACTGATAACGTCTGAGAAGATCCCGAAAGCTGGCAAGATCACAATGTATACCTCAGGATGTCCCCATAACCAGAACAAGTTGGCCCACATCATTGGCATTCCGCCACCGTCTACTGTGAAGAAGTGAGTACCAAAGGAACGGTCAAAGGTAAGCATAAATAGAGCAATCGTCAAAATAGGGAATGCGAAGATGATAATGACAGCAGTAATCAGTGTAGACCAACTAAACATTGGCATTTTCATTAGCTTCATACCAGGTGCACGCATCTTCAAAATGGTTACAAAGAAGTTGATCCCTGTCATCAGGGTACCAATCCCAGAAATTTGCAGACCCCAGAGATAGTAGTTTTGCCCTGGCCCGGGACTTAGTTCCGCTCCTGAAAGTGGTGTCATACTGATCCAGCCAGCATCAGGAGAACCACCTACTACAAAAGATAGGTTAAAGAGCATCGCGCCTGTAAAGAATAACCAAAAACTGACAGCGTTTAATACTGGAAAAGCTACGTCTCGTGCTCCTATTTGGAGTGGTACAGCAAAGTTCATCAGTCCAATAATAAATGGCATCGCCATAAAGAGAATCATGATCGTACCATGGGTGGTAAATACCTGATTATAGTGCTCAGCGTTGAGGAAATTCAGCCCTGGTAAAGCTAACTGAATTCGCATCATCAGGGCATCTACTCCGCCCCGGAATAACATGATAATAGCAGCGATAATATACATAATCCCAATTTTCTTGTGGTCCACTGTTGTGAGCCATTCGTCCCAGAGCCAGCGCCATTTTTTAAAGTACGTAAGTACAAAGATGATTCCCAAGGTAGCTAAGACAATCGAAACTTGTGCTCCGGCAATCATCGGTTCGCCTTTTACAATGAAATTCTCCGGGATATGGAATTGGAAAAATCGTTCCCAAAAACTCATTGATTACTCCTCCCCTCCATGTTGATGTCCACCAGTGTTTTTATCTGTATTGGTTCCATTCGGATGTTGATGTTTATTTGTGCGTTGATGCGGAAGAACAGCGGTTTTTGGATATGACGAGAAAGTCATATTTCCTACTGTGCTCGGTTTTAGTAGGTAATTCCAATCTCCTTGTTGCATGGCAGGTGCAGTTCGTTTCACTTGATTTGTCCATTGATTAAAGTCAGCTTGCTTCATCGATACGACTTCAAAATCCATATGAGTAAAGCCTTCTCCAGTAAAGTTGGCGTTTTTTCCGATATATTTTCCTGGTTTATCTGCTTCTAACCAGAGATACATATCCATACCAGGCATGGTGTATTCCATACCACCAAGCTCAGGGATCCAAAGAGCCCCCATCGATCCAGCTGCATTGAGCTTAAAGTGAACAGGAACATCAGCTGGGATATTTAAGTAGTTAACCGTAACGATCCCTTGTTCTGGATACTTGAAAATCCATTTCCAATCGACTGAGGTAGCTTCAATCTCGATTGGTTTCTTTTCTGGACTTGGGCTTTTCTCCAGATCAAAAGTAGCTTTTACCGTAGGGACTGCGAGAAGAATAATGATCAAAATGGGAATAACAGTCCAGGTGATCTCTAATTTGGTGCTTCCATGTTGGTCTGGCGGTTGATAGTCAGCTGGTTGTTTGCTTGCTCGGTATTTCACAAGCATAAAGACAAAAAGTACCATAACCGCAACAAATACGATCAACATCAAAATAATAGACCACATAATGAGATCATATTGGATCTGTGCGACAGGTCCCTGTGGGTTTAAGACACCAGATTTGACATTTATATTGCTACAACCGGTCAGGAGCAACAGGAAGAGTCCGAAGAGCCCAATGGCCTGATAATTTTTCTTTTTCAGCATCTGGTTGCCTCCTTTTCATAGTAACTATAGGATGTAAAAATACAGCTCAATATATAATTGAACACTGATGTTTCCATAAAAAAGAATATAACACGTTTGCAATTCTTTATAACGATAAAAGCAACATTCCGACCATATATACAAAAAAAAGAGCACATTCTCTCCATATTTAGGAGTAATGCACTCTTTTAAAATGATTAGAGTCCCATCGTATTGTACAACATGATCCAGAGAGATCCTGCTACTACTACGACGACAATAAAAATACCAAACGCGATGTTGAGGTAGTTATAAACACGCGCAGAACCTTCTGTGATATGCATGAAATAGATCAACTGAATTAAGAACTGGACGAACGCTAGAAAGAAGATCGCAGAGACTCGGACACCCATCGGCAAGGAAGTACCAATCCCAATAAACAGAGCCATCAGGGTAAGTAGAATCGATGCTGCAAAGCCAAAGATATGCTTTTTGGTAGATTCATGATTGCTACTCATTAGGACATCACTCCCATCAGATAGACCGCTGTAAAGACAAAGATCCATACAACGTCTAAGAAGTGCCAATAAAGCCCTGTGATAAAGATTTTCCGAGTGGTCATCGGAGTAAAGCCACGTTTTGCTACTTGTAGGAACAACAACAAGATCCAGATGATCCCGACAGTTACGTGGGCACCGTGTGTACCAACTAGAAGATAGAAGGCCGACAGAAATGCACTTGTTTGGATCGTAGCACCTTCGCTTACGTAGGTAATAAACTCATGAATTTCCAGGTAGAGGAATCCTGCACCTAGAAGAAGTGTCAGACCCATCCAAAAGAAGTAGCCTTTTTTGTTCATGAGACGCATCTGATGGACTGCGAGCCCACAGGTAAAACTACTGGTCAAAAGAAGGAACGTCATAATCATAAAATCTTTTACTATAAACAGATCGGCAGCAGTAGGACCACCAGCGGTCTGTCCTTGATAGACCAGGTAGGAGGCGAAGAGAGTAGAAAAGAGTGCTATCTCAGCGCCTAAGAAGATCCAGAAACCAAAAATCTTGTAATCCCCTTCATGAGAAGAGTATTCCATGTAGGGTGGGTTTTGGCTATCTGTTTTTGCACTCATGCTTTTACCCCCTTACATTTTTCTTCTTCACGTTCAATTTCATCTACTTGGACATAGTAATCTTGATCATAGTCATTCATTGATCGATAGATCATACAACCAAATACACCAAGTAACCCAAATGTGCCAATAAAGAACCATTCAAAGACGAAACCAAAGCCTGCTACAAACCAGAACGCTCCCATGACTGGAGCAATCCCAGAGTTCTTTGGCATGTGGATGGGTTCTAATGGACTCGTATCTTCTGGGATATTGTTCTCTCTTTTATACCAGAGGTCATCTTGAGCGAGAACGTTTGGAACACGAGCAAAGTTGTAGAAAGGTGCTGGCGAAGGAATAGACCATTCGAGATTTCGACCATCGCCCCAAGCATCTGCTCCCACACGCTTTTCATAACGAATACTGTACACAACGGACCATACAAATAAGATAAAGCCAATTCCCATCATGAAGGCTCCGATGGTAGAGACCATATTCAACGTATCCCAACCTAACCCAGTGTCATAGGTGTAGACACGACGAGTCATTCCGTTAAGGCCTAGGAAATATTGAGGTAGGAAACAAACGTTAAATCCAATCACGAAGAAGCCGAATGCCCATTTTCCAATTCGTTCGTTTAGCTTAAAGCCAAACATTTTTGGCCACCAATAGGTGAGTCCCGCGAAGCAGCCAAACACAGTACCACCGATCAGCGTGTAGTGGAAATGGCTGACTAGGAAGTAGCTATTGTGATATTGGAAGTCTGCTGATGCAGAAGAGAGCATAACCCCTGTGATTCCACCAATTAGGAAGTTAGGGATAAAGGCGCATGCCCAAAGCATAGGAACGGTAAACTCGATTTTCCCTTTGTGTAGTGTCAGCAGCCAGTTAAACATTTTGACACCAGTAGGAACCGCAATCAGCATCGTAGAGATAGAGAAAGCGGAGTTGATCCAAGGTCCATTTCCCATAGTGTAAAAGTGATGGAGCCAAACAAGCATACTCAGACCTGAAATAATCAGCATCGAGTAGACCATAGCGGTGTATCCAAAGAGGCGTTTCTTAGCAAAGTGACTGATTACATCGGAGAACATCCCAAATGCGGGCAGAATAACAATATATACTTCAGGGTGACCCCATAACCAGAAGATGTTAGACCACATCATTGGAAGACCGCCGCCATCCATGGTAAAGAAAAGCGTTCCAAAGCTACGGTCAAAGGTTAGCATAGCCAGTGCAATCGTTAGGAACGGAAATGCAAAGATGATAATGATGGATGTAATCAACGTAGACCAAGAGAACATCGGCATTCTCATCAATTTCATACCCGGTGCGCGCATTTTGATGATGGTAACTAGGAAGTTGACCCCGGTCATCAGCGTACCAATCCCGGAGATTTGTAGACCCCAAACGTAGTAGTTCTGTCCAGGCCCTGGACTCAGTTCATTTCCGGATAATGGAGCCAAGCTGATCCATGATGCATCTGGAGATCCACCGATCACAAAAGATAGGTTAAAGAGCATAGCACCGGAAAAAAAGAGCCAGAAACTGATTGCGTTTAGTAGTGGAAATGCTACGTCTCGTGCCCCGATTTGTAAAGGCACAATAAAATTCATCAGACCAATAAGAAATGGCATCGCCATAAACATGATCATGATGGTTCCGTGAGTAGTGAAGATTTCATTGTAGTGCTGTGCATTTAAGAATTCCAGGTTGGGAAGAGCCAATTGAATACGCATTAATAGCGCATCTACTCCCCCACGGAAAAGCATGAGAATCGCTGCCAAGATATACATTATGCCAAGCTTTTTGTGATCTACTGTAGTTAGCCACTCATCCCATAGCCAACGCCATTTCTTAAAGTAAGTGAGGACAAAGATGATTCCTAGCGTTGCAAGGATAATAGATACTTGAGCTCCAGCAATCATCGGTTCTCCTTTGATAAAAAAATGCTCCGGAATCTCAAATTGAAAGAATCGTTCCCAGAAACTCATTTTCTATTCCCCCTTTCCATGATGTTGATGCCCACCAGTGTTCTTTTCTGTAATCGTTCCATTCGGATTCAACTGTTTATCCGGACTTTGATGCGGAAGAACAGCTGTTTTCGGATAAGAGGAGAAAGTCATTTTTTCGACCGTTCCCGGTTTAAGTAGAGCATTCCAGTCTTCTTGTTGCATCGCAGGAGCAGTTTGCTTCACTTTGTTGACCCACTGATTGAACTCAGACTGTTCCATCGAAACTACTGGGAATTCCATATGGGTGAATCCTTCGCCAGTAAAGTTAGCATTCTTTCCTAAATATTTACCTGGCTTGTTTGCTTCGAGCCAAAGGTACATATCCATACCTGACATGGTATATTTCATACCTCCCAACTCAGGAATCCAGAAAGCGCCCATGGCACCGCTTGAGTTGAGTTTGAATTGAATCGGAACATCAGCAGGGATATTGAGATAATTGACAGTGGAGATTCCTTGCTCCGGATATTTGAAGACCCATTTCCAATCCATCGAAGTTACCTCGATCACCATTGGTTTTTTCTCTGGGCTTGGAGATTTTTCTAGATCGAAAAGAGTTTGTACGGTTGGGATGGCAAATAAGATCAAAATGAAAATCGGAATAATAGTCCAGATAATCTCCAATTTCTTGCTCCCATGGATATCTGGAGGTTTATATCCTTTAGGTTGCTTACTTGCTCGATATTTCACAATCATATAAATAAAAAGTCCAGTAACCGTTACAAAGACAAATAACATCAGAAAAATAGACCACATGATGAGATCGTATTGTACTTCAGCTACAGGTCCTTGTGGGTTTAAGACACCAGACTTGATGTTAATATCGCTACAACCGCTCAGGAGTAACAGAAAAAATCCGAAGAGCCCAACGGTCAGTTTTTTTCTATGGCTTAGCATCTGGCTGCCTCCTTTTTCAAAAATTTGATAGGGATTACAAAAATAATGCAAGTTATATTAATAAACACCGATGTTTTCATACAAAAGAATAGTACATTTGTATGATCTTTTGTATGGAAATTAAAGTATAATTTATGACATTATTAAACCAAATTTTGGGAAAATAAATTATTTGCTTAGCTCTTTCTTTACTTTGAGGAATTTTGGGATTAGGTTCTTTCATGCATAATTTTCACTCCTTGTGTTATTTATGTTCAATCATTCACAATATATCGGAAATGTTCTTCTAATGCAACAAGGATTTCTTTAGTGTGAACCAAATATAGAGGGAAGACATATGATGAAATCAACTGATGCCTAGAAGAGAGGGTGGAAGGCATGTGTGGAATTACTGGTTGGGTTGATTATGAAAGAGATTTGAGTCTACAAGTAAAACAGTTAGAAGCGATGAATGAAAAACATTCTGTTCGAGGGCCTGATGCAGAGGGGAAATGGATTTCACGTCATGCTTTACTAGGACATAGAAGATTAGCGGTAATTGATCTAGAGACAGGCGCGCAACCGATGATCAAACAACTAGGTGGTCAACGATATATTATTACGTTCAACGGTGAGATCTATAATATGGCAGAGTTGAGAAGTAGACTCAAAACTCTTGGCTATCGCATCGAAACTACCTCCGATACGGAATTGATTTTACTCGCTTATGCAGAATGGGGAACTGAAGCACCCCAATACCTGAATGGAATCTTCGCTTTTGCGATCTGGGATGAGCAGAAAGAAGAATTGTTTATCGCCCGAGATCGGATCGGGGTAAAACCTCTATTCTATTCTAGGATAGGGAGCTCTTTGCTATTTGGATCGGAGATAAAGTCACTTTTGGCTCATCCAATGGTAAAAGCAGAGATTGATGATATCGGCATTTCGGAGATCCTAGTGATGGGACCAGCTCGGACACCAGGAGTAGGCATCTTCCGCAATATTCAAGAACTAAAGCCAGGCTGCCAACTATTTGCTTGCAGGGAAGGGATACGGATTCAACCTTACTGGGAGCTTCAATCTAAGACTCATGAAGATGATTTTCCTACTACTGTGGAGCAGGTGCGGGATCTGTTTCAAGATGCGGTTCGTCGTCAGTTGATTTCGGATGTACCTATCGGAACTTTCCTATCTGGTGGACTAGACTCAAGTGGAATCAGTGCTTTTGCTGCCAAGGCATTCGAAGAAGAAGGAAGAGGCGTACTTACTACGTTTTCTGTCGATTATCAAGACAATGATAAACATTTCCAGAAAAATGAGTTCCAGCCCAATGCAGATGCTCCTTGGATTCGAGTCATGGCAGAAGCGATTGGCTCTGATCATCATGATGTAGTATTGGATAATGAAGAGCTATTTGAAAGCATAGAGGCAGCGATGATCGCTCGGGATTTACCAGGGATGGCGGATATAGACGCTTCGTTGCTCCTATTCTCTAGAGAGATCAAAAAGCACCTAACCGTCGCCTTGTCTGGAGAGTGTGCGGATGAGTTGTTCGGGGGATATCCATGGTTCCATCGAGAAGAACTACTGCATGCAGATACCTTCCCTTGGGCAGCAATGGTAGACAAACGCGTGCCTTTTATAAGGAAAGATGTACAAAAACGGATTGATCCGCTCTCCTATGTACAAGACAGATATCAGGAAGCACTTGCCGAAGTACCAAGGTTTGCTGATGATACATTAGAAGAGGCGAGAATGCGGGAGATGTTTTATCTGAACATAACGAGGTGGATGCCAACCTTATTAGATCGCAAAGACCGGATGACCATGGCGTATGGATTGGAAGTAAGAGTGCCGTATTGTGACCAAAATTTGGTAGATTATGTATGGAATGTGCCGTGGTCGATGAAGTTCCATGGGAAAAGAGAGAAAGGGCTCCTGAGAGAAGCACTCAAGGATCTATTACCCAAAGAGGTAATGCAACGGAAGAAGAGCCCTTACCCTAAAACACATCATCCAGACTATTTGCGTAAGATGAAAGCAAAAGTAGAGGGATTCCTCGTGGATTCAGAAGCGCCTCTTTTTGAACTAATCGATCGTAAACAAGTAGCTGCCTTTTTAGAACAGGATTTGGGCAAGGTGCATCTTCCGTGGTTTGGGCAGTTAATGAATGTACCCGCCATGCTTGCATATTGGGTTCAATTGAACGAATGGTTGAAAAAATATCAAGTTAACATCATATAAGGAAACTAAGGAAACGATTCCCATTTTGTATATACAAAATGAGGGTCGTTTTTTAGTCACAAATTGTATATACAATAGTATATATATTTTTAAAGATTAGTCCATTTAGTATATACAAAAGTATATAATATAGTGAGAAAACTATTTTAAGAGGAGAGGGAAAATTTTGGATTTAGTAGCAGTAGATGCAGGAAGAAGTTTTACCAAGGTAAAAGTAGGAAATCGTGTATTTGAATTTCCAAGTAAAGTGAGTAAAGCGCTAGAAGGCCATCGCGATCAAATGCCAGGCGATCTAGAAGTGCGTTATCAGGGGAAAGATTATTTTGTAGGGCGGTTGGCAGAAAGGGAAGGCTATGCTTGGACCAATATGTTGGAAACCAAAGTCCATGAGCAGACATTGATTGAGATCTTGACAGCTTGTTTTTTGGCAGAAGTAGTTGGGAAAGTAGCGATTATGACTTCGATTCCAATCAATATGTATTCCAAAGAGATGGAGCGTTCAGGCTTGAAAAAGCTACTGGTTGGAGATCATGAGATTTTAGTCAATGGTGTTTATCGGAAGTTACAGGTGGAAAAAGTAGGGATCGGTCTGGAGTGTGCTTGTTCTTACTTTAATCATAAGCGTCCAGGTAAAGTGCGTATTATCGACCCTGGTGCGAGAACAACCAACTTCGCTACTTACCAAGACGGGATCTATATCGGGAAAGAATCTGGAACCATCTCGTATGGTTGGGATAGCGTACGTGGATCAGATCCAGATCTAATGGCTAATCTGATCATATCGGAGATCGGAAAATCATGGTCGACTTCAGATCAACTGGAGATTATCGGGGGAAGAGCGCAAGATTTGGAGCTACCAATGCAAAAGCAGGGATTTGTTCACACGCATGCAGTAACAGATGCCAAGTATGCGAATGTAACAGGACTTTATGAAATTGGAAGGAATCTAATCAGTGTCCAAGGATGAGAAACAGCGCTTGTTAAAGCCCGTTTCCTTCAATCTGCGCGATCCCGATGAACGCCAATTATTAGAAACGATTCAAGAACGTGGAGTCAACTTTTCTGGGTTAGTCAAGAAGCTTCTATTCGCTTACTTACTAGAGCAAAAAATCTATCGTGAATCGACTTGGTCTGCTCCTAGTACCTCAAGACCTGTTATTCAAGAGACACCACTTCATGAAGATTTTCCTCAAGATGCCCCTGATTTTGGTGGAATGCCAATTGATTGGGATTAGTTACTAAATATAACGGTGCCTAGATGTAATAATCATTGTCTAGATTATAGGAAACCTTCCAGCTCTAATACTGGGAGGTTTTCCACTGTTTGGGGAACTACTAAACTTTGGGAACGTAAACATTGATTACGACCTAGCAACTGAACAAGGATTTAATGCATGGCTCGATAGTATGAATAGTGTAAATATCATTCCATTATATAAATGGGTGTATATCGCTGATTATATAGATATTGTTATAGAAAACATCTTGTTACAAAATATTGCTATGTTCATACCGTTTGGAATATTATTGCCATTATTATTTAAAAAGTTAGACTCCTTCAAATGGGTTTTAGCAATTGTCTTTTTCTTTAGCTTAGGCATTGAGTTATTGCTATACTCCACGTCTCTGTTCCTATTTGACATTGATGATATTATCTTCAATTCTCTAGGTGCAGTTATCGGGTTTATTCTGTTGCTGGTCTAAGAAAATAATCGGTAGTACCAAGAACAAACGCGTCTCGATAAGTAAGTAGCGATATCAACATAAGATCGTTCTAATCCATAGAGCGATCTTATGTTGATAGTATTCTAATGTGACATAAGTGGACATACTGGCTTTTTGTTTCTGCCTTTTTCGTTTATACTAAACATGTGCCAGATTAGGCTTTTCTGTAAATTTGGTAACTCTTAAGCGCCCGTAGCTCAGCAGGATAGAGCAATAGTTTCCTAAACTGTGTGTCGGAGGTTCGAGTCCTCTCGGGTGCGTTTTTTTCTTTTTACTAAGCAATAGTAGGTGTACAAAAATTGTACGCCTTTTTATATTGGAGATGGGAATGAGTTCCATGAAACCACAAGATATTATTGCGGAATTAACAACCTTATTTGAGAAGGATTTCGTGAGTCAATCGGATCTTTTTCTTGCAAAATACCCTACTTATTCTGCTCCGATCCCTTTTCAGATTCAGCGAGAACTCACTTATCTAGAACTAAGATTATTGGATCGATTACTCTCCTATTGGAATCAGTCGTCAGAACAATTTGGTACAGAACTGGAACCGACACTTCGAATATTCTGGAAACAAGGGGATTTGACGGATATCTCCTCACGCTATCACAGTAAATTAGTAGGAAAGACCTTTCTCTATCTGGTTCTGAATGATAAGACAGACCCCAGAAATAGAACAGCAGTACACGAGATGGTATTATCCTATTTTTCTAGTGAGGATTTGGTAGAAAGACTCTCGCCTTGTGAGTGGCTCGCTTGCCCGTGTCAGGAGACAGTAGAACCGCTTGCAGAAGGTCTTTTGACAGTCTTAGAGAGTGAGCTAGGAGAATTGGGGAAGATCATCATTCATCCACCTATTAGTAGTTGGGAGCAGATGGTGAAGGTACGAGAGCAGGTCAAACAAACCTATTCGTTGCTCCAGAACTTTTATCCAACCTTGCAATTTAGTTATGTTAAACCAATGCCCTTGGAGTGCCTACTGGATTCGATCCCCCTAGAGGCGGTCCATCAGTTTCTAGTTGAGATAGGTTGGGACTCCATGCTTTCAGAGATGCAGAAGACTTGGCGATTATTTCTCCAGACCAATGGAAATGTGAGTGAGACGGCTAGGTTGTTATTCCTCCATCGTAATACTTTGTTATATCGATTAGATCGCTTAAAGGAAGAGAGTGGATTAGATGTGAGGCAATATCACGATGCATTGCAAATCCAGATCGCTATGTTGCTTGCAACCAAACGGAATCAGCAATTAACCGAAAAAGATCCCAAATAATCTGGATATCTGCCTAATAGGCGCGGAAGTTCCCTTTGGTTACAATAAAAATGGATGCGCTTACAAAAGAGAGCAGATGAGGTGGAGCAAAATGGCGGGAGTAAAATTAGATCATGTCGAAAAACGCTTCGGAAATGTGATGACGATACCTGATTTGAATCTGGAAATCCGTGATAAAGAGTTCTTAGTGTTGGTAGGTCCCTCTGGCTGTGGAAAAACCACTACATTGCGGATGATTGCGGGATTAGAGGAAATTACAGGCGGAAATTTATATATTGGAGAGCGATTAGTCAATAACGTTCATCCTAAAGATCGTGATATTGCGATGGTATTTCAAAGCTATGCTCTCTATCCTCATATGACTGTATATGACAATATGTCGTTTGGCTTGAAGTTGAAGAAGATGGCTAAAAGTGAGATTGATCAGAAAGTAAAAGAGGCTGCCAAGACTCTAGATATTGAACACTTACTGGATCGAAAACCGAAGGCTCTCTCGGGTGGTCAGAGACAACGGGTTGCCTTGGGTAGAGCAATCGTACGCGAACCAAAGGTTTTTCTGATGGACGAACCTCTGTCTAATTTGGATGCTAAGCTACGTGTACAGATGAGAACCGAGATCAGTAAATTGCATCAGCGGCTTCAAACTACTTTTATCTATGTAACACATGATCAAACAGAAGCGATGACTATGGGAGATCGGATCGTGGTGATGAAAGACGGGCTTATTCAACAAGTAGATACTCCGAATGAGATCTACCAACGCCCAGCAAATCGCTTTGTTGCCGGTTTTATTGGTTCTCCTGCAATGAATTTTGTGGATGGCGGTCTAATAGAAGAAGGTCAAGAGGTTTTCTTTGTTACAGAGGGGGTAAAGTTGAAATTCCCCGCTGGACAGGCAACGATTCTTCGCGAAAAAGGATACATTGGCAAAGAGGTTACCTTTGGAATCCGTCCTGAGGCAGTCCATGAAGAGTTGCTTTTTACGGAGGCTTTTCCAGAGAATGTGTTTACGGCAACAGTAGAAGTAACAGAAAATATGGGTTCGGAGATGTTCTTGTATGTTAGTGGATTAGGGAAAGAGTGGACCGTAGCAAGAGTGAGTGCAAGAATGGAGTATACTCCGAATGCAAAAGTTCCATTAGCATTAGACATTAACAAAGCACATATCTTTGATAAAGAAACGGAAGAACGTGTAATCTAATGGAGCAAAGACCTGCTAGTTATATGCAGGTCTTTTAGTTGTTCAGTAATGCTATTCATCTAAGTCGCATCGTTGGTTTTGATCGGAATTTAGAAGATGAGTGGAAGGTAGTTTGCAACAGATGGCACCAATTTTGCCTGATCTGCATGTTGTAGATCCCTTCGTGCAAATTCGCGTGTCAAAAGGGAAAAACTCTGGCATAAAATAGTGAAGCAATACAACTTACTTATTTTGGTGTAACTGACTCCAAAGGACAAGGTACATTGCATGTGACCAAATTAGCGGAATAGCCGGACTACCGTGTTTTTGGACCCAACTATCATAGTAGGTAGGTGCCAAAAGATTGTGTTGTACTTGTTCTGGAAGTCCCTCTTCTGTATATTTTTCCTCGATCCATTGTAAAAGAAGGTTTGCTCGTTCTTTCTCTCCGGTTCGGCTATAGTACCAGCCTAACCAAGCCGTCAGTAGAATCCATTTTCCACCTCCATAATAAGTATCTTCTGGATAACGGTAAACTCCTTGGAGGTGGACTAGCCTCTCTTCGATCTGTTTTACAGTCTCCCTCATGAGGGGATCTTGCTCTCTTACTACTTGAAATGGGGTGGAGATCCAGAGCAGACTAGCATCAATAGAGGAGGAGTCTAGTGATTTGCGAAAACGTCCTTCCATTACCCCGTGTTCTTGGATAACAGAAGAGATTTCCCCACACGTTCTTTCGATTTTGGATTGATAGGAAGGAAGATATTTCTTGATTTGTTGCAATCCACCCTGGATTGCTCCAAAGGTAGCCGGATGTAGTTGATCACCATTCTCTTCCCAGCAGTCGTAGTTGGGGATTCTCCAACAGGCGATTAAATAATCCACTATAAGCTGGAGCGTTGGCTCCCTTTTTTCGAGGATCGTGTAATCTCTTGTTTGGTCTAGATATTGAGCAAGACCCCATAGATAGGCTCCAAAGCCATCCAATTGAAAGTTCCCCCAATGTCCCGGTACCTCATTGCCGTCTACTGTATAACGTGCGTGAAGATAGTTCTCCCCTAGTTGCAGAGACCCATTTTTGCCTAGCTGAATCGCTTTCTCTGCTTTAGTGCGATGCCGTTCTATCGTCATCTGACACCACTGATAAAAACGCTTTGCAGAGTGATGTTGACCGAGTAGATTCATGCTGTATGCAATAAATGTACCATCACGAAACCAACTATGTTGATAGGCCTGAAAACAGGGAGAAGCCAAATACGCTCCAGTAGAATGTTGATTAGTTAAGATAATTTCGATACTCTTCTTTACCAAATCAGCTTTCATGCTTTATACCCCTTTCAAAACGAATGGAGCCTTTCAGGGCAGTTGTCCATAAAAAAGGAAACATTCGCTTACCCATGTAGAGCGAATGTTATATTGTGCTGTACTATCCTTTGGTTCCGCCAGCAGTCATACCAGAAATCAAGTAACGTTGTGCTACGAAGAAGAAGATCAAAACAGGTAAAGTGATCAGAATCGCAGCAGCGGACATTAAGTGATAGTCGTTATTAAACTGGTTTACGAATTGGCGTAGACCAATCGGTAAGGTATACATTGTTTCATCACTTAGGAAAGTGATCGCAATCAAAAACTCATTCCATGCTGTGATAAAGGAATAAAAAGCGGTAACTGCTAGTCCAGGTAGAGCAAGTGGTAGTACAATTCGGTAGAAGGTTCCAAAATGGGAGAGGCCGTCTACCCGTGCTGCTTCCTCCAACTCATATGGAATGGTATCAAAAAAGCTTTTCAGCATCATGACACAAAACGGCACAGAGACAGTAGAGTAAGCAAGAATTACTCCTGTATAGCTATTTAGCAGCCCTAAATTATTCACGATCAGATAGAGTGGAATAATGAGCAGAGCACCAGGAAACATTTGTGTCATTAAGATCGACAATTCTACCCACTTACGACCCCAAAATTTAAAGCGAGAGATAGCATAAGCAGCAGTGGTAGACAAGACCAATCCAACTGCTGTCGTAAAGAGGGCGATGAGAACACTATTGCGGAACCATTCGAGGAAAATCCCATCCGATCGGGTGAGTACTTCTTGATAATTTTCCAGTGTAAAGGTCTTGGGAATCAGTTCAATACCGGTTGAAAAGACCTCCGCTTCTGGTTTTAAGCTGGTAGAGAGGATCCAAAAAACTGGAAAAATCGAAATAAAAGAAGCGATGATTAATAGAATATGAACCCACCAAGTTGATTTTCGCATCAATAATACACCCCCTCTTGGCTATTTGCTTTTAAGACGCGGCGATAGATCAAAGTAAAGACGATAAGGAAGCTGAGGATCACGACACCGTAAGTAGAGGATGCCCCTAAGTTCCAAGCTTCAAATGCCTCTTGATATGCATAAGTCACCAAGATTTCGGTCGAATGGATCGGTCCACCACCTGTCACTAGATAGATGATACTAAACATGTTAAAGGTCCAGATGATCCCGAGAGTAGTAGCAGTAGCTGCTACTGGCCGCAACAGTGGGAGTGTAATGTTTTGGAACTGTTGCCAAGCAGATGCTCCGTCAATTCGAGCAGCTTCGTATAAAGATTCGGGGATACTTTGTAGTCCGCCTAAGAGAGTAATCATCATAAAGGGAATTCCAAGCCAAACGTTTACCATAATGGCGGAGAACATAGCCCAGAAACTATCTCCTAGCCAAGGGATCGCATTCATTCCTAATTTGGTGAGAACGAGATTAAATAATCCGTACTTGCTGTTATACATCCAAAGCCACGCAAAAGCAGCGACAAAGGAAGGTACTGCCCAAGGAACCATCAGAAGAATCCGATAGATGCCCTGTCCTTTTATTTTGCGATGTAACAATAGAGCTAGTCCTAACCCAATCGTAAAGTGAAAAAATACATTGATAAAAGTCCAAACCAAAGTTTGCCAAATGATATCGCGAAAAATAGAGTTTCGATCAAAAAAGGTAGAAAATATTTCTTGGTAGTTTTGAAAGCCAATCCATTGATAACTAGGATCGACAAATGTATTGCCCATATTGTACTGATTCATATCAGTGAAACTATAGGAGATACCACGAACGAGAGGATAGAAAACCAGTATACCCATGATGATCAAGACGGGTGCTAGAAAAACATAGGCAACCCAACTGTTCTGACGATTTAGCATATAGTGAACACTCCTTTCCAAAAAAAAGAGGAGGAACTAAGGATGCCCTCCTCTGATTGAACAACTTATCTCTTCAACAATTTCTTCCAAGCCTTTGCTACTGCATCCAAAGCTTGTTGTGGAGTTTTCTCCTTTTTGAAAGCTGCTTGGTATTCTGGAGTAAAGCTAGTGTAGATTTGCCCACCTTCTGGTACTACAGGACGATTTGTCGCTTTGTCCATAACCAGTTTCCATTGTTGAATAACTTGATTAGCTTTCACATCTGGTAATTCGTATGCAGATTTGCGTGTTGGTAAGGTACCGTTTTTCACTGCAAATTTTGCTTGGTTCTCTGCATTGGCTAGATATTGAATAAATTGAAAGCTCTCTTTTTTTACTTTGGATCCTGCATAAATTGCCAGACTGTGTCCACCGACCGGAGAACCAGTTACACCAGTTGGTCCCATTGGAATCGGAGCGACAGCCAAGTTTGTAGGATCTTGGAACTGCTCGCCTTTTAACAGGTCCGTCATTGCCCAAGGACCTTGTAGGATCATCGAGGAACGCCCTGTTTTGAAAGCTTGGTTCAAGTTATTGTAGTCATTTTTCGCATCAAACTCGTCAGGCATGAGCTTATCATCACGAAGTTTCAACAAGAATTCTAAGCCTTTGACAGAACCAGCATTATTTATCTGAATCTCGTTCTCATTGAAAAGTCCCCCACCAAAGGACCACATAAATGGTTGGAACCAGTATGCATCTGTTTGACGGTGATAGAAGCCCCATTTGTCTTTCGAAGGATCAGTTAGTGCCTTGGCTACTTGATAGAACTCGTCCCAGGTTTTGGGAGCTTCTTTGAAGCCTTTTTCTTGGAGTTGCTTCTTGTTGTAGAGAAGACCCAAAGCATCGGTTACTTGAGGGACACTCCATGTTTTTCCATTCCACTTACTGTAGTTTAGAGGGGCAGATAAAAAGTCATCTTGGTCTTTGAAATAGCTATCGAGTGGTTCTAATAGACTAAGTGCTGCAAACTCTGGAGTCCAAGCAATTTCAGAGCGGATCACATCTGGACCATTTCCTTCTTGAGCAGCACGCTTAAATTTATTTTGAGCCTCTTCAAAAGGAACATTTTCTAACTTAATTTTGATATCTGGGTTTGCCTTTTCAAAATCTGCAATAATTTCTTTCAAAGTAGCTGTTTCTTCATCATTTGCGGTGTTCCAGTAAGTAACCGTAACTGGACCAGACGAAGCATCTTGTTCGCTAGAACAGCCTACAAATAAAATAGCCACTAATGAAAGAATAGTGAGTAGATAAAGAGATTTTCTCACTGTGTGTACCCCTTTCGTAAAAGAGAATGAATGTGCTATCAAGCAGATTGTTCGTATTTTCCTATATCGTGGGAACGTTTGCATAGAAAAATACAGATAACAAAGGGAGATGTGATCCGGTCTATCCAATCGGTAAACGCTTTCATTAGACTGAATGGTGAATAAATTGTTTCAATTAACTTTATACTACAACAAAATATTAAAATGCAAAACAATTTTTATTATTTTTATGAGCGTGTATGCTGATAAACTCCCCCTTTGGCAGAATAGTATCTGATTTTTGTTTACTTTTCTTTTGTTTTTCGCTAATATTCCAGTAAATAGATTAATTCAATCGTTTGCATTATCGGGGTGAAGTACAAATGTCCAGTATAACCATTAAAGATGTTGCAAAAAAAGCGGGAGTCTCCCCTTCGACAGTCTCTCGTGTTATTACCAATCATCCCAAGATCAGCCCTGCTACAAAGCGGAAGGTTCGAGAAGCGATGGAAGAATTGGGCTATCATCCAAACGTCATGGCAAAAAGTTTGGTTTCGAAAAGCACCAAAACGATCGGTTTAGTGTTACCTCATTCTGCGGAAGATCTTTTTACCAATCCATTCTTTTCGGAAGTGTTACGAGGTATGTTAGGGTATGCCAATACCAAGCAATATGACGTTCTGATGTCGTCTGCTAACAACCAGGCCGAAGAAATGGAAGCGGTTACGAGAATGGTGCTTGGAGGCAGGGCAGATGGAATTATCTTGATGGAGCCTCGAAAAGAAGATCCAATTGTATCGAAACTGTTAGAGTATCAGTTTCCTTTCGTCGTATTAGGACGTACTCTCGAACATAGAGGAATCCTCTCGGTTAATAACGATAATCAAAAAGCGGCTTATGATGTAACGAATCATCTAATTGACCAAGGTCATCAACGAATAGGATTTACTAGTGGTCCTCCTGATCTCGTCGTTTCGGAAGATCGATTAAAAGGATATCAACAAGCATTAGTGGAAGCGGGTCTCCCCTTTTCAACAAATTGGCTAATTCGAGGGGAGTTTTTACAAAAAAGTGGGTTTCATGCTGTTTCCATGGTGATGAATCAGATAGAGCGACCAACTGCTTTTGTGGTTACAGATGATGTGGTTGCCTTTAGCTTGATGAGAGAGCTAGTTGCGGCAGGTTTCCATATTCCCAAAGATGTTTCCATCGTTGGTTTCAATAACATTCTCCTTTCGGAGATGAGCAATCCACCGATAACGACCGTTGATATCGGAATCTATCAGCTAGGGTTTTCTACGATGCAGCTACTGATCCAGAAAATCCAAGGAGAAGAGATAAATCAGACAGAAGTAATTGTTCCACATCGTTTAGTTATCCGCGAGTCATCAATGAAGTAAGGGGTAGTACAAATGAAACGTTCGCCTGTAACAAACAAACCATATTTAAATGAAGCGGTTATTGGAAACTCTTCTATGCTTATAGCTTTAGGCAGTACGGGAGAAATCTACCGCATGTGGTGGCCGAATATCGATATGCCGCAACATGTAGAGAGTTGGAAGTCTGGTATTCGTTTAACCAATGGTTCCGAGACTTCTTGGATCGAAGAGAGAGAAGATTGGACACATCATCAATCTTATGTAGCAAAGACAAATATCCTCCAAACAACTGCGACCTATCGGAACCAAGAGGAATTGCCTCTCACCGTGGTAAACACCGATTGGGTGCTTCCAAATAAAGATGTTCTCTTACGGCATTATCAGTTCACCAACTCATCTACTAGCAAGCTAGAGATAGAGTTTTTTGTTTGCGCTTCCTTGACAGTAGCAGAGGGTCGTCACTACCATACGGTCTCATTTGAGCCGGATATAGATGGATTAGTTTATTTCCGACAGAACTATGCTTTTACGCTTTCTAGTGCAAACGTTTGCAAAGGATATACAACCGGAAATGTGTTTGCTCAAGTAGCGACAGGTCATCTAAATGGGAATTCCATTGCGATGGAATCGGAAGGTGCATTGTCTTATCGGATCCAAATTCCGGCAAAAAGTACAGTGGATTTTCCGATCTATCTAGCATCTGGCCATACCATCCAAGAAGCAAAGCAAAATTTAGTAGAAACAAAGGAACTCTCGGTTACTTCGCTTTTCGAGGAGACCAAAGAGTATTGGACAGCTTATTTGGAGAAAACAATTTCTCTCCAACATCTGGACCAACAAGCTATCCAGATCTACGAACGCTCCCTATTAGTTTTTGCTTTGATGAGTGATCGCAAGACAGGAACTGTTATTGCGGCACCAGAATTTGATGAGGCCTTTGTGGAGTGCGGAGGATATGCGTACTGTTGGGGAAGGGATGCAGCCTTTATTGCTACAGCCTTTGATCAAGCTGGTCTCACTCATTTATCGCGAAGTTTTTACCAATGGGCTTTGACTGCACAAGATGCAGATGGCTCTTGGCAACAACGCCACTATCACGATGGTACGTTAGCCCCTTCGTGGGGTTTGCAGATCGACGAAGGAGCATCCCTCATTTGGGGAATGTATCAACATTATCTAAATACATCCGATCCTGCTTTCTTGCATGAGATTTGGGAAGCAGTGAAAAAGGGGACAGAGTTTCTGGTTGAATTCCTTGATCCTCAAACGGGTCTACCTCTTCCGAGCAACGACCTATGGGAAGAGCGTTTTGCTGAACATACATACTCAGCTGCCGCTGTGTATGGAGGGATTTCGGCTGCGGCGGAGATTGCGAAAGTGATGGGAATAGAGGAATATGCAACAAAATGGTCTGCTGTTGCAATAGTTCTAAAAAAAGCGATTGAAGACAAGGTGTTCGATCCAAAAACCAATCGTTTTTATCGTGGATTGAAACTCTCGGTTAATCAACAAGTATATGAAGATGCATTGCAAGCAGGGCGGAAGGGCTACATAGATCAGGATCAAAAAGGTTACCAACGATATGTGTTAGAAATCGATCCTATTCTAGATATTAGTTTAGTTGGACTTTCGATTCCGTTTGGGATACTATCAGCGGATGATGAACGAATGGTAGCAACTGCAAATGCAATCGAGGAAACCTGTACTTCTCCAGTGGTTGGTGGAATTCGGCGTTACGAAAATGATGATTACATTGGAGGGAATCCATGGATCTTGACCACCCTATGGTTAGCGCAACTTCGGATAAAGCAAGGTCGCATGGAAGATGCTACTAGGTTGTTCCAATGGGCTATAGACCATGCATCACCACTGGGCTTACTTCCAGAACAAGTAGATCAGCAAACTGGTGAACCAGCTTGGGTGTTACCATTAACATGGTCCCATGCCATGTTTGTCCTCACTGCACATCTTTTCGAAACAGAGTATCGTTCTAATAGAAAAACATTAGGAGAATAAGAGGTTCTCGTGTATAGTTAGTAGGTTGAATAAAATGCCCGGATGAGAATAGGCGGATTGGTCAACAAATAAGATATTGGTTTTTTTACAACCTTTGAGAGGAGCAAAAATTCGATTGGTACGATTTGCAGATTTAGGACTAAGTGAAGAGGTTTTACAGTCTATGGAAAAAATGGGGTTCGAAGAAGCGACCCCGATTCAAGCACAGACCATCCCCTTGGCACTCGCAGGTAAAGACCTTTTAGGTCAAGCTCAGACGGGAACGGGTAAAACAGCAGCTTTCGGTATTCCATTGGTAGAAAAAATTGCGGTAGATGATGGGCATGTACAAGGGCTTATTATCACCCCGACACGAGAGCTAGCAGTTCAGGTTGCAGAAGAACTGAACCGGATTGGACAAGTAAAGAAAGTACGGACTCTTCCGGTGTATGGTGGACAGGAGATTGATCGCCAGATTCGCTCGTTGAAAAAACGTCCTCACATCGTTGTAGGTACTCCTGGACGTTTGCAAGACCATATTCGTCGTAGAACTATTCGTCTACAAACGGTCGAAATGGTCATCTTGGATGAAGCAGATGAAATGCTGAACATGGGCTTCATTGAGGATATCGAAGCGATTTTGACAGAGGTTCCAACATCACGGCAAACTCTGTTGTTCTCCGCTACGATGCCAAAACAGATTCAGGCACTAGCAGAAAAGTTTATGACTGAACCTGCCAATGTCAAAATTCAAGCAAAACAAGTAACAATGCCCAACATCGAACAATATTTTATGGAAGTTGCTCCAAAGCAGAAATTTGATGTGCTCTGTAATCTTTTAGACATCCAATCACCTGAACTTGCCATCGTTTTTGGACGAACCAAAAAAGGCGTAGATGAGATTACAGAAGGTCTACGCAAACGTGGGTATTCGGCAGAAGGACTTCATGGTGATTTGACCCAAGCAAAACGGGATCAAGTGGTACGCAGGCTTAAAAGCGGTTCGATTGACATCATGGTAGCAACCGATGTAGCAGCTAGAGGCTTAGATATTAGTGGGATTACTCATGTGTACAACTATGATATTCCACAAGATCCAGAAAGCTATGTTCACCGTATTGGACGTACTGGACGTGCTGGAAAACATGGAGTTGCGATGACGTTTGTCCATTCTCGTGAGATGAATCACCTCAAGCTAATCGAACGAGTAACCAAATCCAAAATTAAGCGAGAGGCAGTTCCGACCATTGCCGAAGCACTACATGGTTCTCAGCAGACTGCGGTGAACCAGTTGTTAGAGGTTGTGCAAGAGGGTCAAGTAGACACCTACCATCAAATCGCAAAGAATTTGTTGGAACAACATGATTCGGTAACATTGTTATCTGCTGCTTTGAAGATCATGACCAAAGAACCAGATACTACGCCAGTAGAGCTCTCTCAACACTTTGTAATGGATCGCGGTTCCCGTTCTGGTGGAAGACGTGATGGCGGAAGAGGCCGTGGAGATGGTAGATTTGGAAAAGGCGGCGGCAAAAAACGCTTTGATAAAAAAGAAAAAAGCTCTTTTAAACGCGATAACTCTGGGCGCAAAAACGGTCCGAAAAAGTCGAAACAACGAGTAGGACAATAAGAGCATAAGAAGTCGCAAGAGGTTGGTATAGGGCAAATATCAGCCTCTTTATGCTATATTGGAATATATACCATTTTAGAAACCAACGGAGAAAATCTGGATCTAGGGAGCGACTTTGTCATTGTAACGGAGCGAGTCTAATCCAAATTTTTGGAGTATAGGAAAGGAACGAATTGATGTTGCGCCATCCAAAAATAGAGGGTATTTTTCAAGCGGCAGTTGAAGTTTTTTCTCATAGCGGATTTGACCAAGCAAAAGTAGATGAGATTGCACAAAAAGCAGGAGTAGCGAAAGGTACTATTTATTATCACTTTCGGAGTAAAGAAGAATTGTTCCTTGGGATGATTAGCGAAGGATTAGAGAAATTGGTTGACTTTGTAGAACGAAATATCCAAACATCAGACGATCCGATTGTCCAACTAGAACAGGTTGTTAGAGCACAGCTTCTCTTTTTTTCTGAGAATGCCAAACTTGCTAAAATTATTTTGCAAGAAGCATTTGGAACCAAAGAGAGACAACAAGAGTTTCGCCATCATGTTCGGGACTATCTACGATTGATTGAAGGTTTGCTGGAAAAAGGCCAAGCACAAGGCGTGTTTCGAGTTGCCAATGTTAGTGAAATGGCTTCTGCTATTTTTGGAGCACTTAGTGTATCGGCATTACAAAAGATTTTTTCGTTAGAAGGCGATGCATTACAAACGGATCAAGCGTTAGTAATACTTAGCGATAGTATGGTTCATTTTGTGCTCGGTGGCATAAAAATGTCATAAATTCACTCTTCCCTCCATAAGAAGAGGAGAGTATACTATTTTTTGTACTGACCAGTCAGTTTTTTCAGGAGGTGAGAATGATCCATGTTATCTCGTAGTAAAAAGAAAAATCGTAAGTGGCATATTGCTAATTGGTCTGGTTTTCGAGACCTACAAGTATTATGGCAACAAAAGAATATGCGACTATCCCTATTGGGGGTATTGATTATCCCACTCGTCTATAGCTGTATCTATCTCTGGGCTTTCTATGACCCATATGAAAATGTACAACACCTCCCAGTGGCTTTCGTCAATGAAGACCGTGGAGCCCTACTGGATGGAGAGAGTGTGAACGTAGGACAAGAGCTAGTAGAAGAGTTAGAGAACAATAACAAAGTAAAATGGGAATTTGTCACAAGAGAGGAGATGGAACGAGGATTTCGAGAAGGACATTATTTTCTAGGAGTCGTCGTGCCCTCCGATCTCTCTGAACGAGTCACCACAGTAGATAGTCAAAAACCAGTTGCGGGACAATTGGAATACCGCTATGACGAAGGACAGAACTATTTGTCTGGCAAAATCGGGGCATCGATGATTCGGAGTCTCGAACAAGAACTAGATCAAAAACTAACCAAAGAATTTGTGGCTAAAATCTTAGATAACATTGAAGAGTCGACCAATGATTTAGAGAAAGCGGCGGATGGTTCTCGGACTCTATCGGATGGTACTGCAAAAGCAAAAGATGGGAGCCATCAAATTTATGATGGTTCGATTCAATTAGAAGCTGGCGCACAGAAACTATACCAAGGGAATCAAGAGCTCAATAAAGGAATTGGGCAGTTACGTAACGGATTGGTTCAACTTGATCAAGGAATCCGTCAGTTAGAAAATGGAGCGCATCAAATTGATGGGCAGTTACAGCCTAAAATCAATAAAGTGCTAGAGATCCAACGGAAAATCCACGACATCAATCGGAGAATCCAAGAGCTGACCAAACAACCTATACCTAGTACGGGAAATCTGCCCAGTGAGTTGGATACTGCTCAAACCAGACTACGTAACGCTACACAACAAAAAGAGAAGGCTGAAAATGCGCTTGAAAAGCTACTGTTGACTCATCCAGAGCTAAAAAATGACGCTGCAGTAGGGGAAATGCGTACAGCAATAACATCCGCAGCAAGAGAGCAGAATGAAGCATCGAATTCGCTAGAGAAGATCCAAACGCGAATCGCCGAGATTCAGAAAGCAATTCAAGAAATTCGAAATTGGCGTGGATGGCTGTCAGAGACTTCTCAGCAAATAACCGATAGTGTAGATCAGCAAGTCGACCAAGTGGTGAAACTGGGAGATGGGATTCACCAGATCGCAGGTGGTCTCACTCAAGTGGAACAAAACCAACAAAAACTGATCACAGGTGCTACCAAACTGGCAGAAGGTAGTCAGAAACTGGTAAAGAACTTCCCGACCTTAGTAACGGGACTCGGAGATTTAAGTCAAGGGTCGAAAGAGCTGCAAGATGGACTGGGACAAATCCAAGATGGTCAGCGAGAATTAGCGGATAAACTATCAGAGGGTGTACAGGAGTCCCGAGAATCTTTGCAAGGAAAAGAGCAAAAAGAAGAAGTGATCTCGAATCCAGTGCGGGTACAAGAACAGAACAACCATAAAGTATCCAACTATGCTTCTGGTTTTGCACCATACTTTATCTCGTTATCCCTCTGGGTTGGTAGCATGATTCTCTTTACCATCTTAGATATATTCCAATTCTCTGATCGCCTTGGAAACAAAACGCTGTCGATCTTGCCGATTGCGCTGATCGGGTTCCTGCAAGCAATCATCTGTACCGTTGCTTTGACAGAAGGTCTGGGAATTGATGTCCAACTTACTGCTTGGCTCTATCCATTTACGATTCTCATCTCTCTGTGTTTCTTGCTTATCAACCAACTATTGGTTGTATACATGGGGAATGTAGGGCGTTTCCTAGCAATTGTGATCTTGATGTTCCAGTTGGCTTCAAGTGGGGGAACCTACCCAACACAATTGCTTCCAGATGCTGTTCAGGCAATTGCTCCATATCTCCCAATGACGTACACCGTTCATGGGCTTAGAGCTATCTTATCAAATGGGAATACGGAAGCCTTACTCGGAGACATACAGGTATTGCTACTATTTGTATTAGGATGCTATCTCTTTATTAACATGAAAAAATGGATTGGCGCTTGGAAAATAAGTAACATGCACAAACAGCAAAGTCAGTTGAATAGATTGGACCTTGTGAATAGGTAAAAGATACTAGTGGCAAACATCTCTTATAGGAAGAGTGTTTGCCGCTTTTTTGCATGGAGGGAACAATCTTTGTGATATTATTTGTTTAATAGAAAAATGAACAACCGTTAAAAAGTTTAGCTCCTAGAATCAAATCAAAAGTAAAACGTAAGCAGAATTACGCACCAAATAAGCGATGGAAATTAAGTTGGCTAAGATAAGGTAGGTCTTGATCAATAAAAACCCCTTAAAACTAATTATGAAGGGATTTCCCCTGCTTCCTTGTAGAATCAGCAAAAATATAAAACAGTTTATGAGGGATAATTCATGAAAATAAAAGATTTGCTGTTTGCAGTTACAATCTCAATATTCGGTTATTTCTTTGTTTATTCTGAATCTGCTCCACTATGGAGTGCATCCATAGTTAGTGTCCTTTTGATTCTAGGTGGTATTTTCCATTGGTGGAACTATTTTTTTATGGCAGAGAAAAGAGAAGAAAAGAAAGCATCTTTAAAGGACGCAATAATTTTTACTGTTTTTGGATTGTTCATATTAATTGACAAGTTCCTTGTATGAGTAATAGGAAGTTTACTTGGTAGAAGAGACCGGAATTTACTTCGTCCAAAATGAAGGTGGTTAGTTATGGAATGGACTTTATTATATCAAACCGTAATTTTTACGATTTACAAAACGTAATCCTTCCGATATAATGACAATGTAGCAACAATATGAACGGTTACATTTTATAGGAGGAACATATAAATGAAACGAAATTGGAAAAAGATCGGATTATCTGCTCTTTCTCTTGGTTTGGCGCTTTTTCTAACTGCATGTGGGACAAATGAAGAGGCGAAGAAAGAAGCAAAAACAAAGACAGAAAAAGTATCTATCTATACATCTACTTATGCGCTAGAGGATTTTGCTAAGAAAATCGGAGGCACTCATGTAGAGGTAACAAATCTAGTGCCAGTCGGAGTAGAGCCACACGACTTTGAGCCCTCTGCAAAAGAGATCGCCCAACTAAATGAATCGGATATCTTTCTCTATAATGGTGCTGGTTTGGAGACATGGGTAGACAAAACATTATCCAGCTTAGACAAAAACAAAACCAAAGTGATCAATACAACAGATCAGTTGAGCCTATTAAAGGTTGCCGAGGAAGAAGAGCATGGTCATGGCCATGAGCACGAGCATGAAGAGGAAGCCAAAAAAGAAGACGATCATGATCATGGCGAATTTGATCCGCATGTATGGTTAGACCCTACTTTGGCAAATCAACAAGCGATGAAAATTCGGGATGCACTTATTCAACAAGATCCTGCTCATAAAGCTGATTATGAGAAGAACTTTGCTACGTTGGAGGCCAATTTCAATCAATTGGATCAGGAGTTCCAAGAGATGGTGAAAAAGGCCCCTAAAAAAGAGTTTGTGACCTCTCATGCCGCTTTTCAGTATTTGGCAAAGCGCTATGGTTTAGAGCAAGTAGCGATTTCTGGAATCTCTCCTCAAGATGAACCATCTCCTGCCGAACTAAAAGAGATAGTGGAAATGGCAAGAGAACATGGAGTAAAGTATATTATGTTTGAAACTTTGGTAAGCTCCAAGATAGCAGATGTTGTCCGAAACGAAGTGAAAGCGGAAGCTCTTACACTAAACCCCGTGGAAGGACTAACGAAGGAGGAACAAGCCCAAGGTGCAGATTATTTCTCTGTGATGAGAAAAAATAAAGAGAATCTAGCAAAAGCTCTGGGCGTCACGCAATGAGTAACATAATCGAAGTAAACAACGTCAGTTTCTCTTACGATAATCAAAAAGTACTAGACCAAGTGAACCTCACCCTGAACAAGGGTGAGTTTTTGGGTATCCTCGGACCGAATGGCTCTGGTAAATCGACCTTGATGAAATTAATCCTGGGCTTATTGAAACCAGATGAGGGTTCTATTCAGATTTTTGAAACCCCTGTAAATCAGTGGAAAAAGCGCTATCGCCTCGGATATGTATCCCAAAAATCCAACAGCTTTGACTCGGGCTTTCCGGCTACGGTAAGAGAAGTAGTTACTTCCGGACTGGTTGGAAAGAAAGGGCTGTTTCGTCGATATAACAAACAAGACCGACAACGGGTAGAAAAAGCACTTGATATTGTGGGAATTGCGGATCTTGCCAATCGGAATATCGGCAAACTTTCTGGAGGGCAACAACAACGCGCTTTTATTGCGAGAGCCTTGGTCACGGATCCAGAGCTTCTCATTTTGGATGAGCCAACAGTAGGGATTGATGCCAAGTCGACAGCTAGTTTTTATCAGCTGCTAGCCGACCTTCACCAACAAAAGGACCTTTCTCTTATCTTGGTAACGCATGATATCGGTGTGGTATCTTCTACGGTAGATCGAGTAGCTTGTCTCAATCGAAAGTTACATTTTCACGGCTCTTCCCAAGAGTTTTCAGAGAATCAAAAAGAGATTCTAACTAAAATGTACGGAACCGAGATCCAGTTGGTTCACCATCATCATTAGAAAGCGAGGTGATTGGTAGATGTCCTTTATTGAGGATTTAACTAAATATGAGTTTCTTCAGAATGCACTCCTGGCAGGCGTACTGATTGGACTCGTTGCACCGCTGATCGGAGTCTATTTAGTAGTTCGCCGTCTTTCGCTTATAGCAGATGCACTCTCTCATGTTGGATTGTCTGGTGTTGCGGCGGGTTTACTCCTACAAAAAGAAGTTTCTGCCCTTGCTAGTCTATCTCCTATCTATACAGGAATGGGATTTTCTGTGGTAGGAGCTTTATTTGTAGAACGAATTCGCAAGCTATACCAATCTTATCAAGAGTTGGCTATTCCCATTCTGCTCTCAACTGGAACAGGCTTGGGGGTAGTTTTGATTAGTGTAGCAGACGGATTTAATGTAGATATAGCTGGATATCTGTTTGGAAATATCTTAGCAGTTCGTACCGAAGAGATTCAGTTAATCGCAGTAGTAGCTGTACTTGTATTTCTTTTTCTCATTTTTTTCTATAAAGAGATGTTTGCTCTTTCGTTTGATGAAGAACATGCAGTTCTATCTGGAGTGCCTAGAAGATGGATCAATTTTCTTTTTCTTGTACTAGTGGCGCTGGTAGTTTCTGCTGCGATACGAGTAGTGGGAGTTTTACTTGTTTCTGCATTGATTACCTTACCTGCTGCTGCAAGCCTTCAGATTGGTAACAGCTTTAGGCAAGTATTAGGTTGGTCTGTGTTATATGCTCAAATATCAGTCTTAGCAGGACTTTTAGCAGCGTATTATTTTGACTTTGCTTCGGGTGGAGCGATCGTTCTTGTTTCGGTGATGATATTGTTGATAAATGTTTTCGTGAAACAAGTGAGGCGAAGAGTTCGTTCTACTAGTTAGAAGGCCCTAAAAAGGTTTAAAATAGAGTGAGGAACATGGTGAGGAGCGGTATGTATGGATCTACAAGCAGCACTCGATCGCTTGAAAGACAAAGGATATAAGTATACAGGTAAGCGTGAGCTGATGGTGGAGATCTTTCGTCGCGAGGGTAGGTATCTTAGTGCAAAAGAAGTTTTGGATTACATGCAAGAAGAATATCCTACACTTAGCTTCGATACCGTTTATCGCAATCTCTCTCTATTCGAAGAACTAGATATTGTTGAAGCGACCGAATGGGACGGAGAGAGACGGTATCGTTTTCATTGCGGAGGAAATGATCACCATCATCACCTGATCTGTACGGACTGTGGGAAGACCAGAACCATCGATATCTGTCCAATGAATGCGATTTTAGGCAAACCAGAAAAGTTTGAGATAACGGGACATAAGTTTGAGATCTATGGTAAGTGTGAACATTGCCAAGTGTAATGAGAGACATTTAGATGTTTTGTTTTGGATACTTATCAGTCGCATATAAGATAACTTGAAGACCCTGAGTAACTAGTGCTAATAGTTACTTGGGGTTTTGTTTTTTGGAAAAGTTTTTTAAAAAAAGCTTGCAATAAACCTATTTATTAGTGTATTAATTATATAGTACACTAGTTAATGAAGGTGGTGAGTGTGTATATGATGAAGTCATTTTCCAGTGCCCAGCCTATCTATTTACAGATCATCGATGAGTTCAAGCGTAAAATCTGTAAAGGAGAGTTACAGCCGGGTGATAAATTGCCAGCTGTAAGAGAGGCGGCTGCAGAGCTGGAAGTAAATCCAAATACAGTGCAAAGAGCATATGCAGAATTGGAACGGGCTATGATTGTGGAAAAAAAGAGAGGGCAGGGATCATTTGTCACAATGGAAAAAAAGGTGATTGAGGAACTGAGAGCGCATATGGCGTTAGAACAAGTAAATCGTTTTTATGAATCGATGGTTCAACTAGGTTTTTCAGGACATGAGATTGTGACGCGAGTGCAGGAAAAACAGGTGGAAATGGAGGGGGAACGCAATGAGTAACTTTGTTGCAGAGTTGAACGGGGTAACGAAGAGCTACAAGTTTTGGAATAAGGCGATTGAAGATCAATCTTTCCAAATTCCATATAGTGGAATGGTTGGTTTGATTGGCTCTAATGCAAGTGGAAAAACAACTTTATTACACCTTTTAGCCGGATTAACAAAGCCGAGTAAAGGAGAGGTATACGTCGCCGGACAAAAGATGGATTATAAAAATTTACATCAAGTAGCTTTTTTTGCTGCAGAATATCCATTTTATCCATTCATGACGATCGAAGAGACCCTCCGATATGCGAATGGAATTTATCCGGACTTTTCTTATGAGAAAGCGGAGCAGATGAGAAAAGATCTTGGATGGAATCCTAGTTTTCGAGTAAAAGACCTATCTCGTGGTAACAAAGAATTATTAAAAGTATTGATTGGATTATGTAGAAGAGTACCTTTGCTTTTATTTGATGAACCTCTGTCAGGGCTTGACCCAATAGCTAGGAAACATATTATGAAATTGTTTGCCAAGTATGCTGAAGTAGAAGAACAAACGATCATTTTAAGTTATCATGAGTTGTATGAGATAGATTCCTATTTAGATTATGTAATTGTTCTGAAAAACGGGAGAGTAGAGAAGACAGGATGGGTGGAAGATATCCGTGAAGAGGAAGGGAAAGGACTAATGGATATCCTGATGGAGGTGGCACAATGAGCGGTTTAGGTGTGATGATCAAAAAAGATCTAAGAATGATGAGAACGTCCTTTTTGCTATCGTTATGTTATGTAATAGCAGTTAGTATTGGATTTCTACTATTTCAGATGAATGTAATGATAGTAGTAGCACAATTCTCTGTATTCCTTGCTATTTTTTGTGTAGGAATTACCGCTTACCGTATGATATCAAAAGAATTTGACTACGGGTCTGCTACCCATTGGCTAACGATCCCTTCACGTTGGAAAGTACTCCTTAGTAAGTATTTGGCATTAGCTATTTTGATTCTAGTTGTACTAAGTGTTTCCTATTTAATGAACTTGGCGATCTTCTCCTACTTTTTAGAGATCCCGGAAACATGGCTTGCTAAGTATGAATTATCTTTACATGGTTTTCAGCAAATATATTTGGATTATGGGTTGGTCAGTTATTTACAGAACTATGTATATTTTATATTTATTGGGTCATGTACAATTTTGTTGGCAGTAATTTTTTCAGCCTCTAGAAAAAAAGTTCTTCCTTTGGTATTATTGATTAGCTGGGCAACCATAGAGTCTTTTGTATTATCACCCTTTTTAGAGTCGATACTGAACTTTTTACCATTGGTTCCAGAACCTCTTTCGGAACAGGGGAAACTAGGAGAAGTAATTGCTTATTGGCTTGTATCTACGGAGTTTACTTTGGGACACCATATATATTTCTTGTTTTCGTTAGGGATTATGATTTTATTTACTGGCTGGGTATTAAATCGGTTTTCAGAAGTAAAATAGTAGAAAAAACAGAACATTAGATACGATAAAATAATCCCATGTAATCTTGGAAGAGAAGATTGCGTGGGATTTTGATTTGACTGATTTACTCAATCGTTAGGTTAGCTAGTTACTTCCTTTCTTCTAAAAAAGTAATAAAAGAGTTTATTTTAGGATGTATATTACCAAAAATAAATAAAGTTCTGGTTATATAGAATGAAAAATGTGAAATTTTTGTCTTTTAGGAAGGTTATTTTCATTATTTAGCAAATTAGATGGATATTCTTGTGGTATCAGGAGGGCGCAATGGAAAAGCTTGCAAAGCATGCAGTAGACCTAGCCTGTCAATTAGGGGCGGATTACGCTGATATACGAATTTGTTATCTAGAAAAACAAGAAATTCGTATGAAGAATGGAAAATTGGAAGTTTTGACAGAGCATCAAGATCAAGGATTTGGACTTCGTGTGTTGGCGGAAGGTGGTTGGGGGTTCGTTAGTTGTCCTAGCTTGTCAGAAGAAGCGATAACGAAATCTGCTGGAGAAGCTCTACAAACCGCCCGAGCTAGTGCAAAAGTTCGCCAATCTGCTCTTCAACTTAGTGACGTTGCTCCTGTTCAATCAACGACCCAATCTCCAGTTGAGAAAGACCCTTTTGTAATACCTATCGAAGAAAAGATTGACTTATTGACCAAGGCTGATCAAGTCATGGCAAAGTATCCGGCGATTAAAAGTCGAGTTGCGACTTTCCTTGCTATGCGAGAACAAAAGCTTTTTGTTAGTAGTATTGGTTCTTGTATCCATCAAGAGATGACAATAGTCGGTGGTGGAGTGAGAGTGGTTTCTTCTGATGGACGAGATGTCCAGATTCGCTCTTATCCCAATATGTTTGATGGGAACTTTCAACAGGCTGGTTATGAGTACGTAGAGAGTTTGGATCTAGTGCAGAATGCTGCTCGAATTGCGGAAGAGGCTACCTTGTTGTTAGAGGCAGATCCATGCCCGACAGGGAATTTCCCTCTCCTACTACATGGTTCCCAGCTTGCTTTGCAAATTCATGAATCCTGCGGTCATGCAGTAGAACTTGATCGTGTTTTGGGAGAGGAAGCGGGGTTTGTGGGAAAAAGCTTTTTGACGACTGATCAACAGCATCGATTTATGTATGGTTCTCCTTTGGTGCAGTTGACAGCCGACGCTACTACAGCAGGTGGGTTAGGCAGTTTTGCTTTTGATGACGAAGGGGTACCGGGTCAGACAAAACCAATTGTAGAAAACGGTACATTCGTAGGATATCTAACAGGACGAGATACAGCTCCGCAAATTGGTGAAGCGAGTATGGGAGCGATGCGAGCAGTTGGTTGGCAAAATGTCCCCATTGTCCGAATGACCAATATCAACTTAGCACCGGGAGATCTAAGTCTCGAAGAGCTGATCACATCGACAGAGTACGGAATCTATATGGAAGGGATTCGAAGCTGGAGTATAGATGATTTGCGCTATCAATTCCATTTTGGTTGTGAGATTGCATGGGAAATACGAGATGGGAAAAAAGCCCGAATGTTAAAGAATCCCTCCTACAGTGGCAATACTCCTGATTTCTGGAGAAGTTGTGATGGAATTGCCGATCTAGCTGACTGGAAAATGTGGGGCTTTCTAAATTGCGGCAAAGGGGAGCCTATACAAGTAATGTATGTAGGTCATGGCACATCTACGGCCCGATTCCAGAATGTCCAGGTGGGAGTGAACTAGGATGCAGATTCAAGAGAATCAGATAGCCAAACAATATCTAGATGCAGTAGATTATGTTGTGAAAATGGGAAAATGCCTTGCTGAAGAGATACATTGTGCCGTATTAGGTGAAAGCCATTATTTGACACGCTTTGCTAACAATCAAGTGATCCAAAATGTTCGTAAGCGTGATGTTCAAGTTGTCATACAAGTTCAGCGAAATGGACAAACAGGTGTTGCGTCTGGGAACCAATTAGATCGGGAATCTCTAGAGAGACTTGTTCAAAGAGCTGTCCTACTAGCTAAATATTCTCCTGTTGAATCAGAGCCCACTCCGTTCTCGCAACCTGAGATAGTGTCTCAAGTGTTTGGATTTGATGATGCTTCTGAGTTTGTTTCACCAGAAGAAATGGTACAAGCCGTGCAACAAATAGTGGAAGAAGCAACCTCTCACTCTTTGCAAGCTGCTGGTGCATGTCAACTCTTTTTGCGCGATCAAGTGGTGGCTAACTCGCAAGGGGTTCGACTATTTGGTAGACAAAGTTGTGCAAAATTACATACCGTAGTAATGGGGGAAAAAGGTTCTGGTTATGCAGAACAGACAGATAAGTCGTTTGGGGCAATGGATCCTCAAAAGATTGCGAAAATCGCAATAGAAAAATGTTTGGGCAATCAGAACCCAATTTCTCTTGAACCTGGGAAGTACCCTGTCCTATTAGAGCCAAAGGCAGTAGGAGACCTTATATTATCTATTAGTAATAGCTTTAACCCTACCCATTATCATGAAGGTCAAAGTTTTTTATCAGGTAAGATGGGGTATCGTGTTTGGGATGAAAAATTATCTCTTACAGAAGATCCGCTCTCCAAAGATGGCATTCCAGAAGCTTTTGATTGGGATGGACAAGCCAGAAAAAAGGTTCCTCTCATTCAAGAAGGGGTTGCCAATGGTTTGGTATATGATATAGATACGGCAAAGCGCTATCAACAGAAAAGCACAGGAAATGGGCAGTTTCCAATAAAGAAATTACAAGGAATGAGTGGCCCTACTCCAACACACCTACATTTAGAAGCGGGAAAAGATTCGATAGAAGAGATGTTAAAAGGAATGGAACGAGGAATTCTGGTTACTCGTTTTCATTATATAGGAATGCAAAATACGAAAGATTTGCTTCTAACGGGTACCACACGTGATGGTACATTTTTAGTGGAGAATGGACAAATCAAAGCACCCATTTACAATCTCCGGTTTACACAAAAGCTTAATGAGGCATTCCAAAGTGTAACAGCAGTTGGTTCGCAAACGCAGCTGGTTAGTTCCTGGTTTGGCTCTACTTGTCGAGTGCCGGCACTTTCCTTAAAGGAGTTTACGTTTACAGAACAACTTCGACATTGATTTTAAGCCGCTTCTAACGAGCGGTTTTTCTTTTTGTTGATATTTTTATGATAGGATAACGAGTAGCAAAACGAATAAGTTCCGGGATCACTTAGAGTCTAAGGAGTTTTGATATGTTAGAGGAACAGATGATGCGGGCGGCACTACAGGAAGCAGAAAAAGCAAGAGAGTTAGGCGAGGTACCGATTGGCGCAGTAGTAGTTTTGGATAAGCAGATCATTGGACGGGGTTATAATCGCCGAGAGATAGAACAAAATCCATTGCTTCACGCAGAGTGTATTGCCATTCAAGAAGCAGCAGAACAAATAGGTAGTTGGAGATTAGTGGATTGCGAACTCTATGTCACCTTGGAACCGTGTCCTATGTGTGCTGGAGCCATTTTACAGTCACGTATCTCTCGTGTTATCTATGGAACCCGAGATCCAAAAGCAGGTTGTGTCGGGTCCTTAATGAATCTGTTGCAAGACACTCGTTTCAACCATCAAACAGAAGTGATAGAAAATGTTTTGCAAGAGGAATGTAGCCAAATCTTAAAGGATTTTTTTCAAGAGATACGCCGAAAGAAAAAGCTAGAAAAACGTATGGCACTAGATAAATAAAGCGAAAAGGACAAAAGAAGTGGATATGCTCTTTATCTCTATAGTGCATGTTGCCATAATCATCTCAAAGCCAGAGGTTCCCCCTTTTGAGATGCGACTATGAGCGGTAGGGAACTGGAGTAGATCAGATGCGGGAAAAATGGGCGGTGCGCCTATGATTAACTTGGATTAATGCAACAAGCTATCTATACTCTAATTAAATGTGTTTGTTTTCAGTACATAGCTAGTTATTTTTCCCTGCTAAAGTCATAGTAGCCGTTTCAAGTAAGCTGAAGCGAAAACCATCCGATAAACCTAAACAACTACGTATCAGGTTACTTTCATCTGTTGTAAGTACCTTGACGTATAGCCTCGTTTTCTGTATGATATATTAATGTCTAGATGGAAAGGTGTCCGAGAGGCCGAAGGAGCCTGCCTCGAAAGCAGGTACAGTCATTAGGCTGTCGTGGGTTCGAATCCCACCCTTTCCGCCAACCAAAACAGCTACAGGCGAACGCTTGTAGCTGTTTTATTTTTCCAGTGATTGAGATTTACTCTGCTCTCTGTTATAATGAGGTCTATCGGGCTAGGTGGGGAACTGGCGGTGCCCTGTAACCTGCAATCCGCCTTAGCGGGACTGAAGTCCCTGTCGAGGTCTAGATTGGTCATGGTCTGGTTTGACTGGAAAGTGTGGACGATTGGGTCCTACGCAACGGGTGCTCTCGAACCGTGTCAGGTCCGGAAGGAAGCAGCACTAAGGGTGATTTCTCGTGTGCCGTAGGGTAGCCTGATTCGAGCTGGAAAGTCAAAGTCCGCGTGGGTTTTCTAGATCGGAGCTGGGGCCCGATTTACATATCGTAATGAGAAGCTGTCCTGATGGGCGGCTTTTATTTTTGATTTTATATGGAAAAAGAAGGAAGTGTGTAGCGGGTAGCGAATAGAAAAATAGAGAAAAATGTTCAAAAGATTCGTTTGAAATTGGCAAAATGAAGAACATCTTGATCTAAGGAGTGACTTTGTCAAAGCAACGGAACGATTCTATTCAAGATTTTTCAGTGATTGTTGCTCCAAACGGAACTTAAATCTAGTTGTATAAAAAACATGAGGAAAATTGAGTGTGGTGGAAATTGAATGGCTCAGACGGAAATGCAAGTAATGAATAATTTAGCGAATCGTCGAATGTACTCATTTCTTCCTTATCGTACGATCCAAAGTGAAGAACGGCCTTCTCCTTTTGTTTCTGCTCTTTTATCGCAACTAAACATAGGATTGCTCGTTATGGATCATTCAGAAGCGATAGTAGAATTAAATAATATTGGTTGTTCCATGCTTGGGATTGAGGCCCGAGCAGCCTACGGTCGTAGAGTCTGGGATCTCATCTCTTGTTTAGATCAACAGGAAAAAGAATTAGACCGCTTAGCGCAATTCCTCAACACGACCTATTCTCCTTTTGAACAACTAGAACTGAGTTGGAAACTAAATGGATCCCTAGAGCACTTGGTACTTCGGAAAGGAAGACAAGAAGAGACAGGGTTTACCTTTTTTATTATAGAGAACAAGACTGAACAGTATCGTTTAACAGAACAAGTACGTTTCCATGATCGATTAGCTACAATTGGACAAGTTGCAGCAGGTACAGCCCACGAAATCAGAAATCCTCTTACCTCCATCAAAGGATTTTTGCAAATGATAGGGGATCGCATGCAAGAGATTGGACAGCTAAAAGAAAAGTCGTACATCGAGATTATGTTGAAGGAGATCAGTAGAATTAATCACTTGGTCTCGGAGTTTCTTGTACTTAGTAGACCGCGAGAAGTAAATCGCCAGGTTGTTAGTGTCCAAGAAGTATTACATGAGATTCTTCCTCTTATTGAAAGTGAGGCAAGATTGCATAATATTGATCTTTCCTATGATATCCCTTCAGTACCTGTCGCCAATCTGCATGGTGATGCGGAATTGCTTAAACAAGTATTTCTCAATATTAGTAAAAATTCAATTGAGGCAATGGGTGAGTCTGGTGGTCAGCTTAGGTTGAATCTAAAAAAGACGGACTCTTTTATGCATTTAGTAGAAATTGTAGACAATGGTCCTGGAATCCCGGTTCACCTCCAAGAAAAAATATTTGAGCCCTTTTTTACAACAAAAGAACACGGAACAGGTTTGGGATTGCCGATCTGCCAACAAATAGTTCGGGAAATAGGTGGGAAGATGAGATTACAATCTTCTCCTAATGGATGTTGTTTTCAATTGTTTTTTCCGATTTTCACGTAAGAGCATTTGGCTGATTCAGAGCTTAACGGGAAAGAACGCTCTTTCCTTTAAAAGAGCTGATAAGTTCAACTACTATCAATGGGGATATCTCCTGATGATAGAAGTTCGCTTAATTACCACTCATAGGAGTGGTTTCTTTTTTGATCGGGATATCTGGGTATAGTATGATGTTAGCAGGTTAGAACTTAGATCTTAGTAGAGATCGGTTGGAGTGTTGGTCATGTCTTATCAAGCTTTGTACAGAGTGTGGCGACCACAAAGGTTTTCCGACCTTATTGGGCAAGAACATATAACGCAGACATTGATGAACGCTTTACAAGAATCCAAGTTTTCTCATGCTTATCTGTTTAGTGGTCCAAGAGGAACAGGTAAAACCAGTGCGGCCAAACTTTTTGCCAAGGCAGTCAACTGTGAGAATGGTCCCCAAGCGGAACCTTGTAATGAATGTCACGCTTGTAAAAGTATCCAAGCAGGCTCCTCCTTAGATGTAGTAGAGATTGATGCTGCATCCAACCGGGGAGTAGATGAGATACGAGATTTACGTGAAAATGTACGCTATGCACCTACTGATGTGAGATATAAAGTGTATATCATCGATGAAGTACATATGCTTACGACAGAGGCGTTTAATGCGTTACTTAAAACATTAGAAGAACCACCTAGTCATGTGATTTTTATATTAGCTACTACTGAGCCCCACAAATTACTTCCAACCATCCTCTCTAGATGCCAACGGTTCCCTTTTCGCAGGATACAGTTAGAAAAGATGGTAAGCAGGCTCTCCTATATATGCGAAAGAGAAGAAGTTGATTTCGAAGAATCAGCACTCTGGGCAATTGCGAGGCTTGCAGACGGAGGGATGCGGGATGCGCTCAGTATGTTGGATCAAGCAATCTCGTTTGGAGCAGGAGTTGTAAAGGAAGAAACTATTCATGCGATGGTTGGTTCTGTGTCACCTATTGCGATTTGGAATCTTCTTCGAGATGTTTTGGAAACAAACACCCAATCCGCACTTGAAAAAGTAGATTCTTTTATACAAGATGGGTTGGAACCTGATAAGTTAATTCAAGACTGTACGTTGTTATGTCGTGACATATTATTGAGTAAAACTAGTGCTTCTCAAGAAAGAGACTATCCTTTCCTAGAGAAGGAAATATCTTATATTCAGACCCTGTCTGTTTCTAGACTAACAAGCGTGATGGAAGAACTTCTTCAAGCATCACAACAGCTAAAATGGACACCCTATCCAAGGATTTTTCTAGAGATGTTGATTATCCGACTAGCGCAAACAGATCAAGAATTAGCTGATTGGAATACTCTACAAAAAAAAGTGACTCTATTAGAACGACAAGTGGAACAACTCTCTACTAAAGGACTTCCTGTTCAGTCTAGTCAGGTGAAACAAGCAGAAACCGCTCCCGAACTAAAACCACCATCCGTACAGTCTAAACCTGCAAGATCTCCTGCAAGTTCTGTTGCCATTACCAATAAGCTCCAAGGATTTGGGACAGATGGTTTGCCAGAGATCAAAAGGGGTTGGAATCAAGTTCTTCACAAAGTAAAAGAAGAAAAAATTACGGTTCATGCTTGGTTGGTAGACGGAGAACCAGTAGCTGTTCGAGGAGCTGAAGTGTTAGTTGCGTTTCGTAGCAAGATTCATCGGGATACTACAGAAAAAGCAATGAACAGGCAATTGATCGAGCATATTATGCGACAAGTTTATGCCAAGCCCTACCAATTAAAAACAATTATGCTTACTCAATGGGAAGAATCCGTCGATACAAAAAAAGCGATTCCCCAAAATCCGATATTGAAAGAAAAAAAAGATACTGCAACTTCCTTGCAAGATGATATTGTAAAGAAGGCGAAAGATTTATTCGGTAATGAGGTTGTAGAGGTATACGATGAGAATCAAGATTTGAATGGAGGAAACAGTTAATGCGTAATATGAATCAAATGATGAAACAAGTAAAGAAAATGCAACAAGAGATGGCAAAAGCTCAACAAGAACTCGAAAAGAAAGAAGTTACAGGAACTGCTGGTGGCGGTGTAGTGAAAGTTACCATGACTGGGCAAAAACAAGTAAAAGCAGTGGAAATCGCTCCAGAAGCAGTAGATCCAGATGATGTAGAAATGCTTCAGGACTTGGTGCTAGCAGCGATCCAAGATGCGATGAAACAAGTAGATGAAATGATGGAAAAAGACATGGGACGCTTTACCCAAGGACTAAATATCCCTGGACTCTTTTAAAGAAAGGTGTCTCGCGATTGTATCTTCCAGAACCCCTTACTAAATTGATGGAAAGTTTTATGAGGCTCCCAGGAATCGGTCCTAAAACAGCTCAACGTTTGGCCTTCTATACGCTCAAAATGGAAGAAGATGATGTAATAGATTTTGCTAAAGCGTTGGTACGGGTAAAACGGGATCTGCATACTTGTAGCATCTGTGGCAATATCACGGATCAAGATCCTTGTTATATATGCCAAGATAAAAAACGGGATCGGTCCGTAATATGTGTAGTTCAAGATACTCGAGATTTGATGGCGATGGAGCGTACCCGTGAATATAACGGTCTGTATCACGTTTTAAACGGTGCCATCAGTCCCATTGAAGGAATTGGTCCTGAGCAGTTACGAATTCCTGATTTACTTCAACGATTGAGTAACGATCAAGTTCAAGAGCTAATATTGGCTACCAACCCCAATATCGAAGGAGAGGCTACAGCCATGTATCTCTCCAAATTGATTAGACCTTTTGGCTTAAAAGTTACACGCATTGCGCACGGATTGCCTGTCGGAGGGGATCTGGAGTATGCAGATGAAGTAACTCTTACCAAAGCGTTAGAGGGTAGAAGAGAACTTTAAAAGGTAACTTCGGTCAGTCGCGCAGTTTATTGATCTTGACCTAACAGATTGAGGCAGTTGATCCCCTACCTTCTTTCAAATTTTCAGTCGGGGATCAACTGCTGTTTTTTGTGGCATAACTAGAACAGAATGTAGGATCCTATTCAATATTAGGTGCCTTTATTGGTATCTTACGAACTTGTCTTGCATAGCCTTTCCTAAGAGATAGGAAAGGGGAATCGATATGTTTCAGCTTGAATATTGGATCTGGATCGCTTTAGCTGGGATTGGAATCTTAATGCTACTTAGCAAATCGGTTCGAAAGCCACTACAGTATGTATGGTATGGAATTTTGTACTCTGCTACAGGAGCGATTATTCTCTTTCTCATTAATCTGGTAGGCAAAAATTTTGGATTTGAGTTCGCGATTAACCCCATAACTGGTTTTATTGTAGGTTTCTTAGGATTACCAGGAATGGGATACTTGGCAGTGGTAGAAGTTTTTTTACTCCATTAAAAAAGTAAAAAAAGTATTGACTCTATTAATCTAGCATGATATATTATTTCTTGTCGCCGCGACAAGGCGGCACAAACAAAAAAGCAATGATGTTCTTTGAAAACGAAAGAGTGAGATGTATCACATTTAGCCAGATGATTTACTATTGAGCTTTCAAACTCAACTTTATCGGAGAGTTTGATCCTGGCTCAGGACGAACGCTGGCGGCGTGCCTAATACATGCAAGTCGAGCGGGGTTCCTTCGGGAACCTAGCGGCGAACGGGTGAGTAACACGTGGGCAACCTGCCCTCAAGCCTGGGATAACTCCGGGAAACCGGTGCTAATACCAGATAATCATTGCTCTCGCATGAGAGCAATGTAAAAGTTTTTCGCTTGAGGATGGGCCCGCGGTGCATTAGCTTGTTGGTGGGGTAATGGCCTACCAAGGCGACGATGCATAGCCGACCTGAGAGGGTGACCGGCCACACTGGGACTGAGACACGGCCCAGACTCCTACGGGAGGCAGCAGTAGGGAATTTTCCGCAATGGGCGAAAGCCTGACGGAGCAACGCCGCGTGAGTGATGACGGCCTTCGGGTTGTAAAACTCTGTTCTTAGGGAAGAAGTTCTGACGGTACCTAAGGAGAAAGCCCCGGCTAACTACGTGCCAGCAGCCGCGGTAATACGTAGGGGGCAAGCGTTGTCCGGAATTATTGGGCGTAAAGCGCGCGCAGGCGGCGCTTTAAGTTGGGGGTTAAAGGCAATGGCTCAACCATTGTTCGCCTCCAAAACTGGAGCGCTTGAGTGCAGCAGAGGAAAGTGGAATTCCCGGTGTAGCGGTGGAATGCGTAGAGATCGGGAGGAACACCAGTGGCGAAGGCGACTTTCTGGGCTGTAACTGACGCTGAGGCGCGAAAGCGTGGGGAGCAAACAGGATTAGATACCCTGGTAGTCCACGCCGTAAACGATGAGTGCTAGGTGTTGGGGGCTTTCCCGCCCTCAGTGCCGCAGCTAACGCATTAAGCACTCCGCCTGGGGAGTACGGCCGCAAGGCTGAAACTCAAAGGAATTGACGGGGGCCCGCACAAGCGGTGGAGCATGTGGTTTAATTCGAAGCAACGCGAAGAACCTTACCAAGGCTTGACATCCCGTTGACCGGGGTAGAGATACCCCTTCCCTTCGGGGCAACGGTGACAGGTGGTGCATGGTTGTCGTCAGCTCGTGTCGTGAGATGTTGGGTTCAGTCCCGCAACGAGCGCAACCCTTATCGTTAGTTGCCAGCATTTAGTTGGGCACTCTAACGAGACAGCCGGTGAAAGCCGGAGGAAGGTGGGGATGACGTCAAATCATCATGCCCCTTATGTCTTGGGCTACACACGTGCTACAATGGCCAGTACAAAGGGTTGCGAACCCGCGAGGGGGAGCTAATCTCATAAAGCTGGTCTCAGTTCGGATCGTAGGCTGCAACTCGCCTACGTGAAGCTGGAATCGCTAGTAATCGCGGATCAGCATGCCGCGGTGAATCCGTTCCCGGGCCTTGTACACACCGCCCGTCACACCACGAGAGTTTGTCACACCCGAAGTCGGTGAGAGAACCTTACGGACTCAGCCGCCGAAGGTGGGGCAGATGATTGGGGTGAAGTCGTAACAAGGTATCCCTACCGGAAGGTGGGGATGGATCACCTCCTTTCTATGGAGTATCTTTCATGATACAAATTGGAATGTCTTACCCGGCTATGTTACTCTCACCTTTCGTTTTCAGAGAATATGACTTTTTACCCTTTGCTATATAGCAAAGGGTTTTTTTATGCTTTCGTTTTTTGAAAGGATGAAGCATGTTATGATAGGAAAATATGAGGAAGACAAAGAATAAAAGGTAGGAGAACAAAAAATGTCGCTAACACAAAAGAAACGGATCACGTTTCTCTTGTATCTCACCATAACGTTCATTAGTTCCATAGGATTAAAGTTAGTAGGTATTCCAAACTATAAGATTTGGGAAAAGTTGTTTCCCAACCTACTTTGGCTAGGAATGATTCTAGGGATTCTCTGGATACTTTTTCAAAAAAGAGTCCGAATTGTATCAGAGAATACAGAGTGGTGGACTGTACTCTGGTTTGGATACTTATTTACTTTGTTTAATGTATTTGTGCTTCGTAACACTTATTTTAGCTATAGTGGAGTAGAATCAGATCTTGAGTTTGTTACAGCAGCTATTACCAAATATGCAAACTACCACACATTTGTTGATTTTACATACAAAGATTTAGCAGCTTTTTATCCCCCGCTATATTTCTATATTCTGGGGAAAATAGCTGCCATTATCGGGATCGAGCCTTATCAAATAGTGCGTTATGCTCTGTTTGCCTTAGCAGCAATATTGCCTCCGATGATTTACCTGTTATGGAGTCGGCTGATTTCCAAAAGGTTTTCTATGGTATTCACGATAAGTTTGTTTTTACTACTACATGTTAGTTTTTTTCACAAGCAATATGAGTTTCTGAGTTTGGCGCTGATTATACCTTGGTGGTTCACATATGCTCAGCCTAAAGTAAAACCTGACGGGAGAAAGCGCTACTTCTCTTTGCTTGTTGGGGGGATATTGGGTGCCATACTTTTTCAAACATATTATTATTGGTTCTTTTTAATGATCCTCTACCTGATTTTGCAATTTTGGGTGAGTCTATATCAAAAAAGGTCTTGGCAAGCTGCAATGAGACTGATTGGTCATCCATTATTAGTCTTAGTGGTGGTTGCTTTCTTTAGCGCGCTTTTTTGGTTGCCGCTCTTAATAAATCTTTTTGAATATGGAGTCTATCCATCTCAAGCGCATTACTTCAAACAATATATGTTAGATCTACCTCTGCGATTTTCTAGTATGAGTGACTTTGCATTTGCAATAGGATTCATCGCGCTGATTTTTATGACACAAATCAATAGTTATTACAAACGATTTGGTTGGTTAATGATTACGTGTATCGTGTGGCAAATGTTGGGGCATGTAGGATTGGCAATAGGGAAGCCGCTTCTTCACTTTAAAATGTTGGACTTTCTCCACTTACTTACTCTTATTGGGATTGCTGGAATCATTAACTGGGTTACCAATTTAGACAAATTCAAAGAGTATGCGAAAACAATATTAGCTACAGTGCTCATTTTGCTCATTATGGTCAATGGTCAGATTATCACTGACTTCCAGTATGGCGAGGCTTATCGAAAAGCTGTGACAGAGAGCAAACCGAGTGATGTAAAATACGTGCAACAAAATTTAGACTATAAAGGAAAGGTATTCTTAACAGATCAATACAAGTTACATTCTTTTCTACCAACCTATGACTTTATCTCTTGGGGTGTTTTTTATTCTCATCATTCTGGGATGAGGGAAGAACGAATTGAATTTTTGGATGAGCTCTCTAAGTTTCATAACCCGGTGTTTATCTCGTATATGTTGCGTAATAACCGGTTCGACCAAATTGACTTCTTATATTTAAAAGACAAAAACGTCATTGAGTTTACGATGGATCCCTATCCAAATGTTTCGCGATCTGAGCTTGAGAAGAAAAAGATTTCCTTTGATTCTAGTGCGTTGACTGGAGGAGGTTTTGTAGACAAAGGGCGAGGAATCCTACAAATTACCGAGCAGTCAGATGAAGTAGTGCCTACGTTTACAGAGGAAGAGAAGCGTTTTGCAAAAAGATTTTTGGATCCTAAGCTACTAAAGCAAATAAAAATCTAGAAAAAAGGCTTGCATAAATTGTGCAAGCCTGTTATATTATTTCTTGTCGCCACGAGCGGCACACAAAATGAAACGCACCTTGAAAATTAGATACAGAAAGCCAAGTAAGAAAACGTAATAAAGTTTTCCTACGACATCAAATATCGTGGAAGTCTTTTACGTTTTGTTGCAATCACCGAAAAGTAATGACCGAGGTAAAGCTACTAAGGGCACACGGTGGATGCCTTGGCGCCAGGAGCCGATGAAGGACGGGACGAACACCGATATGCTTCGGGGAGCTGTAAGTGAGCTTTGATCCGGAGATTTCCGAATGGGGCAACCCACTTGCTTGAAGAGCAAGTACTGCCACCTGAATCCATAGGGTGGTAAGAGGCAGACCGGGGGAACTGAAACATCTAAGTACCCCGAGGAAGAGAAAGCAAACGCGATTCCCTGAGTAGCGGCGAGCGAAACGGGATTAGCCCAAACCAAACATCTTCGATGTTTGGGGTTGTAGGGCGTCTCACTAGGAGTTATCAAGGAAGCAGGTACCAGAAGTGGTTCTGGAAAGACCCGCCATAGCAGGTAACAGCCCTGTATGGAAAACTTGCTTCCCTCCGAGACGGACCCTGAGTACGGCGGGACACGTGAAACCCCGTCGGAATCCGGGAGGACCACCTCCCAAGGCTAAATACTACCTGGCGACCGATAGTGAACCAGTACCGTGAGGGAAAGGTGAAAAGCACCCCGAGAGGGGAGTGAAATAGATCCTGAAACCGTGTGCTTACAATCAGTCGGAGCGGGCTTGACCCGTGACGGCGTGCCTTTTGTAGAATGAACCGGCGAGTAACGGTTACGTGCAAGGTTAAGGCGAGAAGCTGGAGCCGCAGCGAAAGCGAGTCTGAATAGGGCGTACAGTACGTAGTCGTTGACCCGAAACCAAGTGATCTACCCATGGCCAGGATGAAGTTGCGGTAACACGCAATGGAGGTCCGAACCTGTTGATGTTGAAAAATCATAGGATGAGCTGTGGGTAGCGGAGAAATTCCAATCGAACTTGGAGATAGCTGGTTCTCCCCNCGATGTTTGGGGTTGTAGGGCGTCTCACTAGGAGTTATCAAGGAAGCAGGTACCAGAAGTGGTTCTGGAAAGACCCGCCATAGCAGGTAACAGCCCTGTATGGAAAACTTGCTTCCCTCCGAGACGGACCCTGAGTACGGCGGGACACGTGAAAC